>QANA01000015.1 GCA_003149735.1 Clostridiales bacterium | reverse complement strand
AATTCCTGATATTCCGGATTGTTTTCTTCCACCTGCGGCATTGTATCGATGCCCCACCAGCTTTCATACCGATCAGGGTATTCACTGAAACGATACCATTTATAATAAGGAGATTCCGTTGACTGATAGGCTCCCAGATGCGGATAACGCCCTTCCCGATTAAAGTAAATGGAATCCGAGCCCGTGTGGTTAAACACACCGTCCAGCACCACACGAATTCCATAGGTCTTTGCCTTTTGGCAAAGTATTTGGAAATCCTGTTCTGTTCCAAACATAGGATCAATCCGCATATAATTTCCGGTATCATATTTATGATTGGAATATGCTTCAAAAATCGGGCTTAAATACAGGCATGTCACGCCCAGGCTATTCAAATAGCGCAGCTTGGAAGTAATACCGCGCAGAGTTCCGCCGAAAAAATCCCGGTTGCGGATTACGCCCTCTGCATCAGGCAGATATTCCGGCTGTTCATACCAATCTTCATGCATGCAGGCATCCTCCCGCACCGGCATATCCCCTTCCTTACAAAAGCGATCCACAAAAATATGATAATATAATCCGCCTTTGATCCAATCCGGCGTTTGATATGTTTTTTGATATATGCTGAGTTGCCATGCAGCAGGCTTGTCTGTCAGAATCGCTTCTCGCCCCTGCCGGCCGCCATAGCATCTTCCGTCCACACCATCCAACTGGAAAAAATACCAATACAGTCCAACAGGCAGTGCCGGAATTTCGCCTTTATAGCAATCATAAGCCCCTTCCAGCCCTTCCCACTCAAGCGGATATTCCATTCTGCTGCCCTGCGCATCATCCAATACCACAATGCTTGCCTGCAAAATGCCCAGACGCCGCGCCAACTGCAAATGCAATGTTACGCTCTGCCCTTGGGCTACAGCCCCCACTGGACTGCGGTAAGCCATTTGTCGAGAATAGAAAATGATCTGTTGTTCCATAATATGCTCCTATTGACAGAAGGCAGCCCAGGCTGCCTTCTCATTGCTCATTTGCTTCATTCAACCGGTTTTATGTGCCAAATGCGCTCAGCATATTCTTTGATAGCCCGATCTGCCGCAAAATTTCCAGCGCAGGCGATATTGGTCAACGACATCTGATTCCAGCATCTGCGATCCTTATAGATTTCCGCTGCCAGATCATGCGCTCGGCAATAATCTGAGAAATCTGCCATACACATATACGGATCGGCAACTCCATAATTGCCCACCATCAAATAATGATGAATATTGGAGAAATCCATACCGCCAAATCCCTGCAGCAGACGATCCACTGCCTGTTGCAGGCGAACATCCTGCTGATAATAGTGGCTTGGGGAATATCCCTGCCGCCAAACCTCTTCCACTTCTTCAGCCCGCAAACCAAAAATGAATATATTGTCCATACCCACGCGCTGGCTGATTTCAATATTGGCACCATCCATCGTGCCCATCGTCAAGGCACCGTTAATCATCAGTTTCATGTTGCCAGTGCCGGAACCTTCTTTTCCGGCTAAAGAAATCTGCTCGCTGATTTCCGCCGCAGGCATCATATGCTCTGCCATGGTCGCGCAATAATTTTCCAGGAAAATCACCCGCAGCTTCTGAGCAATCTTAGGATGCTCCTCAATTTCACGGCTCAAATAACTGATTAGTTTGATGATCTGCTTTGCCATGTCATAGCCGGGTGCTGCCTTTGCAGCGAAGAAATAGGTCTCCGGCTGCATTTCCATATCCGGATTTTCCAGCAACTGCTGATAGCGGGAAATAATGCGCAGCACATTGAGCAGCTGGCGCTTATACTCATGCAACCGCTTAGCCTGCACAATAAAAACAGAATCCGGATCCGGCATGATGCCCGTTTCCTTTGCTACACGGTTGGCAAAACGCACCTTATTCTCCCGTTTGATGCTTTCCAGCCGCTGCAGCACAGCTGAATCCTCGCGATATTGCAGGAATTTGCTCAAATGCTCAGGTTTGCTTCGATAATCCGGCCCGATGCATTCGTCCAGCAGCGCAGTCAGCCCCGGATTGGATTGACAAAGCCAACGGCGGTGAGCAATTCCATTCGTCACATTCGTAAATTTTTCGGGTGTCAACTCTGCAAAATCCCGGAATACATCCTTTTTCAAGATTTCCGAATGCAGCGCCGATACACCATTTACCGTATGCGAACCGACTACACAAAGATTGGCCATGCGCACCTGCCCCTTGGAAAGCAGCGCCATACGTTCAATACGTTCCCAGTCGCCCGGATAGCGTTGCCACAGTTCTCCGCAAAACCGTTCATTCAATTCACGCAAAATTGACCAGATACGCGGCAAACGTCTTTGCAGCAAATCCTCCGGCCATTTTTCCAACGCTTCTGCCATAACAGTGTGGTTCGTATAAGCCACTGTTTTCTTCACTATATCAAAAGCGGCTTCCCAGGAATAATGATAGTCATCCATCAGAATACGCATCATTTCCGGAATGCACAATGCCGGATGGGTATCGTTGATATGAATTGCCACTCGATCGGCAAAATGCTCCAACGAACCATGCGCAGAAATATAGTCGTGAAAAATATTCTGAATAGAAGCCGAGACAAGGAAGTACTGCTGCTTCAGGCGCAAAGATTTCCCTTCAAAATGATTATCTGCCGGATACAGCACCTTGGAAATCATCTCTGCCGAAGTATTTTCCAGTGCAGCCCGTGCATAATCTCCATTGGCAAAAGATTCCATATCAAAATTGCGGATATCTCTGGATCGCCACAGGCGCAATAAAGCAACCGCCGGAGAATTTTCTCCCGAAATCATCATATCATAAGGAACGGCCTCGACTTCTTCGTAATCCAGATGCTTAACTTTTAATCCCTCAGACGTCCACTGTTCTTCGATTCTTCCGTTAAAACGCACCTGGAAAGAAATATCTGTCCGCGGTACCAGCCAGACCTGCCCGCCCGGCAGCCAGATATCCGGCATTTCTATCTGCCATCCGTCTACCAGTTTCTGCCGAAACAAACCATATTCAAAGCGAATAGAAAATCCTGTTGCCGCATAGCCCAGAGTCGCCAACGAATCCATATAGCAGGCTGCCAACCGGCCTAACCCGCCATTGCCCAGCCCTGCATCCGGCTCTTGCTCATACAGGTCTTCCAAATCGACAGATATATCCCGAAGGGCTTCCTGAAACACATCAGTCAACCCAAGATTATACAGGTTATTTTTAAGCGATCGGCCTACCAAAAACTCCATGCATAAGTAGTACACCTGCTTTGCATCCTGATCATTTGCTTTACTGCGGAATTGACTGCGCTTTTCCAGCAGCAATTCCCGCACCACCATAGCCGAAGCTTTATATAACTGCTCCGGCGACGCCTTCTCCAACTTACATCCAAAATAGATGGAGAGCGTTTCCCGCAATTTCTGCGTTACGTCTTCTTTTGTCATGTGTATCATGAATCTCTTTTCACTCGCTTTCTGCTCACCTTAACTTCCGACTCGGCTTAACTGCTTGGTTGCAGGTTATCATACAGTTCTACGTATTCCTGCGCCGATTTTGTCCAACTGAAATCCTGCTCCATTGCATGCTTGCATAATGCTTGCCATGCATCCTGATCCTGATAAACTTCCAGTGCACGATACAATGCCTGCAGCAAAGCTTCTGTCGTATATGCACCAAAACGGAATCCAAATCCCTGCTGCGCATAGTCAATAATGGAATCTCGCAAACCACCTGTAGCTCTTACCACCGGAACCGTACCATAGCGGCAAGCAATCATCTGTGCCAGGCCACAGGGTTCACTCTTGGAAGGCATCAGGAACAAATCGGCTCCCGCATAAATCTTGCGTGAGAGATCGTTGCTATATGTAATCATAGCGGCAATCTTGCCGGGATAAGGGCTTTGCAGCGAGCGCAGCCAATCTTCATAGCGCACATCTCCCTTACCCAGCACAATCATTTGGACCTGCCCCTGCAACATTTGCTCTGCAGCCTGGCAAATTAATTCTACACCTTTATGGGAAGCCAGTCTACTGACTACTGCAATCAACGGCACATCCGGTTCGCAGGGAAGCCCTGCCAGCTTTTGCAGTTCCGCTTTATTTACCGATTTTCCGGAAAAATCTTTTTCCGAATAGTTTTGGAAAATAGCCGGATCTTTCCTCGGATCATATCCATCTACATGGATTCCATTCAAAATGCCCCGCATCTTATGGCTGTTGCGGCGAATGATTGCCTCCAAACCATGGGCATACTCCGCGCTATGCAATTCCTGCGCATAGGAAGGGCTGACTGTGCTGATGATATCCGAGCACTCCAGTGCTCCCTTCATCAGATTCAGGCAACCGTCATATTCCAGAGCCGGCAACGCTTCCGGCGGTAAAGCAAAAACGTCTCCCAAAATCTCTTTTCCGTATTTTCCCTGATATTCCACGTTGTGTATAGTGAAAACAGTTCTTACCTGCGGATAATGGTAGCAATAAGTTAAATAGACCGGCAACAGTGCACACTGCCAATCGTGCGCATGCAAAATATCTGGCTGAAAATCCATCAACGGCAAGCAGTCAAGCACTGCCTTGCAGAAAAATGCATAGCGTTCCCCATCATCATAATAGCCATAAAGGCCATTATTGCGCTGAAAATAATATTCATTATCAACAAAATAATAGATCACACCATCTTTTTCCAGGCGGAAAAGGCCGCAATATTGCTCTCTCCAGGCCAATTCCACTTGTCTGCTGCCTATGAACTGCATCTGTTCCCGCCAGCACTGCTCAATCTCTCCATATAACGGCAGCACCACACGTATATCATACTTTCCTGTATGATACAATGCACCCGGCAGCGAACCGGCTACTTCTCCGAGCCCGCCGGTAGCTGCAAAGGGCAGTACTTCTGCAGCCGCAAATAATATTTTCTTTTTCATGAAAGCCCACCCCTTTTCAAATCAGACTGTCTTTATTGATAAAAAATGGATGTGTGGCATAACCGGAAAGTGTACGCCCGTCCTTGATTACCACTCGTTTATCCGTCACCACGTAATTCAGGGAAACATTATCACCTGTTACGGCATCCTGCATTAATACGCTGTTGCGTACCACTGTGTTGCGGCCAATCTTAACACCGCGGAAGAGCACAGAATTTTCTACCGTCCCTTCAATTACACAGCCATCGGCCACCATGGAATTTTTCACGCTTGCTTCGCTGCCATACTTTGTCGGGGAAGAGTCTTTTACTTTTGTAAAAATAGGCCAATCTTCATTATCGAACAGTTCCTTGCGAACTGAACGATCCAACAGCTCCATATTCCCTTCCATATAAGATTCCATAGAATCAATGCAGCAATAATATCCGGTATGCTCAAACCCCTGAATGTTGATCGTATCCAGGTTAGGCGCCAATACATCTTTAGTCAGGCTGGAATAACCATGCGCAATGGCATCCTCTACAATGCCCAACAGATATTCGCGCCCGACAATCCAGATATCCATCGAGAGATTTACCTCACCCTGAGTTCCCTGATACACGGCAATATCCTGCACTCGCCCAGCTGCATCCATCTTAAGGATCTTGTTCATTCGTTTGGATTCATTCTCCAAAAAGGCCTTTTTATAAATCACAGTCAAATCCGCACCACTTTGTGCATGCTGCCGCAGAGCTGCTGCCAAATCAAAATTGGCCAGAATATCGCAATCTGCCATTACCACATACTGCTCACTGGATTTGCGCAGAATTCCCAGGACGCCTTTCAAAGCTTCCAGTCGATTGGTATACAGCGCGTTATTATCCGCATGCCCAAAGGGAGGCAATACCATCAAACCTCCGGTTTTACGGTCCAAGTCCCAGTCCTTACCGCGTCCGATATGGTTCATCAAGCTCTGGTAATTCGTCTTCGTGATGACGCCAATCGTCTCCAGCCCTGCATTCACCATAGTAGAGAGTACAAAATCGATCAGACGATAGCGTCCACCAAAAGGAATCGAGGCCATCGTGCGCCCACGCGTCAGCTCCGGGACAGTATGATCATGTATATTCGAAAAAATAATACCGATTGCAGACATAGTATCCTCCTTATTTCATATCCTCTGTGACCATCTCGCCAGATTCCACAACCGTCTTTTTTCCAATGGAGATACCGCTTGCTACCACAGCAATGCCCTTTGCATCCTGCATATTTTCGCCAACACGAGCATTTTCTCCTACCACAACATTAGAATCCAGTATGCTGTATTCTACACGGGCACCGGCTTTAATCGTACAATTGCTCATGACTACACTATCGCGGATAACGGCTCCTTTTTCCACTGTGATATTGGAAAACAGCACCGAGTTTTCTACAGTACCGTAGATTTCGCAGCCTTCTGCCAATACGCTGTTGCGCACCTTGGCTTCTTCTCCCACATAATGGGGGTTTTCCGGTGTATGACGGTAATAGATCTTCCAATTGGGGTCGCCCAATTCCAATACAGGCCGTTCTCCCAACAAATCCATATTCGCTTCCCAAAGAGATGAAATAGTCCCGACGTCCTTCCAATAGCCGCTGAATTCATAAGCAAACAGTCGTTTCCCATCTTTCAGCATGGAAGGAATAATATTTTTGCCGAAATCTTTCGCCGACTTTTTATCTTCCTCATCTGCCTTCAAATATTGGAATAATGCTTCTTTGCTGAAAATATAGACACCCATGGAAGCTTTGGTGCTCTTCGGCTTTGCCGGCTTCTCTTCAAATTGATAAATGCGATTTTCTTCATCGGTATTCATAATGCCAAAACGGCTGGCTTCCTTGAGCGGTACTTCGATGACGGCAATGGTGCAATCAGCCTGCTTCTCTTTATGAAATTCCAGCATTTTTGCATAATCCATTTTATAAATATGGTCACCTGAAAGAATCAGCACATAATCGGGGTCATAACGCTCAATAAATCCTATATTTTGATAAATAGCGTTAGCTGTTCCTTTATACCAGTCGCCGCCACGGCTCCGCTGATAAGGTGGAAGAATGTGCACGCCTCCATAAGTGCGATCCAAATCCCACGGTTCTCCATTGCCAATATAGTCATTCAGTTCCAACGGCTGATACTGCGTCAGAACGCCGACCGTATCAATTCCGGAATTGATGCAATTGGAAAGCGGAAAATCAATAATACGATATTTGCTTCCAAAAGAGACTGCCGGCTTCGCCACTTTAGATGTCAACGCATACAGTCGACTTCCCTGCCCGCCTGCCAGCAACATTGCCACACATTGTTTTTTTCGCATACTTCATGCCTGCCTTTCCCTACTACCATTTGGAATCATTTTTTATGACGCCGCTGCCTGCGCCCGGGTAAGGGACGTTCTTTTTCCCAAATCACCGCGCCCAACGGCGGCAGCGTAATTTCTCCATAATAACTGCCATCTTCCTTTTTCAACGGCAAAATATCCGCCACTTGCGTGCCTACCCCGCCGAATCTGCTTTCTTCCGAATTCAAAAGGTAGCGGTAAACAGCCTGACCGGGCAACGAAATCTGATAATGTTCCCGCAGCACCGGTGAAAAGTTAATCGCAATTAAAAGTTCTTTCCCCCGGCGATCCATCCGCCGGTATACATAGCTGTTATTTTCCCGATCATCCGCTTGCACCCATTGGAACCCCTCCCAATCCTGATCGTTTTCCCAAAGCTGCGATTTTTGCAAGTAAAGCAGATTGAGTTCTCTGCAAAAATCTCTCAGTTGGCGATGCTTTTCATAATCCAGCAACAGGAAATCCAATCCTTCTCGGTAGGCCCATTCCTTGAATTGGCCGAATTCCGAACCCATAAACATCAGCTTTTTTCCGGGTCGTGTCATCATAAATGTTAGAAATGCCCGGTCGTTAGCAAATTTCAAATCATATTCTCCCGGCATCTTATCCAACAGAGAACGCTTTCCATGTACTACTTCATCATGTGAAATCGGCAGAATATAGTTTTCGCTGAAAGCATACATCAAGGGGAACGTCAATTTCTCATGGTCATACTTGCGGAAGAAAGGGTCTGTCTGCATATAGGCCAGCGAATCATTCATCCAGCCCATATCCCACTTGAAATTGAAGCCCAAGCCGCCTTTTTCGGGTGGCTGCGTCACCATAGGCCAGGCTGTAGACTCCTCCGCTATCGTCAGTGCATAAGGATAGGCTGTCAGAACTTCCCTATTCAGTGTTTTCAAAAATTCCGCCGCCTCTAAATTTTCCCTTCCTCCATGCCGGTTAGGCGCCCATTCGCCTTCTTTTTTATCGTAATCCAAGTAGAGCATGGCTGCTACTGCATCCACACGCAGCCCGTCAACATGATATTTTTCCAGCCAGAACATAGCATTGGAAACCAGAAAAGAGACAACTTCCGGGCGGCCAAAATCAAAGATGCGTGTCCCCCAACCCTTATGCTCCTGCCGCAGGGGATTGGCATCCTCATACAACGGATAACCATCAAATTCAATAAGCCCGTGCGCGTCTTTTGGAAAATGCGCCGGCACCCAATCCAGAATGACGCCCAAACCGCTTTGATGCGCTTTTTCCACAAAGTAGCGGAAATCCTCCGGCGTACCATAACGAGCTGTAACACTGTAATATCCGCAAACCTGATACCCCCAGGAGCCATCGAACGGATATTCCATCAGCGGCAACAGTTCCAAATGCGTATATCCCATGGATTTTGCGTAAGGAATCAACATATCCGCATATTCCCGATAAGTAAACGACGTACCATCCGGCCGCTTTTTCCAGGAACCCAGATGCACCTCGTAAATATTCATCGGTGATGCATAGGGATTTTGTTGTTTCCTCCACCGCATATAGCTTTCATCCTGCCACGCATAGGATGCATCCATGTCATAATATTTGGAAGCAGTTCCCTCCTGCGTTTCACTATAAAAAGCGAAAGGATCTGCTTTAAAGAGAATCTTTCCTTTCTGCGTTTCTATAGCATATTTATATAATACATAAGGAACGACCTCTTTCAGGAAAACTTCCCAGATCCCCTGCTCTGTCAGGCGCTCCATAGGTATTGTCCCCGGTTGCCAGGCATTGAAATCTCCTACCAGGCTCACTGCTTTTGCCCGCGGTGCCCATACCCGGAAATATACGCCCTGAACGCCGTCTTTTACGCCCGGATGTGCTCCAAAAAATTCATAGGCCCGAAAATTTCTTCCCTGATGAAACAGGTAGCAGGGCAGCTCCCATAATTGTTGCTGCATTCCCAATGCCTCCTCCGCCAAATTCTTTTGTCGATTGATGGACTCTTTATTATAAATTCTGTTTTTTTTGCCGTTTCCCTGCCAAAAAGAACAATATTTATTATTTCTTTTTTGTCTTATTTCCGTAAAAAGTCAGTAATAATTTTTGTTATTAAAGCTAAAAAACATTTTTACTGAAATTCCCATCTCAATTGATAAACATAGGTAAAAACCTATGATTCTTTTTTCAGGCAAGCTTTGTATACATATATATATGCTTGTAACTTTCCACTTTATGCCGGTATCAGCCAAACAAAATTGCCTGTAGATAATTCGGGAAGCACCGCTTTATTCCTGCCCGTTTTGTTTCGCTTGACAAAACTCGAAATTTTACCACAAAAAAAGCACAGGAGATTCCTGTGCTTTAAACATATTCTTTTAACTATTTTTCTCAGAAAAAGCAAATGCGTCATGAATCGCATTCACTGTGCGCTCAAAATCTTCATTTTTCACGCCTACAATGATATTCATCTCACTGGAGCCCTGATCAATCATACGCACATTGATATTGGCTTTGGCCATTGCCGCAAACAGAGTAGCTGCCGTGCCAATGCTTTCCCGCATACGCTTACCGACTGTTGCAATCAGAGCCAGATTACGCACAATTTCTACGCTATCCGGTTCACAAGTGCGGTGAATATCATCCACAATGTCATTGATGTTATCCTTCACCTTTGCATCTTCCAACACAACACACAAGGTATCAATGCTGGAGGGCATATGTTCAAAGGGGATTCCGTATTTTTCAATACAAGCCAACACTTTTCTGCCAAATCCCAATTCCGCATTCATTCCGTTCTTTTCAATCGAAATAATTGTGAAATTTTTCTTACCGGCAATTCCCGTCACTGCAGGGCCTTCGTAACTTTCGATCGTCGGCATGATCATCGTTCCCGGCGCAGACGGTTCGTTGGTATTGCGTACATTGATCGGGATTGCGTATTTATAAACAGGGAAAATGGAGTCTTCATGCAGCACTGCGGCACCCATGTAGCTCAGCTCACGTAATTCCCGATAGGTAATCGACTCCACCCGCTTTGCATGTTTGACAATACGGGGATCTGCCATGTAAAAACCGGAAACATCCGTCCAGTTCTCATATAAATCTGCATGTACTGCTGCCGAGACAATCGCTCCGGTCACATCGGAGCCACCACGAGAAAAGGTTTTGATAGTACCGTTGGGCATGCTGCCATAAAATCCGGGAATTACTGCCCGTTCCACTGTGCGCAGCCGCTCGAACAGCGCCTTTTCCGTCCTCTTCTCATCGTATTTGCCGCGCTTATCAAACAGAATCACTTCTGCTGCATCTATAAACGTATAGCCCAGATAATCGGCAATCAACATACCGTTGAGATATTCACCGCGGCTGGCTGCATAGTCCTCGCCCGCCCCTGCGAGCAGATTATGCAATATTTCTTCCAGTTTGCTTTCTATATCAATCTGCAGCCCCAAGTCCCGCTTGATATCGGTAAACCGTTCACAGATTTGCCGGTAAAAGGAGTGATAATCCTCCTTTTTCTCAATGGCATGCTCCAGAGCATAGAGTAAATCTGTCACTTTCACATTGTAAAATGCAGATTTTCCAGGTGCCGAGGGCACGATATACCGGCGCGCCGGATCGGCCTCGATAATCTTTTTTACTTTGGCAATTTGTACGGCATCTGCAAGAGATGTTCCCCCGAACTTCGCCACTTTTATTTCCATAATCGACAATAACTCCTTAATTTGCCGTTATCCAATTCCGCAATTTCTGCTTCATTCCGGCTTTTTCTTAAACAGATTGGATATTTTAAACTCTTTCAGTTTCTGAGGCGCCGCTTCTTCCTGAACCGTCTCCTCAAAGACTTCCTCGATCTGTTCCTCTGTTTCCTGAGCTAATTCCGATGCTTCCGGATCTTCCTCCTCCGGCACTTCTTCTTCATGCTCGCTCAGCAAACGGCACTCAATATAATACCGCTTTTCATTGGCTTCTCCCAGGGAGAAACATTTTTTGGGGAATACGCCCATCTCCGAAAGTTCGTCGAAAAACGTGGCCTTTTCCATAGCTGGCATTACAAAACCAAGCGTATCATATTCCTGCGTCACGCGATCAAATTCTTCATTCCCGTGCACATATTCCAATTTTGCCAGGGGATATTCGCGCACAAAATCTTCCAACACCGGCTGTATTTGCTCCACCAGCATTCTGGTAGAGGGGGCATTGATCTCAATGCGGCCGGAGCTGCTTTTGCTGGTAAAGAAAATAACTTCCGGAGCTTCTGTAACCTGCAGCGAAGGTTTTCTTCTGGAAAAAACCAACCGGGCGTCGGCACCGACAGAATTGAGATGATCCACTATATACTGAATGCACATAGAGGAACTTACGCCCGAGATCACCCTGTGAATGGGCAGCAGCGGCATTGCCGGATCGTGCAGGTTCACCAATTCGCACAAGGCATAACGCAGCGGATGATTTTCCTGTTCTTCGGGGGAAAGGGTCTGCTTTGCTTCTTCCCATACCGCTTTTGCCGTTGCCAAGGAATGGTTGCCGTCTCCCACACAGAAACGCATACCATCTCGCGTTTTCAACAGGGAAAGCTGATGCAGAATCTCTGCCTCCACGTTTTTATCTTCTATTAAATATCCGGTTGCTCTGCCGCCATGCAGCATCAAGTCAACATCATACAATTTGGTGAAAGTCTCTCTTTTTCTCCAGACCGGCTCGATCACTTTAAACTGCGGATCGTCCATCAACAGGAAAATATGGGGCATTTCCAGTTCCGCACCAGAGCGGATGTCCATACGTGCTTCCACGCGCTCAGCCAAGACTTCCTCACTGGCTCGAATCTGTGCTTTTTTAAACGGATCTGCATCGAACTCTTCCAAATCCACCAACACCATAAGGCCTTTTCTGACTTTGCGGTCGATCGTCCGTTCCACAAGAATAAATCCCTGCGGCAATAAAGTCAGGATTCCGTCATCAATATAGCGCGTCATGATTTCCTTGGTGCTGGCAATGCGGGCATCGCGATCCGGCGCCTGCAGATAAATC
This sequence comes from Clostridiales bacterium, assembly GCA_003149735.1. The sequence goes on along the minus strand of QANA01000015.1, from coordinate 2,620 downwards.
TCCGGCAACATAATGTGCAGCGAAGAAGGACTGCCACCGACGGTGCGTTCCACTTCATGCCAGTATGCCTCATTTGTGGTATACTGATCGCAGGCAATAACTGCCCATTTGCGCATGTTGACCTTCTTATCCGGCAACAACACTTCCGGCACTTCTATCCCGATGTGTTCAAAATTACGTTCCATACTACACCCTTCCACACCGCTCCGGGGAAGCGGATCTCCGCCCGGCGCGCATGCACTTGTATTTATCTATAAAAATATGAAAATGAGTCTGCCATACAAATTTACAATACCGATAATACTATAACATAAGCTTTTTGCTTCTTCAACTTTTTTCTGCAAATTCAAAGGATTTTACCGACTATCCGCACCCCTTCCGCAGAAATAAAGTTGCTCCACAGCACAGAAAATATCGTCTCTGTTATCGCGTTTATTGACAAAGCGGTATCCGTATTATAATATTAAATTTGTATAAAAATATCAAGTCGGCATCACTTTTATGCATATACAAAAGCCTCTGTTTCTTTTTTTGCAGCGGCCAAAAAAGGAGTGTTTTCTAACGTGAATTTACCTGAGATTGAAAAAAAATGGCAGAAAATCTGGGCAGATACCGGGCTGTATCATTTCGATAAGCACAGCAACAAGCCCAAGAAATATGTACTGGAGATGTTCTCCTACCCCTCCGGCGCCAAGTTGCATGTAGGCCACTGGTATAATTTCGGTCTGGCAGACAGTTATGCACGTTACCTGCGCATGAAGGGTTACAACGTCTTCCATCCGATGGGTTTTGATGCTTTCGGTTTACCTGCCGAGAACTATGCCATCAAGACGGGCATTCATCCCAAGGATTCTACCGTTGCCAATATCGATACCATGGAGCATCAGCTGAAAGCAATGGGCGCTTCCTTTGATTGGGATTACGAAGTCAAAACCTGCATGCCCGAATATTATAAATGGACACAGTGGTGTTTTTTGCAGCTCTATAAAAAGGGATTGGCCTATCGTGCCGCGGCACCGGTCAACTGGTGCCCTCATTGCAATACCGTGCTGGCCAACGAACAAGTTGTAGACGGCGAATGTGAGCGCTGCCATACGCCGGTCACCAGAAAACATCTCACGCAGTGGTTCTTTAAAATTACCGAATATGCGGAAGAACTGCTCTCCGGGCTGGATACACTGGATTGGCCGGAAAAAACCAAATTGATGCAGAAAAACTGGATTGGCAAATCTACCGGCAGCGAAATTACTTTTGATATCGTGGGCGGCGGCCAGTTTTCCGTCTTTACGACTCGTGCGGACACACTGCATGGTTGTTCCTATGTGGTAATCTCTCCCGAACATCCGTTGGTAGATTCTCTTACAACGCCGGAACAGAAACAGGCTGTTGCCGATTACAAGGCCTACGCTGCCAAAGCCAGCGAAATTGACCGTCTTTCTTCTACCCGTGAGAAAACGGGTGTCTTTACCGGTTCCTATGCCATCAACCCCATCAACGGGCGGAAAGTGCCCATCTGGGCTGCCGATTATGTACTGGCCAGCTACGGCACAGGCGTAGTCATGGCAGTTCCTGCGCATGATGAGCGCGACTTTGCTTTTGCCAGCAAATATAATCTGCCTATTGAACGGGTCGTTGCCAAAAAACGCCCCGAACAGGACGATACGTTGCCTTTCTGCGATTACGAAGGTGCTTTGGTCAACAGCGGGGCATTTGATGGCCTTACCGTTACCGAAGGTAAGAAGGCAGTTACCGAACATTTAAAGTCCATCGGCAAAGGGGATTTCAAGACGACTTACCGTTTGCGCGACTGGCTGATTTCCCGCCAGAGATACTGGGGTGCTCCCATTCCGATCATTCATTGCCCGCATTGTGGTGATGTACCGGTGCCGGAAAAAGATTTGCCGGTGGAACTCCCCTATGATGTGGACTTCACGCCGGATGGCACTTCTCCGCTGGCTAAGCATCAGGGCTTTATGAATTGCAAGTGCCCCGTCTGCGGTGCTAATGCAAAACGCGATCCGGATACGATGGATACGTTTGTCTGTTCCTCCTGGTACTATCTCAGATATCCGGATAATAAAAATGCAGAGATGGCCTGGGATCCGGAAATTATCAACCAACTGTTGCCAGTGGATAAATATGTCGGCGGTGCAGAACATGCTTGTATGCATCTGCTCTATTCCCGCTTCTTCACTAAGGCTTTCCGCGATATGGGGTATCTCAATTTTGACGAACCTTTTAAATCTCTGGTACATCAGGGAACCATTTTAGGGCCGGATGGCGAAAAGATGAGTAAATCCAAAGGCAATGTCGTCTCTCCCGATACTTATATTCAGAAATTCGGTGCCGATGTTTTCCGGATGTATTTGGGATTTGGTTTTGCCTATGTGGAAGGCGGCCCCTGGAACGACGGCGGCATCAAGTCCATTGCCAAATATCTCGATCGCGTCGAGCGCCTGGTTGACCGCATTTATGCAGCTTCCGAAGAAAACGCGCAGGCCGATAAAAAGGAACTCACTTTTATACTGCATCGTACGATCAAAGCAGTAGACGAAGATTTGGCCGTCTTCTCCTTTAATACGGCTATCGCCCGCATGATGGAGCTGACCAATGCGCTCTA
>QANA01000063.1 GCA_003149735.1 Clostridiales bacterium | reverse complement strand
AAGGTGGTGGAGCGGGCAAAGGCGTTGAAGCCCTCCGCTCGCGGCGAGCTGGAGATCACCGACCTGAACCGTGTGTATTTAGACGAAGGCACGCTGCACGTGGTAACACTGGGTCGCGGCTACGCCTGGCTGGACACCGGGACGATGGATTCTCTGGCGGAGGCGTCTGAGTTTGTCAGAGTCGTGGTTGGACGGACAGGTGTGCAGATCGCGGCACTGGAGGAGGTCGCTTACCGCAACGGTTGGATCAATAAGGAACAACTACTGCTGGCAGCTGATACTTACGGAAAATCTCCCTATGGGCAGCACCTGCGGAATGTGGCAGAGGGCAAGTATTAAGGAGGCACTTTATGACCATTATCGTCACCGGCGGTGCCGGGTTTATCGGCAGCAACTTCATTTTCTATATGCTGGACAAGCACCCGGAGGATCGGATTGTCTGCGTGGACAAGCTGACCTATGCCGGTAACCTGTCTACGCTGGAGAGCGTCATGGATAAGCCCAACTTCCGTTTCGTGAAGGCGGATATCTGTGACCGCAAGGCCATCTACGATCTGTTTGAGGAGGAGCATCCCGACATGGTGGTGAACTTCGCCGCCGAGAGCCACGTGGACCGCTCCATCGAGAACCCGGAGGTCTTCTTGCAGACCAACATTCTGGGTACGCAGGTCATGCTGGACGCCTGCCGGAAATACGGTATTCAGCGTCACCATCAGGTGTCCACCGATGAGGTATACGGCGACCTGCCGCTGGATCGTCCCGACCTGTTTTTTACCGAGGAGACACCCATCCACACCTCCAGCCCATACAGCTCTTCCAAGGCGGGCGCGGATCTGCTGGTGCTGGCCTACCACCGCACCTACGGCCTGCCCGTCACGGTGAGCCGCTGCTCCAACAACTACGGCCCGTATCACTTCCCGGAGAAGCTGATCCCGCTGATGATCGCCAACGCGCTGAATGACAAGCCACTGCCGGTGTACGGCGAAGGGCTGAACGTCCGGGACTGGCTGTATGTGGAGGATCACTGCAAGGCCATCGACCTCATCATCCGCAACGGACGGGTGGGCGAGGTCTACAACATCGGCGGCCACAATGAGATGCGGAACATCGACATCGTACGATTGATCTGCCAGAAGCTGGGCAAGCCGGAGAGTTTGATCACCTACGTCACCGACCGCAAGGGACACGATATGCGCTACGCCATCGACCCCACCAAGATCCACGACGAGCTGGGGTGGCTGCCGGAGACAAAATTCGCCGATGGTATTGACAAGACCATCGACTGGTATCTGACCCACCGCAACTGGTGGGAGAACATCATCAACGGGGAGTACCAATGTTACTATGAGCGAATGTATGGAAGTAGATAAGTCTCCATCGGTTTCTGTCGCAGTATTGACGTATGGAGAATACAGCGAGCTGGCGTCGACTCTTAAATCGATAGTGGCGCAAGATTATCCTGTAGCGGAAATTATCGTGTCCGACGACGGCTCTGGACGAGAGTTTCCCTCAGAGGTCGTTGATAGTTATGACGGAATAGTTGCGTTCCAGCAATCTGCCGCAAACGTTGGCACAGTCGCGCACATGAACAGCTTGGCAAGCAGACTGCAAGGTACGTATCTCAAATTCATCGCCACAGGAGATGCATTGAACTCACAAGATGCGTTGACACGGCTTGTCCGATGGGCAGAAAAAGAATGTACGGTTGTAACAACATCGCAAGCGATGGTGTGCAATAGGACGTTGGAGAAGAAGCTGTACCCATTTCCGAGAAAAAAACAACTTGCAAGGTTGGGGGTAACCGCACCGGAGCAGTTTACATACCTTTCTGCGGAGAACTGCATTGGTGCGGCGGGGACTTTATTCCACAAAGATTTTTTTGCAAGATTTGGAGGATTTTCGGAAGAATATCGGCTTTTAGAGGACTGGCCAGCATGGCTGCGGGAAACGCGTGAGGGACGGCGCATTGGGATACTGCCAGAGGTTACTTGTCTCTATGCAACAGGCGGAATCAGTTCTCAAAATGCTGATGCCTTTGCCTCGGAGAAGTTGAGACAGGATATGCTACGTTGTTATGAAAAAGAAATCCTGCCGTATGAAGAGTGGCTGCCGCAGTTGGTTCTAAAAAAGGTGCGATACAGGTATGCGCTGTTACAGGGAATGCCGGAGGGCAGTTTGATGAGGGAGTATCCATTGCTGCACCTGCGGACTATTGTAAAGCGGGGGATTAAACGATGGCTGATCAGTGAATAGTGTAGGATAAACATCCATGCCTTTCCATTGTTATCCCCTCTTATTACAGCGACAAAATTCTGTAGAAAACGCTTGACAGCATATTAGAGCAGATCTTTCACAGCTGGCAGCTGATCGTGTGCGACGATGGTACAGCCGGTTTTGACCCGGTGGCGTTAGAGCTGCAAATTCGAGAGCGGCTGTCGGAGGGTTGTAGCGCGAGGATTATCAGCCACCCTCAAAATATGGGGACAGTCCGCAATCTGAATATTGCCTTGAGAGAAGCAACAGGACAATGGGTGATGCTCTTGACGGCGGATGATGTACTTGCGGAAGCAAGGACTTTAGAAAAACTATCTGCAGTTGTCTCAGATACGGCGAAACCATGGATCGTTTCACGCACAGAGTTATGTGACGAGGCACTCCATCGTACAGGTAAATTCAGCCTAGCGGATATAGAAAGCCTGCCTGGAAAGACCGCCGTTGTCCTAAATGAAAAGCTGTGCATGAGATGCATTCTTCCCTCCGCAGGGAATCTGCATAGGCGGGTATTACTGGAGGAGTTAGGTGGTTTTGATGAAGCGTATCGGCTGGTAGAGGATTGGCCGACCTTTTTGAAGCAGATACGATTCGGCGTTACGCCGGAGTTTTGTGCAGAAGTCTCCGTTCTGCATCACGGCGGCGTCAGTTGGTCGAGCGCGGTCCGGAATCGGACGTATCAGTGGGATCTGATCGAAACGATGCGCCGGGAGATACTTCCTCATTTAGAGAAGTTGCCTGAAAAAGACTGCTTTTCCATCCGGCGTAGGTGCGAGGACAAGGCAGCTATTTATGAACTGCGTTTCGAGCGGCGCGGCTTTTGGTCGCGTCTTAAGTGGATATTCCAACACGGCGGCGTGATTGCCAGAAAGATGATAGAGTGGACATAATGGTAAATTGCAAAATGATACAAATGCCTGCATTCGCAGGTGAATACGGACAACTCAATGCCATTGAGGGAGGGAAGGACATTCCTTTTGACGTGCAGCGAGTCTATTACATAACGGGTGTGCCGAAGGGCGTCACTCGTGGGTTTCACTCCCACCGCGATCTGGAGCAGGTGCTGTTGTGTGTCAACGGCAGCGTCAAGATACGGATGAAGACGCCGACTGCGGAGGAGATCGTGACGCTGGATGACCCCTCTAAGGGACTGTGTATCGGTCATATGATCTGGCGAGAGATGTACGATTTTACGGAGGGGGCAGTTCTTCTGGTGCTGGCATCACGGCGCTATACAGAGGCTGACTATATCCGCGATTATGGGCAGTATCTGCAAGAGGCGGAAGAGTATTTCAAAAGAGAGGGCGTACAGAAATGAAGATACCGTTTGGTGATTTTACGCCGATGCACAGCGAGATCCGGCAGGAAATGCTGACGACGTTTGAAGATGTCTATGATAAGGGCTGGTTCATTGGCGGTGAGCCGTGCGAACGTTTTGAAGAGCATTTTGCCGCCTATGTGGGTGCGCGGCACTGCGTAGCCTGCGGCAACGGCTTGGACGGTCTGCATATGATGCTGGTCGCCGCCGGGATTGGCCCCGGTGACGAGGTGATCGTACCGGCACAGACCTATATCGCAACAGCGTTGGCTGTGACCTACGCGGGAGCTACCCCTGTATATGTGGACATTGAGCCGCACTACTACGGACTGGATCCCAACAAACTGGAGGCTGCCATTACCGAAAAGACAAAGGCGATCATAATGGTACACCTGTATGGGCAGGTGGGGCGCTGGGCGGAAGTTGCCGCCATAGCGGAAAAGCGTGGACTCATGCTTTTTGAGGATGCCGCTCAGTGTCACGGCGCACTGTATCGCGGCAAGAAGGCGGGCTCATTGGGGTTTGCCTCCGAATTTAGTTTTTATCCCGGCAAGAATCTCGGCGCGCTGGGTGACAGCGGTGCTGTCTGCACCAATGACCCTGTTCTGGCGGACAAAATCAGAGCCTACGGAAACTACGGCTCCCGCAAGAAGTATATCCACGAGTGCAAGGGCGTGAATTCCCGCATGGACACGGTGCAGGCTGCGCTACTGGATGTGAAGCTGAAGTATTTGAATAAATGGCTGGCAGACCGGGAGCGCATTGCATCCCGCTACTTGGCGGAGATTACCAATCCTTCCGTCAAACTGCCGGAGCGCAATCCGGCGGGTACCCATGCGTGGCATATTTTTGCGCTGCTGGTGGAGGAACGTAACGCGCTGACCGCACATTTGGATGAAAAAGGTGTAGGACATCAGTGCCATTATCCGGTGGCAATGCATCTGCATGATGCTTATCGCGACTTGGGCTATCAGAAGGGAGATTTCCCGGTAGCGGAACAGAACGCTGCACAGGAATTGAGTCTGCCCATGTTTTACGGCATGACGGATGAGCAGATCCAGTATGTGATCGACGCGGTGAATGAATTCTGAGGGTACGGGGAAAAGCGTATGTGTAGCACTATCAGCAAAACGGCGCAGATCGCACCGACAGCCACTATCCTTGACGGCGTGACTATCGGTGAAAATGTTGTGATTGGGGACGGCGTCTGGATAGACCGCGGGTGCATCATCCGGGATAACGTGCGGATCGGCAACAATTCCCGCATAGGTGCCCGCTGTATCCTTGGGGAGTATTTGCAAGATTTCTACCGCGAACTTCATAACGGTGAGCACCCTTTGGCCATTGGAGAAAACGCACTGATCCGCAGCGAAACCATTATATATGGCGATACGACCATCGGCACGAGTTTTCAGTCAGGACACCGTGTGACGATTCGTGAACACACAAGAATCGGTGACCACGTCAGCGTTGGTACACTTTCCGATATACAGGGATATTGTACACTGGAAGATTATGTGCATATTCACAGTAACGTGCATGTTGGTCAGCGGAGCATCGTACGTCGTTTTGCGTGGCTATTTCCTTATGTCGTGCTGACAAATGATCCACAACCCCCTTCTATGAAGATGCTGGGCGTAGAGATTGGCCCGTTTGCGGTGGTGGCTACCGGAACGGTGGTACTGCCGGGTGTACATATTGGCCAGGATGCATTGGTAGGGGCTGCCTCTGTGGTTACGAAAGATGTCCCAATGGAGACAGTTGTGTTTGGCAATCCTGCAAAGCCACATGGCAGCGTGCGGGACATCAAGGACGATGCTGGGCGTCCGGCCTATCCGTGGCGTTTTCATTTTGAAAGAGGTATGCCGTGGGAAGGCGTCGGGTATGAGGCGTGGAATTGATTGTTGGCAAGTGGAGGAAGTCCCGAACACGAAGTGAAAAACGATTGATAAAAAGAGAGGAATCCATACATGGAAGGACGAAAATCTAAAAAATTGGTCCTATTTTTTGAAAAAAAGCAGCGGATTGGTGGCAGCAGTATTTTTTTGATTGAGATTGCAAAGAAAATCGCTGAGTTGGGCGTCTACGATGAAGTGTGGTATGTCAATCACAAAAACCAGGAACTGGAAGCACGCTGCGAGGGAAGCGCTGTTCATTGTTGTGACGTTGCCGATAAGGTTTTTGAAGATTTCGCAGGTGCGGATTTTGTTGTACCCGCAAATTATTTGCTGGTGTTTCTAACACGTATGCAGGGGATCCAAACCGGACACCTATTGCTTTTTGATTGGCACCCAGAAATGATAGCTTTTCTGGAAAATCAGTTCCCCCGAAAATGGCAGGCATGCGAGAAGCTTATCCCGTTTTTTCAGCAGACTAAAGCACTTGCCTTTATGGATAAAAGTTGCAAAATAACTGCGGACCGATTGGCCAGTGAACCTTTCCCCAATAAATATATTCCTGTATTTTCTTCTGATCCACCGCAGAGCTTTTGCCAATTGAAGGAACCAAGCAGCGGACGGGTTAGCATCGGGTGGCTCGGGCGACTGGATTCTGACAAAACTTACGCACTTGTTAATCTATTAGATAACCTGAAAAGGCTTCCGGGCGATATACCAATTGACGTTCATATCATTGGTGATGGTAATTGCCGGAATCTGATTCGCATTTCGGATTACACGCCGCGAATTCGATTTATTTTCACGTCCTTCCTCATGGGGAGTGTGCGGGACGTGTATATTCAAGAAAATATTGATCTTATGGTCACTATGGGTATTGCTGCATTGGACTGCGCAAACCTTAGCTTACCGGTAGTAATCGCCCCCGCCGCATCAAAGCAATTTAAAAACAATCAATACGTTTATCTATATGATACAGATTCATATTCGCTGGGTTGGCACCCTCAGGAGATTGAGCAACTTAATCTTACGACACACTCTATAGAAAAGATCATTGAAGACATTTATGCAAAAAATGGGAAAAAAGAGATTGGAAGACGTTGCTATTATTTCTGCCACGATACATTTGATGTAGGCAAGAGTGCGGGAAAACTGTTGCGATGCATTGAAAAAAGCGAACTATCTGCACAGGGCTGTTTCGATTTCCCCATTATTCGGAAGCAGCTTCATGCATTGAAATGTTATCAGCGTCTACGGTGGCCCGCAAAACGAGACTACTTTGCGTATTCTGCATTTATGGGAAAGGTAAATGCTTTTTTAGGCAAAACACCTGCGCAACGTATTCGGTATGCAATAAAGGTCGGGTCGCACTATCTGTTTACACCGTTAAGGAGTCTCTTTAGACTGGCAGCAAAGGACTTTTATCTTGTCGGTACTATTTGGCGAAAGGCCGAAAATCGCGTTCGAAAAAAAGTAAAATGGAGTCAGTGGTGTCGTCAGGCAGCACAGCTTCAGGATCTTTTTCCGGCCAAAATTGAGGCCATCAAAGAGCGCTATCAAAGAGAAAAGATACCAGTTGCATTCATTGTCATTTACAGCACCACGTTTCCAAGTGAACCGGTGTTTGAAAAAATGCTTCACAGTGAAAGATTTGATCCCTATATTATTGTTTCGCCGGATATGCAACGCTCGTTGGAACACAAAATTAACACCTACCGCAAAAGCTATGCAGATTTGACTGCAATGTATGGGGATAGGGTTCTTCACGGATTTGATGAAGAGCAGCAGTCGTACCTTGAACTCGGTGAGAATTATCCTGTGGTTTTCTTTAATAATCCTTATGAGAAGATGGCGCATCCGTATCACTATGAACGATATTTTAGGGACAAGAATGTGCTGACTATCTATATAAATTATGGATTCTTTTCTCTTAAGTTTGGGCGGAATATTGTGAAAATGGATATATATAGCGCCATTTGGAAGGTGTGCATCGACTCGCCGGAAAACTATGCTGATTTGGTGAAGCAACAAGCTATCAAAGGAAGAAACGCACTTATCACCGGTTACATCAAGATGGATCGATTGGCCGATTTTAGCACGGTACCACATGAGCGGAAAATGATCATTATCGCGCCACACCATACAGTTATGGGATGGAAGGAACTTGATATTTCCAATTTTTTGATGTATAGCGATTTTTTTGCAGAGCTTCCAAGCCATTATCCGGAAATTGATTTTGTGTTTCGCCCTCATCCACTTCTTTTTAACAATCTGCTGGAAAAACACACATGGACACGTGAGCAGATTGATACATATATTATACGTATTAAGGAAAGTCCAAATTGCAGATATGATGATAGTGGGGATTATTTGCAACTTTTTGCAGATAGTGATGCTATGATCCATGACTGCGGCTCATATATTGGAGAGTACCTTTTCACAGAGAAACCTTGTTGTTATATGCTAAAGGCAGACAAACAGGTTAGGAAGGTGCTTTTGCCAATGGGCGAGGCGTGCATGGCACATTATTATAAAGCTTTCTGTGAGGCAGACATTTGTAATTTTATCGAAAATGTTGTTCTCAAAGGAAATGATCCATTGAAAGAAAAAAGACAGCAGTTTTCGAGGACGCATCTGAAGTTTAATTATCCCCACGGAGCACAGACAATCATTTCCCTCCTGGAAGAAACAATTTGTACAGATGGGGAGAATGGAGGAACCATATGAACGTAGCATTGATCATTGCCGGCGGCAGCGGACAGCGCATGCAGCAGGACATTCCCAAGCAGTTCCTGCACATACACGATAAGCCGGTCATCATCTATACATTAGAGGGGTTTCAGCGCAATCCCCAGATCGACGCCATTGAGGTCGTTTGCCTTGACGGCTGGCACGAGGTACTGTGGGCAAACGCCAAGCAGTTTGGTATTGACAAGCTGAAGTGGGTCATTTCCGGCGGCAGTACAGCACAAGAATCCATTCGCAACGGCATCGAAAATCTGTCTGATGTCTGCGGCGCGGAGGATATTCTTGTCATCCATGACGGTATACGCCCCATGGTAGAGAATTTTGTTCTGGACGATGTGATCGTGAAATGCCGCCAGTACGGAAACGGCGTCACTTCGCTGCCGTATAACGAGCAGATATTCGTAAAGGACGATGAGTTCACCACCACGAAATACATCCCGCGTGACACCCTGCGCAGAGTGTCCACACCGCAGGCGTACCGCTACGGTATCATTGCGGATGCATATCGAGAGGCGTTTGCAACGGGCGTCGGCATCCAGTCGGCCACCTACGCCAACACGCTGATGGTAGAGCTGGGTCACCGGCTGTACTTTGCGGCCGGCTCCGAAAAAAATATCAAGCTCACCACAAAAGATGATTTTGCGCTGTTTCGTGCCTACCTGGACATGGAAAAAAACAGCATACTGAAATAACAAGGGGTAACTTATGACCATCACCGAGCAAAGAGAGTACCAGCGCCTGCTGGCACGTTTTATCGGCGAAACGCAGCTTCTGCAGCAGTTGGACGGCAAAACCATTCTGTTGACCGGCGCCACCGGCATGATCGGCAGTTTTCTGGTGGATGTACTCATGACACGCAACCGTCAGCTCCCCGCAGCACGGCAGACCACCGTCATCGCGCTCGCCCGCAGCCGGCACACCGCAGAGCAGCGCTTTGCGGCGTGGCAGGACAGTGAGCGACTCCGTTTTCTGGCCTGCGATGTGGCACAGGAGCTTCCTGCGCTGCCGCTGCAGCCGGATTACTACATTCACGCCGCCAGTACCACCCATCCTGTGGCTTATGCCCAGGAGCCGGTAAACACCGTTTTATCCAATGTGTTCGGCATCAATAATCTGCTGTCGTACATGGCGCGCCAAGGACATGGGCGGCTCCTGCTGCTTTCCAGTGTAGAGATTTACGGTAATAACCGCGGCGACACGGAGTATTTTACCGAGGACTACTGCGGCTATATCAACTGCAATACGCTGCGTGCCGGATATCAGGAAGC
>QANA01000005.1 GCA_003149735.1 Clostridiales bacterium | reverse complement strand
CGGCCGATGATTTATCCGGTCTATCAAATAAATCGACTTTCTTCATTATACGGCCTGGATAAATATTAGTCAATAAAACGCCGAATGCCAACCTTTTTTATAAGTTTAAAGTATCAAAAAAGCTCAGCTGCGCTTTTTCCGGTAAATCACCCAGGCAGCCCAACTCCCGCATACAATCCAACACGCTCTGAGAGAGTTTGCATTCTTTTTTTATCTGCTCAACAGAACAGAATTCCATCTCCGCGCGTTTTTCTTCCAGCAATTCCGCTGCTTTTTCTCCCAGGCTGGGCAGCACCACGAAAGGCATGCGCACAAATTCTCCTTCCACCGTAAAATGCCGTGCTCTGCTCTTATGCAGATCGGGCGGCAAAATCTTAATACCGCGCTGCAGCATTTCCAATGCCAACTCCAACACTGCGCAAGTGTCCTTTTCCGTCTTGGTCGCGCGCTTTCCCAAAGCGTTAATGCGCTCCATCTCCGCTTCAATAGCTGGAATACCTTGCAGAATTGTCTTGGAGTCAAACTGTGCCGCCTTAATCGTAAAGTCTGCCGCATAAAATTCCTTTGGGTAATATACCTTAAAGTAAGCAATGCGCAGCGCCATCAATACATAGGCTACTGCATGCGCTTTCGGGAACATATATTGTATTTTGCGGCAGGATTCGATAAACCATTCGGGCACATTGGCATCGCGCATGGCCTTCTCCTGCTCCGCCTGCTTCTTTTCCTTGCCTTTGGCCCATTTCCCCTTTCGAACGCTTTCCATGATGAAGAAAGCCAGCTGGTGATCTACTCCGTAATCCACTAACGTCAGCATAATATCATCCCGCGTACAAATCACGCCGGAAAGCGTCGCAGTACCGGAAAGAATCAGTTCCTCCGCATTTCCTCCCCAAACATCCGTGCCGTGTGTCAAACCGGAAATGCGAATCAATTCCGCCACCGTTTTGGGTTTTGTCTGTTTGAGAACCCGCATCGTTGTGTGTGTGCCGAATTCAGGAATTCCCAGCACACCCAAATCCACCCCGTTCAGCTGCTCGGGCGTAACCTGTAATGCCTCTGTCGAAGTAAAAAGTGAAAGCACTTTCGGGTCAGCCACATCAATCGACAGCGGATCCAATCCGGTCATATCCTGTAGTATACGAATAAGCGTCGGATTATCATGGCCGAGAATATCCAGCTTGATCAGAATATCATGCATGGAGTTAAAGTCAAAATGTGTGGTAACGGTATCCACTGCCTCTTTATCAGCCGGCTTCTGTATGGGGGTAAATTCGTAAATTTCGCGGTTTCGCGGTACGATGACTAACCCACCCGGGTGCTGGCCCGTTGTTTTCTTGACACCGCTGATCCCCATAGCCAAGCGCTCAATTTCCGCTTCAGAAGGTGTGCGTTCATGCATTTCCATATATTTGCGCACCAGGCCTTTGGCAATATTATCCTTAATAGCGCTGATCGTACCTGCCCGGAAAACATATTCTTCTCCAAACAGTTCCTCCACATATTTATTGGCGCGTGCTCGATATTCTCCTGAAAAGTTCAGGTCGATATCCGGTACTTTTTCAGCATTTAACCCTAAAAACACCTCAAACGGAATATCATATCCATCCGCGATATATGGCGTGCCGCACAATGGGCAGACGGCCGGCGGCATATCCGGCCCGCAGGCATACTGTTTATCAATATTGAAATCCGAATGCTTACAGTTGGGGCACCGATAATGCGGTGTCAACGGATTAACCTCGGTGATCCCCATGGCAAATGCAGCCAGGGAAGAACCAACCGACCCACGCGACCCTACCAGATATCCATCGCTCATGGATTTGGTCACCAGTTTCATGGCCGCCCAGTAAAGCACTGCAAAACCATTATTGATGATGGAGTTCATTTCCTTCATCAGGCGCTTTTCAATATGCTCCGGCAGCGGATCCCCGTAAAGGGCATGCATCTTTGTCATTGCTGCTTCACGAATCTCTTCCGCATCGTTCTCTACAAAAGGCATGGCCGTCTCACCCGGGAAGAGGTCGATTTCTTCGATCTGATCCGCAATGGCATTGGGTGCTTCCACAACCACTTCCTGTGCCTCCCGCTGCCCCAGATAAGCAAACTCCCTGAGCATCTCATCTGTCGTTTTAAAATAAAGCGGCGCCTGATTATCGGCATCCTTAAAACCGGAAGTTTCCATGACGATGCGGCGATAGTACTCATCCCGTTCCTGCAGGAAATGAACGTCTCCCGTTGCCACTACCGGCTTGCCCAGTTTTTTGCCCAACTGGTAGATTCTGCGGTTGATTTCTTCCAGCGCTTTTTCGTCGGGCACCGTGCCATTGCGAATCATAAACTCGTTATTTCCATTGGGCTGTATTTCCAGATAATCGTAGAAGCGCGCAATCTCTTCCAGGCGATGTTCCGATTCTCCTCGCAGCACTGCCTGATATAATTCCCCCTGTTCACAGGCAGAACCATAAATCAACCCTTCCCGGTAGCGGATCAGCTCGCTTTTAGGCAGGCGCGGCCTGCCCTTGAAATATTTCAAATGGCTGATAGAGATCAATTTATAAAGATTCACCAGCCCCTGCTTATTTTTACATAGAATAATAAAATGATTGGGCTTGGGCGCGCTTTTCACCAAAGCTTCGGTATCCGACAGATAGTTCAGTTCTGAAAGCCTGCTATATCCCTTTTGCCGGATTTCCGCCAGCATGGCATACATGACTTTGGCGGTTGCCTCCGCATCATTGACTGCCCGATGATGCTGCAGCGGAATTTTATAGCGTGCCGCCAGTTTATCCAACCCACGGGAACGCATATCCGGCAGATGCACACGCGCCAACAGCAACGTATCCAGTACGTCACTGTGCACTTCCATCCCCATTTCCCGCGTCTTTTTAAACACAAACCCCGTATCAAAAGCGGCATTGTGCGCTACCAGGCAGGTATCTCCCGCAAACTCCCAAAAACCGCGCACCGCTTCCTCTACCGGCGGCGCTTCCGCTACCATATCGTTTGTGATGCCGGTCAGCTTTGTAATCTCATAAGAGATAGGCGTTTTAGGCTTGGCAAAAGCCTGAAAACGATCCAGCACTCTACCTTCCCGAACGCGCACCGCTCCGATTTCGATGATCTCACAAAGTTCCTGAGAAAGGCCTGTCGTTTCAATATCGAATACGACAAATTCATCGTCAAAACTATGTTCTGCCCCCTCATAAATTTTGCGGGGCGTATCCACCATATAGGCTTCCACACCAAAGATTACTTTAATGCCTTCTTCCTTAGCAGCATTGGCCGCAAAAGGAAATGCCTGCACCACGCCATGGTCGGTAATCGCCACCGCTTTATGCCCCCATTTTGCTGCCTGCGCAATATATTCTTCTGCGCTCGCCATACCGTCTTGCGCGCTCATGTTGGTATGCAAATGCAATTCCACTCGCTTTTCCGGCGCAAGATCCTGTTTTTCCGGCGGCTTGGCAACCTGCGTCACCTGATTGAAATTCAGCATATACTCCCGGGTATAGCTGTTATAGGTATACGGGCCTTTTGTTTTAATAAAATCACCTTTTTTAGCCGGTGCCTCAAAATCCTCTCCCGCTTTTTTATAAAAGTGACGGCAGCGCACCGTAGAAGTATAATCGGTTACTGCCATAGTAAAAATGGTATTTTTACCGTCCTTTGTAACTTTTTCCTCCGTGGAAATGACTTCCCCGCAAATGAGCGCCGTTTCATCAGGTTGCAAATCAATAATCTTGACCGGCTCTCCCTCCAGAGCTTCCCGCCCGTAATTACGGCGCTTAGGCGGCTCGGCAGCCGGTGTAGCGGCCGGCGGAGACGTCCGCTTTTTCGGGGCCTTCTGTTCTTTTGGTTCTCGCTTAGCCAATGCAGGAGCCGGCTGCATCTGACTGTCAAACACCATCGAAATTTCCTGCGCAACCTCTTCTTCCGGTTGTATATCGGAATCCGCTCCAATTTGCTTCACATGCATCTGCAACCCATAGGTATCGGATAAAAACTGTTCAATTCGCTGCGCCAGCCCCAAGCGTTCTGCAAAACCAATGGCCATATCGCGTGCAAAACTGATCAGAAGCTTATTCTCTTCCCGGCGTACCTGAGAAGCCCGTACAAAAGGAATCATGGATGGTTCGATGGAAACGATATATGCCTGTATGGTTTTTTCCAATAAAGCGGCATCCTCCAGCAATTCCTGAGCAGGCTGGCGAATCACCACTTCAAACAGACGAAGTTCGGGGACCTGCTGCAGCATGCGCTTCTTAAGGCGTTCCTGTTCTTCCATGCTCAACATCCGATCGGCATGTAAAAAAAGCATATAAATGCCGCGGCTGCGACTATATGCCATCTTTTCTAACGTAATATGCGCAGGTTTATCGTTCTTTTCCAGATATTCGCAAACGTCGCTGCGCACCTGTACCGCATTGAAGCTCAACGCCGGCATACCATGCTGTCTATATTCCACTACCCCGTCCATCGATTGCCTCAACTTCCCCTGCAGGGCTCATGCCGGATCCTTGTCCAGCATTTCCCGCAATTCTTTTTCAAACGTCTCCAGCAATTGTGCCTCCGGCACTTTTGCAATGGGTTTCCCTTTTTTAAATACAATACCGATTCCATCTCCGCCGGCAATACCGATGTCGGCATCTCTCGCTTCGCCGGGGCCATTCACCACACAACCCATAACGGCAATTTTTAAATACTGCGGAATATCCGCCGTCAACGCTTTCACCTGATGATACAGCCTTTCCAGCTGAATGCGCGTCCGCCCGCAAGTAGGGCAGGCAATAATTTCCGGCGAAAAAGTACGTCGCCCTGCGCACTGCAAGATTTCCTTTGCCGCTCGAATTTCCTGCAGCGGATCGCCGGTAATGGATACGCGCACGGTATCTCCGATCCCGTCCAGCAACAAGGCTCCGATCCCCATGGCGGATTTTACAATCGAACTGTCATAAGCGCCTGCTTCTGTAATGCCAAGATGCAGCGGATAATCCACCAGTGCATCCATTTTCCGATAAGCCCGCACGCTGGCAGCCACATCCGATGCCTTCAATGCAATAACAATATTATCAAAACCTGCCTGCTCCAGGCAGCGCACATTTTCCAAAGCACTCTGCACCAACGCTTCGCTCTTTTCCATGCCCCAATATTGTTTACCGAGCGAGCCTGTATTGGCACCGACCCGGATGGGAATGCCTGCGTTCTTTGCCGCATCCGCCACCATTCTGATTTTTGCCGCATCTCCGATATTGCCAGGGTTAATGCGTACTTTATCTGCACCGGCTTCGATTGCCGCCAAAGCAATTTTATAATCAAAGTGCACATCCGCCACAATGGGAATATTGCAGCTTTCCTTCAATTTTCCGATACGGCGCGCACTATCTATATTATAGGCCGCCACGCGTATAATCTCACAGCCGGCAGCCTCCAAAGCGCAAATTTGAGCTGCTGTAGCCTCCACATCCGCCGTATCTGTATTGGTCATCGATTGAATACGAATCGGCTGCCCGCCTCCAATTGCCGTATTGCCGATTCTGATTTCTTTTTTCATCATGGTTCTTTTGTACTCCGTCTTTTAGGAAAACAGGCGCGCAATATCCTGATAAGTCAATGCAATCATCAACAAAAAGAGCAACGCCAGCCCCACCAAATTGATATAACTTTCCACTTTGCGATCGATTGGCTTGCCGCGCAGTTTTTCAATTCCCAGGAAAAGCAATCGACCGCCATCCAGCGCAGGAAAAGGCAATATATTCATAATTCCAAGGTTGATGGAGAGCAGCGCTGCCATACGCAGGATCGTCTCAAATCCATAGCGCACCGCCTCCCCTACAATGGTAATCGTCCCTACCGGACCGGAAAGCTCGCTGATTCCCTTGCCCCCGAATATCGCCGCTCCCAATGCAGTAAACATCTCTTTAATGATCAGCCACAGCCATTTAAAGCTGAGCCCTATGGCCTCAAAAAATCCAAATCGCCGGCGGGCATATTCCGTATAGGTAATACCGATCCGGTAGCCTCCCGTTTCTTCATTTTGAATGGTATCCAGTTCAAATTCATGATAACCGTCTTCCCGCTCGACCCCGATGGTAATATGTTCGCTGCTGCTGATTTGCGCCGCATCAAACTCCATGCTGAAATCAATGCGCTTCCCATTGAGCATGACGATCCGGTCGCCTTCCTGCAGGCCCGCTGCATAAGCCGGCATCCCGGGCTCTACCGAAGCGATCTGCGGCACATAGTCGCCATATCCCACCAACACCGCCACCGTCAGCAGCAAAGCAAACAGAATGTTCATAACCGGGCCGGCGGCAATGGTCAATGCACGCTGCCAAATAGGCCGGTTATTAAAAGCACGAGGCTCATAAGCCGCATCCACTTCCTCCTCTTCGCCGTAAAACTGTACAAAGCCGCCCAAAGGCAAAGCACGTACCGAATAGCGGATGCCTCCCTTTTCTCTGCTCAGCAATTTGGGGCCAAACCCTACTGCAAATTCATCAATTCGAATGCCGCAGGTTTTTCCCACGAAAAAGTGCCCACCCTCATGCACCAACACCAGCAGGGTCAGCATGAGTAATCCGGACAAAATCGTTAAAATCGTATTCACAATTTCCAAAAGTTTCCTCCGATCTGATTACTGCGATCAGCACTATTATACGCCGGATTTAACGCTTCTATCTCCCCGGCTTCCATCTTTCATAAAAATTTTACCGATTTTTGCCGATTACAGTAATTCGTTTATACAAATTGCTGTGCCACTTGCTGTGCGAAGCTGCGGATCTCCCCATCCAATGCATAAATTTCTTCAAAACTATGCAGTGCCGCTGCCGAAAAACTCTGCAGCGCCTGCTCAATAATCTGGCTGATCTGCCAAAAGCCGATCGCGCCGGCGCGAAACAAAGCAACTGCCGCATCATTTGCGGCATTAAACACCATCTGCATAGCCGACCCCTGCTCTATTGCCTGTTTTGCCAATTTCAGGCAGGGAAATCTTTCATAATCCGGCCGTTCAAAATGCAGTGCCCCCACCTGAAAAAGATCCAATTTTTCTCCGCAATTAGGCATCCGTTCCGGATATCTCAGTGCATAGGCAATGGGCAATTTCATATCTGTCGCTCCCAGTTGTGCCATAACGCAGCCATCAGCATAGCGCACTGCCGAATGCACAATACTTTCCGGATGCACTACTACAGTAATTTTCGACGGGTCTATATCAAACATCCAGCGCGTTTCCATAATTTCCAGCCCTTTATTGGCCATGGAGGCGCTATCAATGGTAATCTTGGCGCCCATGCTCCAGTTCGGATGCTGCAGCGCCTGTTCCAACGTTGCCTGCTGTATTTTTTCCAGCGGCCAGGTGCGAAAAGGGCCGCCCGACGCCGTCAGCAGAATTTCTTCGACCTGCGCCTTTCGATTCCCCTGCAAGCACTGAAAAATTGCTGATATTTCGCTGTCCAGTGGCAATACCGGTGTGCCGGTACGATCCATCAAGTCCCGTGCCAGACGCCCACCATAGACCATCGCTTCCTTTGTTGCCAATGCCACCGGAATCCCCTTCTGCAAACAATGCACAAACGGCTTGAGCCCGGCAACTCCAACCACACTCAGCACCACTAAATCGGCCTGCTCACAGATTTCAACCAGCGCTTCCGCTCCCTGCAGGATAGTTCCTGCAAAATGCCCCTGCTCCCGCAGATTCTGCGCTTCTCGTTCATCCGTCAACGCCAGCAGCGCAGGGTGATATTTCTGCACCAGAACTGCCAGCTGCTGCCAACTGCTATGCGCTGCCAAACCATAAATTTCATAAGCATCCTGCATGCCTTCCAATACCTTCAGCGTATTGGTACCGATGGAGCCGGTAGCCCCCAGAATGACGATTTTCTTCCTTTTTTCCATATCGTCCTCAGATACCGTAAAAAATTCGAAAAAAGAGCAGCGTTACCGGCAGCACGAAAATAATGCTGCATACCCGATCCAACATTCCGCCATGGCCGGGAATCAATTTACCAAAATCCTTCACTCCAAAAAATCGTTTGGTCAGCGAAGATGCCAGGTCACCAAATTGGGAAAGCGCCGCTAAAAGTGCGCCCAACAGAAAATAACCATAGAGAGGAATCGCCGTTTCGCCAAAAATCAATGCGGCAACACCAGTCAGCACCGTTCCGCCCAACAGACCGCCAATAGCGCCTTCCACTGTTTTATTCGGGCTGATGGCGGGGCACAGCTTCCGTTTACCCATTGCTTTGCCGACAAAATAAGCAAAGGTATCGCTGGAAGAAGCTGCTACAATGCTGAGCACAATCATCATCAGCGAAGCGTGTGCGTCTTCTATACAGACAATTTTATAGAAAAATACCATAAACAGCTGCGGATACAACAGCGAGAGTGCGCTGTAAGCTACGCTTTTATAATCATAGCGGCTGCACAGCGTTCGCGTCATAAACAGCAGCATCAGCGTGATCGCATAGGTAAACAGAACGCCTTCGGCCCCAAAATAGTAATAAGCCGGAAACATCGCCAACGCACAGAGATATACCGGCAGATCCATCGTCTTGGTACCGCTTTGCCGGATTGTATACAGCATTTCGTACTGACAGAACAACCCGATCAGCACCACACCTACTTTCAGATATACTTCCTGAAGCACCAGCATTGCGACTAACAACCCTATAATCACAATCCCTGAAATAATGCGTTTTCCCATGTTCATACTCCTCCATATCTGCGATTGCGCGCGGCAAACTCCTGCAGCGCCCGGGCATATTGTGCCGTATCAAAATCCGGCCAGTAGACATCTATGAAATAAAGCTCGGCATATGCTGCCTGATATAATAGAAAATTACTGACGCGCAGCTCTCCGCTGGTGCGGATCAGATAATCCACCGGCGGCAGACCTACCGTATACAACCGCCTGCGGAATTCCTCGGCACTTGGTTGACATTTTCCTGCAGCCACATCCTGCGCCAACCGCACTGCCGCCTGATCCAACTCATCTCTGCCTCCATAATTGATGGCAACGGTTAAAATCAGTTCCGTATTATCCTTTGTCCGCACCTCCGCCTGCTCAATCAAATCCTGCAAAGTTGCGGAAAGACCACTCCGGTCCCCAATCATCCGAAAACGTACGCCATTTTCATGCAGTTCTTCCACTTCACTTTTCAGATACTGCGCCAACAACGACATGAGCACACTCACTTCTTCTTGAGGGCGCTTCCAGTTTTCTGTAGAAAATGCGTATAACGTGATTGCCTCTATGCCAAAAAGGGAGCTGGCTTTGACAATCTCCTTCACCCGCTCCACCCCTTTTTTATGGCCATATGTACGCGGCATCAATCGTTTTTTTGCCCACCGCCCGTTGCCATCCATAATCATAGCTACATGCCGGGGCAGCTTTTCTGCGTCCAATCCATATTGTGCCAGTTTTTCGTGATTCACAATTCTGTTTGCCTTTCTTCCTGCAGAATATCCGTCTGAAATTTACAGACAACCAATTCTGCGACGTTTTCCTTTATGCGGCAGCGCATCACCCGCATATCCTGTGCAGCAGGTTCTTCCCGCTTGCCCACATAAGAAACCATGCATACCTGCATGCCCTTCTGCTCCAAAAAACGGGCGGCCGCATCCGCAGGCCGCCCAAGCCAAATCTGTTCCATCAGATCTCCAGGATCTCGCTTTCCTTTTCTTTCAACAAAGCATCTACCTGTTTGGTATATTCGTTTGTGATATCCTGGCATTTCTTTTCCAACAAAGTTACTTCGTCTTCCGTAATCAGATTCGCCTTTTTATCTTTGCGAATAGCTTCGATGGCATCTCTTCTGATATTGCGGATTGCAACCTTTGCTTCTTCTGCCGATTTTCTTGCCTGTTTCACCAAATCCTGACGGCGCTCCGCTGTAGGTTCTGGGAACACCAGGCGTACGACCTTACCATCGTTGGAAGGGTTCAGCCCCAAATCCGAAGCCAGAATTGCCTTTTCCACTTCCTTCATCAAGCTGGTATCCCACAGGGAGATCGTCAGCATTCTGGGCTCTGGCACGGAAATATTGCCTACCTGCGGCAACGGTGTCGGCGTCCCGTAATAATTGACGAGCACCTTATTCAAAAGCTGCGGATTCGCACGCCCTGCACGAATCGTCGCAAACTCATTACCCAAAGCAATAATGGACTTTTTCATCTTTTCTTCTGCTTTTGTCACAGCTTCGTGAGTTACTGCCATAGTCAAAAACCTCCTTAAGGTCGTATTATTTATATTCTCTGCTGCAATTCAAAGTCTGTATTCTTATTTTACTTGATTACCCTGCGTTTTACAAGCATTCTTTCAATGGATCAGCGTACCGATCTTTTCGCCCTGCACGGCGCGCATAATGCCATTTTCCTCGCTGAGCCCAAAAGCCAGAATCGGAATATTGTTTTCCATGCACAGTGTCACGGCAGTGGTATCCATCGCCTGCAGGCCTTGGGAAACGAAATCGATATAGGATATTTGATCGTATTTTTTGGCCTGGGAGTTCTGTTTGGGATCGCTGTCGTAAATGCCATCCACATTTTTAGCCAGCAAAATCAAATCGGCTTCCATTTCGGCAGCGCGCAATGCCGCCGCCATATCTGTTGTAAAATAGGGGTTGCCGGTGCCACAGGCAAAAATTACCACTCTGCCCTTTTCCAAATGGCGCACCGCTTTTCTGCGGATAAAAGGTTCCGCAATCTGGCGCATTTCGATGGCCGTCTGCAGTCTGGCAGGAATGCCCATCGATTCCAGCATATCCTGAAAAGCCAATGAATTGATGACCGTTGCCAGCATTCCCATATGGTCAGCCGTTACGCGGTTCATATCTTTTCCCTGCCGTCCGCGCCAGATATTGCCGCCGCCGATAATGACGCAGACTTCAATACCCATATGCACCAATTCTGCGACCTGCCCTGCCACTTTTTTCACAATCGAAAAATCGATATTCTCTTTCCCATTGGAAAGCGCTTCTCCGCTGATTTTCAGCACTACTCTTTTATATGCCATTGGAAATAACCTCCTGCCGCAATGTATATCTGCAAAAAGAAAAGGCACGCCTGCGCCATGCCTCGACCGACCTGCAAGGCCCGCTAATGGAGTCGGGCGCCATCTTGCAAAATATGCACAATTCTATTTGATTCATTATATCAAAGGATGCTCTGCAGAGCAAGCCTGTCCCGCTATTCTCTATCCGTTTTTTCTGATGGCCCCGTCACAATATTCTCCCAAAATCATTCAGAAACCGTTTCTGGGACCTTTCGCGCAACTTGCTGATATGCTTTTTAGTCTGTTTTTTATTTTACCCAAATCTCATTCAAAAAATTGGGAAGAATCACACGAAAGCATTTTTTATCCCAACAGTTAAACAAGCCTTCATCCCCTTTTTTATCAGTTCATTTCCAACAAAAAAAGGCACCCGAGCCTCATGCTCAGGTGCCTTACATTCTTTTTAGCCATTCATCTGCTTCTGAATCTCTTCTGCGAAATTCTCATTGCGCTTTTCCAAACCTTCACCCATCTCATAACGGACAAAGGAGAGCACATTGAATCTGCCACCGATCATCTTGGCAACGTTCTTCTCATCATCCTTAACAAAGGGCTGCTCCAGCAGGCAAACTTCCTTATAATACTTCTGGATACGGCCTTCGACCATCTTATCGACAATCTTTTCCGGCTTGCCTTCATTGATTGCCTGCGCACGCAAAATCTCTTTTTCGTGAGCAATCTCATCGGCATCCACATCTTCCTTGCTGATATAAGTGGGTTTCGCTGCTGCGATCTGCATCGCCACATCGTGAATCGCTTCGGCATCAGGCTCGACATCCGTCTGCACCAATACGCCAATCTTGCCGCCTAAATGAATATAGGTGTCGGAATAACCCTGTACTCTGACAAAGCGGCGGATCTTCATATTTTCGCCAATCGTTGCGACTGCATTCTTCATCATCTCTTCTACAGTACCTGCCTCGCAGGGAGCTGCCATCAAAGCTTCCACATCTGCAGGAGCTTCCTTGACGATGATCTTGGCAATATCATTAACCAGACCTTTGAACTGCTCAGTCTTGGCAACGAAGTCGGTCTCGCAGTTTACTTCCAGCAGCACAGCGATGTCGCCCTCTTTATAAGCGGCTACCACACCTTCTGCTGCGATTCTGCCCGCTTTCTTTACGGCGGAAGCAAGGCCTTTTTCTCTCAGGATCTCAGCAGCTTTTTCGATATCGCCGCCAGCCTCTGTCAAAGCCTTCTTGCAGTCCATCATACCGCAGCCGGTTCTCTCGCGCAGTGCTTTTACGTCTTTTGCGGATATACTCATGTTCTTCCTCCTGAAAAATATCGGTTCTAATTATTCCTGCTCAGCTGCCGCTGCTTCCATTTCTGCTGCAATTTCTTCGCCGATTGCTTCTACAGCCTCAGCTTCTGCCTGCTCATCAGAAATAACTTCTTCTGCTTCAACAGCTTCATCTTCCAGCTGTTCGCCCTGTTTGCCTTCCAGAATTGCATCTGCCATCTTGGAAACGATCAGTTTTACAGCTCTGATTGCGTCATCATTGCCGGGGATCGGGTAATCAATTTCATCGGGGTCGCAGTTGGTATCTACAATTGCCACAACCGGAATGCCCATCTTATGTGCTTCGGAAACGGCGATTTTCTCTTTTCTGGGGTCCACAATAAATACAGCACCGGGCATCTCGCTCATATTACGGATACCACCCAGGTTCTTCTCAAGTTTTTCCTTTTCATGCATCAACTTGATGATTTCCTTCTTGGGCAGCAGATTGATATCGCCTGTTTCTTCCATTTTTTCGATGCTTTCCAGCTTTTCAATTCTGGTACGGATGGTTTTGAAGTTCGTCAACATACCACCCAGCCATCTGTTGGAAACGAAATGCTGGCCGCAGCGCTTTGCTTCTGTTTCCACAGATTCCTGCGCCTGCTTCTTGGTACCCACAAACAAAATGGGCTTGCCCTCAATCGCGATATCGCGAATGAAGAAATAGGCTTCGTTAACTTTCTTTACTGTCTTCTGCAGGTCGATGATATAAATCCCGTTTCTTTCAGTAAAGATATACTGTTTCATCTTGGGGTTCCAGCGTCTTGTCTGGTGACCAAAGTGTACGCCTGCTTCCAGCAGCTGCTTCATAGAAATTACTGACATTAAAATGTCCTCCTTAAATCGTTATGCCACCTTCTGCCTTTTTCCCTGTCCCACCGCGCTATGCGGGCACGAAAACAGAGCACAGCAAAAGTGCGTTATCTTAGTTATTATAGCATGAAAAAAACAGTCTTTGCAATAGTTTCCGGCATTTTTTTACCGTTTCTGTCGCAAAAACTGTCTTTTTTCATCTTGCAATCAAGCGCGATCTTCGCAGTCTTCCTCACCGCAATTCTCGCAGTCGCCATCACAGGCATCCTCATTATACAATGCTTCAAATACTTCCCAGGCGGCTTCCAGTTCTTCTTCTGTCTCTACCGGCTGCAAGGTTTCGTCGCCTTCTTCATCCTCGATCACTTCCATGATCAGCACTTCATCCGGCTCAAACCCGGGTACTTCTCCCACCGGTTCCATAGCCACATAAGCCTTGCCGTTGTTTTCAAAAGGCATAATCAGCTGAAAATTCAGTTCATTGTCGTTTTCATCCAACAGAACGATCAGCCCTTCTTCTTCCAATTCCTGCTCGGGAAAATTCTTTTCTTCACTCATATTCTTTACCTCATCATTTGAAAGCTGCCGGTTCTGTCCATATAGCTTTGCAGAATAGCCACCGCAGCCATTTTATCAATTACTTTACGGCGCTTCTGGCGGCTCATATCCGCCTGCAGCAGCATTCGCTCCGCATAAACGGTGGTCAGCCGCTCATCCTCAAATTCAATTTCCAACCCCGACGCTTTTTTCAATTTTTCCGCAAAAGCCTGCACCTTCTCTGCCATCGGCCCCAGGGTACCATTCATATTTTTGGGCAATCCACACACAATTTTGCCGACGTTATATTGTACACACAGTTCACACAGATGTGCAATATCTTTTTTTTCACTTTCAGTGCGTGTATAGGATTCCACGCCCTGTGCCGTCAGCATCAACAAATCCGACACCGCAATGCCGATTCGTTTATCTCCCATGTCCAGGCCCATCAAACGTTTTTCCGCCAAATCCTTATTCCTCTTCCCCTGTCAGGCTTTCAATATAAAAATTCGTAATTTCTTCGAGAATCTCATCTCTATCCAGGCGAGTGAGCAAATTTCTGGCGCCGTTATGGCTCGTAATATAAATGGGATCTCCACTGGCCAAATATCCGACGATCTGATCTACCGGATTATACCCTTTCTCGCGCATTGCATCACAGACCAGCCGCAAAATCCCCCTTACCGGATTTTCAAGGTCTCTGGTACGGGTAAAGCGAGTTGTCTGCCCTCCGATCTTTTTCATCCGTCTGCTCCTTTCCTGCAGTCTTTCTCATCTGTATGCATCAAATTATACACTACTCCCCCTGGAATTTCAACCAAGCTTTTCCATATTTTCGCAGTTTGTACACCCTTTTCCTGATTTTTTCAAAATCATTGTAGTTGAGAAAGAGCTGCCGAAGCAGCTCTTGGATTCATCAGAGTTTACAAGCCATACCATGCATCGTACGCTTGAGCATCTTTGCCTGTTTTCTCATATACGGCTTTACATAAGGCATCAGGGCAATTCCTGCCGCCGCGCCTACCAGACCGCCGATAAATGCAGCTGCACACTTCATTTTTACGCAATCTCCTCTCTATTTGAAGTAGTTTGCTTATACTTTGTGCAACTTGAGCGGTTTTATGCTATTTTTTCAAAACCGTAATTTCTTTCAGGCAATCCACTGCCGCATCCACATCCTCCAGCGTCGTATATCTTCCAAAACTGAAACGAACAGCCGATGCAATGCGCGCTTCCTCCAACTCCATGGCAGTCAACACATGCGAGTGCCCAATTGCCCCGGCCGTACAGGCCGATCCACCCGAGCAGGCAATGCCCGCCATATCCATTTTAAATAACACTACCTCCGAACGCACACCCGGCAGCGATACATTGACATTGCCGGGCAGACGCCGGCTTCGGCTGCCGTTGATCTGTGCTCCCGGGATTTCCTGCAGAATGCGCCGCATCATGTGATCTCGCAACCCACAAATGCGCTCCGCTTCTTCCGGCAGCTCCCGCATTGCCAATTCCATCGCACATCCCATACCCACAATCGCAGCTACATTTTCAGTACCGGCACGTCTGCCCCGCTCCTGTGCACCTCCATCCATGAAATCCATCAGGCGCAGCCCATCGCGCACATATAAAACGCCGATACCCTTGGGGCCATGAAACTTATGGGCAGAAATCGAAAGGAAATCTACATTGGCTTGCTGCACATCAATGGGCAGATGCCCGGCTGCCTGCACCGCATCCGTATGGAAGTAAATGCCTTTTTGGCGTGCAAATGCACCGATTTCAGCAATGGGGTTAATCGTCCCCATTTCATTATTCGCCCACATGATACTGATCAACACCGTATCCGGGCGCACTGCCTGCTGCACCGCCTCCAGCGTGATCCTGCCTTCCGTATCTGGGCGCAGATAAGTAACTTCAAACCCCTCTTTTTCCAGAAAGGCACAGCTTTCCAGCACCGCATGGTGCTCTATGGCCGAGGTAATAATATGCTTTCCCTTTTCTCTGCAGGCATAAGCCGCCCCTTTAATTGCCCAGTTGTCACTCTCCGTACCGCCGGAGGTAAAAAATATCTCACGCGTTTTTGCTGCGTGCAGCGCGCTCCGCATCTGTTCACGAGCCGTATCCAGTGCATTGTGCGCGTTGCGCGCCAATGCATAACTGCCGGAAGCATTCCCATATTCTCCCTGTAAATAGGGAAGCATCCTTTCCAGAGCTTCCGGGCGCAGGCATGTAGTAGCCGCATTATCCAAATAAATCACAAGTTTCTCCTATAGATGCAGCAAAAGCAGCCGCCAGGGCTGCCTGCTTATTTTTATTCACACAAGCTGATAAACGAACCCATGGCTCCGGCCCGTTCGCCGTCCCGCCGATGAGAATAGAACATCTTACTGTCAGAATATGTGCATAACTGCGCAAGAGTGACATTTTCCGGAGGAATCTGTTCTTCATACAACTGGTAAGTGAGCACTCCTTCCAGATCCAGAAACAGCTTCCCATCCCGCTCCTTCACTGCATGCGGGTAATGTGGGCGGAATTTCCCCGCCACATCCTCCTTGACTTCATAATGCGGCCAACTGATGCAAGGGCCAATGGCAAAAAGCATCTCTTCCTTTCGGATTCCTATGCTTTGCATCCGCTCCACAATCGTCCGCACAGTGCCCAAATAGGTGCCTTTCCATCCGGAATGGCAAGCGCCCGCAGCACGCCCGCAACGATCCGCAAAAAAGATAGCGCAGCAATCCCCATGCAGAGTAACAGCTGCCGTGCGTGCATCCAGCACCATCACACCGTCGCAAAAAGGCAAGGTATTTTTGCGCGTAATGCCCATGCCATGGTGTGCTTCTCCCACGATTTCCACATGATTTCCATGACAATAGTTGCAGGCGACCAGTTTCTCAAAGTCGATGCCAATCGCCTGAGCCGCAATCCGAAAATTTTCCACTACCGTCTCACTGTCCGGTGTACGCTTGAAGCTCAAATTCAATGAATCGTAAGGCGGCTTGCTGATTCCGCCGATACGTGAAGTAAAACCGTGGCGAATAAATCCCAGCGCATCCAGAGCCGGAGCCGAGAAGTAAACCACCCCGTTTTGTTCTCTTTGACGAAACCCATATTGCAAATTGTCCAAAAACTGTTGATACGTCATTTTTCCGAAACCAATTTTGCGATTTCCGCCATAAATGTACTGACATCCTTAAATTCCCGATAAACCGATGCAAACCGCACATAGGCTACTTCATCCACTTCTTTCAGTGCATCCATCACCATATCGCCGATTACACGGGCAGAAACTTCCTGTTCTCCGCATTCCTGCACCTTGCGCTCCACCTCAAGCGCCATGCTTTCAATGATCTCCGCAGAAACATTGCGTTTTTCGCAGGCTTTGCGAATGCCTCGTTGAATTTTTTCCACATCGAACTCCTCCCGGCTGCCATCTTTTTTAATGACCATTACCGGCCTTTGTTCCGCTTTCTCATATGTTGTAAAACGTCTCCCACAGCTCAGGCACTCTCTGCGCCGCCGTATGGCAGCGCTGTCATTGAGCGAGCGGGAATCCACTACTTTACTCTCCGGATGTCCGCAATAAATGCATTTCATTCTTTTTTTCCTCTGTTTGCTCTCTGTGTGCCGATTTCGATTCAGGCACGGCACAAATCCAGATCTGTTTCAACCAGGATTACGTCATCACCGATTTTACAGATATTCCGCCAGGGAATAATCAATTCTTTGGGCTTAATCAGCCCCAAAAAACCGCAGCTTTCTACCAATACTATAGCCTGTATCTGCCCGCTGCCTTCTTCAATCAACAAATCAGAAATAAACCCCAGCGATCTTCCATCTGCGATATTGACGACCTCTTTCTGTTTCAATTTACAATATCGCGTCACTTCCGGCCTCCGCATAAACAATCATTACCATAATATATACTATGCAAAAGCCGGATAAAATTACCAAATTTTCGTTATTCTACCTTTGCCACCTTGAGCATATTGGTCAAGCCCGGAATTCCGAGCGGCACACCGGCGGTAATGACAATCTGATCGCCCACATGCACCAACCCGCTCTTTTTAGCCTGTTCAATTGCCATAGCAAACATTTCATCTGCCGTATCACACTCCGGCAGCCCCATCGGCACCACACCCCAACACAGATTCAGGCGCCGCAGCACGTCGCCATCGGTTGCGCAGCCAATAATTGGCACTTCCGGGCGGAATTTGGAAGCCAGTTCTGCCGTCTGCCCGGATTTTGTCATGGCAAGAATCGCTGCCGCATGCAGGTCGTAGGCAATCGTACAGGCCGCATGCGTGATGGCATCGGTAACGCTGTGTGTCTTTTTGGTCGTTTCAAAAAAGCGCTTCTGATAATCAATATCCGCTTCTGCCCGGGCAGCAATGCGTGCCATAATTTTTACCGCTTCTACAGGATATTTACCCGAAGCCGTCTCCCCCGAAAGCATGACTGCGCTTGTCCCATCATAGATGGCATTCGCAACGTCCGTGCTTTCTGCCCGGGTCGGGCGGGGATTATTGACCATGCTTTCCAGCATCTGCGTCGCCGTAATGACGATCTTCCCTGCCTGATTCGCCATAGATATCAGGCGCTTCTGCATGATCGGCACTTCACAAAGCGGTATTTCCACGCCCATGTCACCGCGCGCCACCATGACCCCATCACTTTCTTCGATGATCTCCTCTGCATTGGCAAGCCCGCGTTCGCTTTCTATTTTCGCAATAATATCAATATGTTCACCGCCATGTGCCCGCAGGAATTCACGCATTTCCCGCACATTCTCTGCGCTTTCCGTAAAAGAAGCGGCTATCATATCAATGCCGTGTTCCAAACCAAAAAGAATATCCTCTTGGTCTGCCTCACTTAAATATTTCAATCCAAGGTGTACGCCCGGTGTATTAACTCCCTTGCGATCGGAAATAATGCCGCCATTGACAACCCGAGTCCAGATCTCCTCACCCTTGATTTTTTCCACTTTCAGTTCGATATTTCCATCATCCAACAGAATCATATCGCCGGGTTTAATATCCTGATACAGATATGGATAGGAAATCTTGGCTCGTTTCGCATCTCCCAAAATATCTTCTGCCGTCAGGATAAAGGAATTCCCTTTGACCAATTCGGCTTTGCCACCCTCGAACAGCCCCAGGCGCACTTCCGGTCCTTTGGTATCCAACAGGATTGCAACATGCCGCCCCAACGTCTCACGCGCTTTTTTTAATGCCTTGAACTTAGCCAGTTGTTCTTCATGGGTTCCGTGCGAAAAATTCATTCGCGCCACATCCATACCGGCCTGTATCAGCTGCATCATTTTTTCCTGCGTGTCGCTTGCCGGCCCCAGGGTTGCCACAATTTTTGTTTTTCTTATTGCCATTGTATTTACCTCTATCGCGCTTCAATCCTCAGACACTACCAATCCATTTTATAGTATATACTTCATTTTTGCTTTTCTCAATATTTTTATGCACAATTCGCAGATTCCTCACGGCTCTGTTCTACATTTTTCCAACTTGCCATAAGTTATACTGAACGCACCGACCAAGGAGTTTTTTACCAATGAAACAGATTTATCTCGAACTCGTCTTTTTGGATAACCTTTTATTAGATTTTGTTTTACTCTTTTTTTGCTGCCGCATTTCAGAAAAAAGAGTAAATTTTTTGCGTCTGCTGGCCGGCGCCGCCATCGGCGGCCTATACAGTGCCTTGGCATTACCCTTGCCCTGGCTCACCTCTCCCTGGATCAAAATTCCTGTAGCAAGCCTGCTGTGCCTGCCCTTAGGCATACGTCCATTCCGCCTGTATTTGCGCCGCCTGCTGTTGTTTTTTCTCGTTTCTTTTTTGTTGGGGGGAATTCTTTTTGCATTTCTGTGCACACAAAATGGTTATCTCATCGGCTCCGCGCAATTTCCATTGCTGCGTTACTTGCTGCTGGGCATATGTCTGCTATGTGTACTGGCAGAATTTCTGGCCAGACAAACTTATCCGCAACCCAATCGCCGCTATCAGCTCTCCTTTCGCCTCTACGGCCATACCATTTGGCTGCAAGCCTTAGTTGATACCGGCAATTGTCTGCAGGACGCAGGTGGCGGCGGTGTCATCGTCATGGAGCGCAATGCGCTCAGTAAACAGCTTTCGGCCGAGGAACTGCAAAAATTGTATAACCCCGGAGAAGCGCAATTGCCCATACGCACTTTTGCCTGCAGCACTGCCACAGGCTCCGCTTCTTTATATGCTTTCGCACCCGAAGCACTGACTCTGCATTTCCACGGGCGCAGTTACAGCATCAAAGCCTATATTGCACTTGGCGAGCTGTCACTGCCCGCTCCATACAATGCCCTACTCTCTCCGCGGCTGCGCCTGCATCCGCTTCATTTTTCCGGTCATTTGCCCGGTTGAATTTCAATCTGTTATGCAAAGGAGTTTCATCATGTATCGTCTGCACAATCTATTATGGGAAAAACTGCTCAAGTGTCTGATTCTTCGCCGCCGCCTGCACTATATGGGAAGCAGTGAAGCTCTCCCACCGCCGCTCAGTAAAAAAGAGGAGGCATACCTCATCAGCCGCCTTTCGGAAGGCGGCGCGGATATCCGGCAATCCCTCATCGAGCGGAATATCCGCCTGGTCGTCTATATTGCCCGCAAATTCGATAATACCGGTATTAATCTGGAGGATCTCGTCTCCATCGGCAGCATCGGCCTTATTAAGGCCGTCAATACCTTTAACGCCGAAAAAAACATCAAACTGGCTACTTATGCCAGCCGCTGTATCGAAAATGAAATCCTCATGTTTCTGCGGCGAAGTTCCCGTGTGAAAAACGAGGTTTCTCTGGATGAGCCACTCAATACGGATTGGGATGGCAACGAACTGCTTCTTTCGGATATTCTGGGAACTGAACCGGATGCCGTCTATCAGGAAATCGAGGGCGGTATCGAGCGCCTCCTGATCGACGATGCCATCGCTCTGCTGCCTGCGCGTGAAAAACAGATTATCAGTATGCGTTTCGGGCTTTCCGGCTATCAGGAACACACGCAGAAACAGGTAGCAGATATTCTGGGTATTTCTCAAAGCTATATTTCCCGATTGGAAAAGCGTATTATCCGCCGCATTCGCAGCGACATACAGAAATTGATATAAAAGCACCGTTTGCCGCATATTTCGCCGTCCTGCTTACGGTATAGTTTTTCTTCCAAATGGCAATGCTATCTTCAATAAGTTTTGTACATACAGGAGGAAACTGCGAGATGTCTTTGAGAGTGGAAATCTGCGGCGTAGATACTTCCAAGCTGCCAATCATTCCCGAGCAGCAGCTGGAAAGCTATTTTCGTAAAATATATGCGGGCGACCAACAGGCACGCGAAGAATTTATTCGGGGAAATCTGAGATTAGTGCTGAGCATTGTGCAGCGCTTTGCCATGCGCGGGGAAAATCTGGATGACCTTTTTCAGATCGGCTGTATTGGTCTGATGAAAGCCATCGACAACTTCAATATCAATATGAAAGTCAAATTTTCCACCTATGCGGTCCCTATGATTATCGGAGAAATCCGTCGTTATCTGCGCGACAATAATTTGTTGCGGGTCAGCCGCTCTCTGCGGGATACCGCTTACCGAGCCTATCAAACCAAAACCGCACTGATGGAAAAAAATATGCAGGAGCCTTCCGTCGACGAAATCGCCAGAGAAATGGGTATGGCAGTGGAAGAAGTGGTCTACGCACTGGATGCCATTGCCGACCCAATCTCTTTATCCCAACCCATTTATCAGGATGGAGACGATACATTGTATGTATTGGACAGCCTTTCCGACGAAAAATTTTCCGATGAAAACTGGCTCTCTTCCATCGCCCTTTCCGATGCCATCTCCAAGCTGAATGAGCGGGAAAAAAATATCATCTATCTGCGCTATTTTGCCGGAAAAACGCAAATGGAAGTTTCCAAAGAAATCGGCATCAGCCAGGCACAGGTTTCCCGCCTGGAAAAATCCGCACTCAAAAACATGCGCAAACATTACACCTGAGCCAATTCATTCCATTACAAAAGACATGCACCGAAGTGCATGCCTTTTGTAAAATTTGCATATATAAGAAAAGAAAAAAGTTTTGACCAATTGAACTTCCAAGTTATTACAACTTTGTTACGATTATATTACATCTTATTTTGCAAAAATGCAAGTACTTTTTTAAAAAAATTGCTTTTTTTCGGCCTTTTTCTTCAATTTACAACTTTGTCATATATTGGAATTTTTCTTTCTTCTTCCCTCCCTTTCCTGCCAATTTCACTTACCGGTATATTCCCTTTTCTGCAAGTGTTCCATAAAGCACCATGCATTCTGCCATTGTCAAACTCTGCTCCTTTCTGCTATGATGAAATCACAGACCCAAGGAGGTGATTGTAACCGTGGATTATCTGGTTTCCTTTTTGGAAGGAATCATCACTTTTATTTCTCCCTGCCTGCTGCCCATGCTGCCACTATATCTCTTCTACTTTGCCGGTGAAGAGGAAGCAAATACCCGCAGGACGTTCTGGCATGCTTCCGGGTTTGTGCTGGGCTTTACCCTGCTATTCACTCTGATGGGAGCTTTTGCCGGTTCCATCGGCAGTTTGCTGCGTTCTCATCAAACAGCAGTCAACCTGATTTGCGGTGCGCTGATTGTGCTGTTCGGCCTTAACTATACCGGTTTGCTGCGCATACCGTTTCTGAATCGCACTCACCAGTGGAATATCGGAATCCAGAAATTCGGATTCTTCTCTTCGCTGCTGTTCGGCATGATTTTCGCTCTGGGCTGGACACCCTGCGCCGGAGCTTTTCTCGGCTCAGCGTTGTTGTTGGCCGCACAAAAAGGTTCCATGCTGCGCGGCATTCTAATGCTGCTGTGCTATTCTATAGGGCTTGGATTTCCCTTCCTGCTGAGTGCCTTGCTGATTGATCAACTTAAGCAGACGATTTCTTTCATCAAAAAACACTATCGTGCCATACAGCTGATCTGCGGCATTTTCCTTATTATATTGGGAATCCTGATGATGGCCGGCATAATGAACCGTGTTCTGAATTTACTTTCTTAAAGGAGGATTTCAACCCCATGTCTAACAAAAGGCTTCTCTGGATCATTCTCTGTTTTATTCTGCTGATAGCATTGGCGCTGTTTTCCTATCGTTTTTTGACCGCCGCCCAAAATCATACTCCGCCCGAATCCGAGCGCAGTGTGATTTCTGCTGTATCCGCCGCTGATTTTACCTGTTATGATGCGCAGGGCAATCAGATACAACTTGCGGATTTTTCAGGCAAGCCCATCGTTTTACATTTCTGGGCCAGCTGGTGCCTTCCCTGCCGGGAAGAATTACCCAACTTTCAACAACTTTACGAACTTTATGGATCTGAAATACAATTTATCATAGTGAATCTTACGGATGGTACCCGCGAAACAGAAGCTGCAGCCAAATCCTTTTTGCAGGAAAATAATTTCCGTTTTCCCGCCTATTTTGACCTGGATCTGGCCGGCATGCAGGCTTATCAGGTCTATTCGCTTCCCACCACTATACTGATTGATGAAAACTATACCGTTGTTCATCGGGAATATTCGGCACTGCCCGCGTCAAAGCTGGAAGCCTTATTGCAGTCCCTGTCGGCAGATGCTTCCTCCAACTGAAACAATATCAAAAGAGTCTCTCGTGCATGTGAGAGACTCTTTTTTCAAAATTGATCTCATTCATAAATTTTATTGAGAAAACTGCGCGTTTTTTCACTGCGCGGTCTTTCAAAAATCTGTTCCGGAGTACCTTCCTCTTCTATCACACCATCTGCCATAAACAAAATCTTATCTGCCACATGACGGGCAAAATTCATCTCATGCGTGACGATAATCATAGTTGTCTCGGCGTCTTTCAATTCCCGAATCACCTTCAGCACTTCTCCCGTCAACTCGGGATCCAGGGCGCTGGTCGGTTCATCAAAACAAAGTATATCCGGTTTCAGTGCCAATGCCCGTGCTATCGCAACACGCTGCTGCTGTCCGCCCGAGAGTTCGCATGGATAAGCATTCATCTTATCCAACAGCCCCACTCGCGCCAGCAGCCCTTTAGCTATTTCCTCGATTTCCATCAGTTTTTGTTTTTGCCTGCGCTTCACGCCTTGCAGCAGTTTTACGGCTAAAGTAATATTTTGTAATACGCTATATTGGGGAAACAGATTAAATGATTGAAAGACCAATCCAAAATGCAAACGCTTTTCCCGAATCTGCGCATCCGTCAACTGCGCTTTGCAGCCAAAATCAAACAGCATTTCATCCCGCAACAGAATCTGGCCGCGCTCCGGCATTTCCAAAAAATTCAGGCTGCGCAGCAGCGTGGTCTTTCCGCTGCCGGAAGATCCTAAAATAGCCAGCACCTGCCCCTGTTCTATGGAAAAATCAATGCCTTTCAGCACTTCTGTTTTACCAAAATTCTTGTGCAAATCTTTTACTTCCAAAATCGCCATGGTTCACCCCTGATAATAATCCAGCTTTTTTTCTATGCGGGAGAAAACAACGGTCAACACACCGCAGAACAGCAGGAAAAACGCTCCGGTATAAAACAGCGGCCAAATCAGGCCTTTGCCGGCAAAGCGTTCTGCCGACATAATGATTTCGGGAATGGCAATTACGCGGGCCAGGGAGGTATCCTTTACCAACGTGAGCACTTCATTGCTCATGGGCGGGACAATGCGCTTTACCACCTGCATGCAGATGATTTTCCAGAAAATCTGCGCTTTGGTCAATCCCAGCACCTGCCCCGCTTCATATTGTCCTTTGGAAATACTTTCAATACCGCCGCGATAGATTTCCGAGAAATAGGCCGCATAGTTGATCACAAAAGCAACCAGGGCCGCTGTCATACGCGATTTCATCGGCGTGCCAAAAATAAGTCCCGGTGCATACAGCACCACAAAAAGTTGCAGCATCAGCGGTGTGCCCCGGATGATCCATACAAAACCGCGGCTCAGCCAACGCAGCGGCCGGAAGCGGCTCATCGACCCCATCGTGATGAGCAGCCCCAGCGGCAGCGCAAATAGCAGCGTCAGTGCAAATAATTTGCAGTTTTCCAGAAAGCCGGCCAAAAGGTTGGCTGTCACCTGCGAAAAAGACATATCGGTTTCTCCTGAACTTTATTTTACTTTCGCAATCAGCACCTGTTTGTTGCGCATATAGGGAATAGAAAGACTCATTGCTTCCTGGCGTTCATCGGTGATCGTCATGCCGTTCCAAATGCAGTCAATATTTTTTGCTTCCAGTTCCGTCTCTTTCGCCGCCCAAGAAATTTCCTGGAACACTGCCTTTATGCCCATCTTATCACAGACCGCTTTGGCAAATTCTGTTTCAAAGCCGA
This sequence comes from Clostridiales bacterium, assembly GCA_003149735.1. The sequence goes on along the minus strand of QANA01000005.1, from coordinate 7,515 downwards.
TCAATTCTCCATTATCATCATAATAGTTCATAGGCTGGAACAATGTGATACCAATAATCAGTTCGCCTTTGTTCCGAATATACTCCCAATCAGAATCAGCTTGCTGAATTGGTTCAAAGTCCGCATCCGCCGTGATCAAATCTTCCAGTTTGTATGTTTCAGCGATTTCCTGCAATTTTCCCTCTTCTCTCAGCTCAGCAATTGCCATATTCACCATATAGGCCATATCCGAGCCTTTACGGAAAGCAATTCCGTATTCTTCGGGAGCAAATTCCACACCCTCTACCAGCTGCAAATCCTCATAATCGGTGCCTTCCCCGATCGAGCCAATCGACATGACATAGTCTACCACTGCGGCATCTGCCGTCCCTGCCGAAACTTCCATCAAAGCTCTGGCCTGCGATTCCACAGCAGTATATTCCGCTTTTGCAAAAAATGCATCTTCCGCAATTACCGTTTCTCCTGCAGATTCCTGCTCTGCCACAACGGTCGCACCGCTGATACCCTCTGCCGTTGTATAATCAACAACCGGTTCCTTTTTGCCGCAAGCCGCACAGAGTGCCACCATAGCCAATGCCATTAAAATTGCCAGTACTCTTTTTTTCATAACGATTTTTTACCTTTCAATACTTAAAACCTTCGCACCTTCGTGCATCATATTAGCATTTTAGCATACTAAATTATATTTGCCAAGTCTTTTTTTTGATTTTTTATCTCTTTATGACGATTTTTATTTTACAGTAATATACGCGACAGCAAATTTCCTATCGCATCAGCCTTCATTACATCCCTGCTTCAAAAAAACAGCAACAGGAAACCGCCGCTGCCGTCGTATTTCCTGTTGCTATGATTTCTTATAGCGGTTGCCTGCCGGCTTTTTCTCATGCCTGCTTTTTGGCAGGCATACCGACAACCGCTTTCTTCCTTCTATCCGATTTTCGGAAATCTATTTCCACCGATAAAGGCTGAGGCACAGGCGGCCTTTACGACTGATTCCGCCGACTTTCCCCACCGTCACGCGCCCACTTCCTTTTAGGGAAATCACATCCCCCTCTCCTACTTCAGCAGATGGGCGCATACATTCACAATGCCGTAACGACACTGACCCGGATTCAATCTGTGCTGCTGCTTGCGAACGGGACAACCCAAACCCTTCTGCCACAATCGTATCCAGCCGCATGGAAGCGACAAATACCCTCAATTCCTCTTTTTCCGCTTCTACCACCTCTGCCTGCGTCAGTAAAAGCTCCTTTATCTCTACTCCGTGGCTGCCTATTTTTTTCAATTCCTGCAGTACGACTTGTGCTGCCTGTTTCAGCAAAAACAGGTACGCCCCCGTCTCTTGTACCAGAATATCCCCAATCATTTCCCGTTCAATGCGCAAAGCCATCAGAGAGCCCAAATAGTCCCGATGGGTCAGCTTTTTTCCGAAATCGCTCCCTTTGATCTGCAAAGAGAGCAAACAAACAGGGAACTGCGGGTCCTCCTGTGCTTCCTGTAAATACTCAGGTAAAAAGGCAAGGATAGCCCGCTCCGCTTCCCGATATCCGCCTTCCAACCGAAAGTTTATCCCGGCTGCTCGCAGAGTCCGCTCTGCAATGGCCCGCTCATGGGGATTCAAAAAACGGCTGTAAACCGCATAACCCTTTTCGGCCCGCCTGGCCAGATCCAATAACCGGCCAATCAGCAGTTCTTCTTCCTTACTCTGCGCAAAACGGTGCATCAACTCGCGTTTTTCCATATCATTCTCTGACCTTTGCACCTTCAGTCAACAGCTGCCGTCAGCATTGCCCGGTCAATTGCTTGAAGAGCTCAATCGTTGGCGTATACGACTGCAGGCTGCTCAACCAGAATTGCTTATCCGTCACGTCCACACCGCAGATTGCAGCCGCTTCCTCGACACTGGCAGTGGGAGTTGCCCGCAACATGGCATCGTATTTCGGCAGGAAATTCTTTCCCTCCGCCCGATATTTCGCATACAAACCACGCGCAAACAATCCGCCAAAAGCATACGGGAAATTATAAAATGCCAGATCCGGTCCATAATAATGACTCTTGCAAACCCACATATAAGGATGCAGCGTATCGGCGGCAATGCCGTTTCCATAAGCCTGTCTCTGGGCTTTCAGCATCAATTCACAAAGCTGATCGGCAAAAAGGAATTCATCCTTGCGCCGCGCGCAGACTTCCTGTTCGAACAGAAAACGCGAGTAAATATCGCAGATAATCTGAGTGACTTCCATCAATTCCCCTTCTGCGAGAGCCAACTGTTCCTCTTTATCTTCTGCCTTTTCCAACGCTTCTTCCAGAATCACGTTTTCATTAAAGGTCGACGCCGTCTCTGCCACCGGCATGGAATAGCTGCGGTTCAGCGGCCGGTTTTCCTGCACCATAAAATCATGGTATCCATGCCCGAGCTCGTGCCCGAGCGTCGTGATGCTGTTGAAGCTGCCGTCAAAGTTAGTCAGAATGCGGAATTGCCGGATAGCGGGAATCCCGGCACAAAAGGCACCTCCCACTTTTCCTTCCCGCGGGAAGAAATCGATCCACTCCTCGCGAAAAGCTTTATGCATAATTTCCGCCATTTTGGGATTAAATGCGCCGAATACCTGCAGCAAATATGCTTCCGCCTCTTCTACGGTATATTTCTTTCCATTGCTGCCCATGGGTGCAAACAGATCATACCACGGCAATCCATCGGCATGCCCCAGTGCTCTGCCCTTTGCCCGCAGGTATTCCCAAAATTTAGGCATATATTCCTGCATTGCTTCCAGCAGTGCGTCCAGCGTCTCTCGGCGCATGCGCGATTCATGCAGCGTTTTTTCCAACGGCGAAGCAAATCCGCGCAACTCGCATTCGCTGATAGCTTGCATTTTGATACTGTTCAAAGAAAAAGCGACTGCGTCCTTGATTTTCTCATAACAGGCCAATTCTGCTTCATAGGCCTGTCTGCGCACCTCCGGATCCGCGTCATATGCCAGATTGCGCACTGCAGAAAGGGTAAGTGGTTTTCCCTGATAATCCGCTTTGACAGAAGACGTCAGATAAGCCTGCAAATCCGACCAGGCATCCCCGCCGCTCATTCCATACTTTGCCAACGCCTCTTCCACATCCCCGTTCAGCAAATAGCGATCATCTTCCCGAATGCATTGCAGATAATAGCGATATTCCTGCAGCAGCGGCTCCTGCGCAATCAGTGCTTCCATTTCCGATTCCGGGATCCGTGCAATATAGGAAAAGATACGTGTTTTCGCCTTTGTCGTTCTGCTGTTTTTCTGACTTAAGCTGCCCAATCGGGAAGCACTCTTTTCATCTGCCGTATTGGCTTCCTGGCGCAGTGCACTGAAATTGAACAGTTTATCATACAGATCTGCTTCCTGTTCCAGCAGAGGCAGGGCAGCCAACAGGTTTTCCCTTTCATTTCGTTCTTCCAAAGTATCCGCCAAAGCGTTAATCTGTTCTCCCAACACATCTGCCTTTTGTTCATCCGCCAAATAAGCCGGATCTTCATATCCGCTGTATAAGGCATTCAGTGACCATTCTCCATTCATATCATTTCTCCTTTCAGGCCGGTATCTTCTTTCAACTAAATATGATATTTATTATAGCATAAATCCGGAAATTCGCCCGCCTTTCCTTTGATTCCGGCGTCTTTTTTGCCGGAACGGCAAAAAAAGCAGGAAAGCACCTGCTTTTTAGCTGGGAATATACAAATAGATCGTTTCGTACTGCGGTGTATAGTATTCTTCCGGAGTCAGCCGGTAGACATATGTTTTTCCCTGCTCTGCCTCCTTATCGTGATAACTCTTTCCGCCTTCCAGCCGGGCAATCAGAGTAAAATCGCTCTCTCCCACCTCTTTTCGCTCCAACGCATAGGTATATTTGCTGTAACCCGAAAAGCGAATCAGCGGATAGCCCTTTTTCGTACTCACCTGCATATTGGATGCCTTAGGGCTCAAAGCTTCGGGAATTCGCTCTCTGACGTAGTATTCCGCCTGACTCTCCCGCTCCGATGAGGCAGGGCGCAACTCCAGATTTTCTTTCAACTGATAGGCATCTACTTCAATCGCCGCGATACTGGATGGCACTGTAAAATCCGGAGCCTCCCGTTGTTCATAAATCTTCGAAAAAATCCCCGCAGCCATTTTCGCTGGATAAGTGCCTCCGGTAACTCCCTTTTCCAGATAGTGAGAATCATCAGGATTATCAAAGCCTATCCAGCAGCAGACAATATATTCCGGATTATACGCTACGATCCACGCATCTTTATTATTGCTGGCATCATCATAAGTGCTGGTTCCCGTCTTGGCACAAAGCGGGATGCCCGTCTGCGCCAGCGCTTTGGAAGTGCCGTATTCTACACTCGATCGTAAAAGCGAGCTCATCAAGAAGGACGTTTGCTCTGAAAGCACACTTTTTGCCTGTGACTCCCGTTCATAAACAATATTCCCCTTACTGTCCACAATTTTACAGACAGTACTCGTTGCATCGTAATAACCGCCCGAAGCAAAAGGCATATAGGCAGCCGCCAATTCCAGAGGAGAAACACCGGTTGTAAAGCCCCCCAGTGCCAGAGAAAGGTTTTTGTCCTTTTCTTCAAAAGGAATTCCCACACTGCCGGCATAATTTTTTGCCTTGCCCACTCCGACTTCGTTCAACAGCTTCACTGCCGGCAAATTGATCGAGTAGGCAACAGCGTCTCTCAGCGTTACCCATCCCCGATAGGTATCTCCTGCATTGCGCGGCGTATAGCCCAAAAAATCCTCCGGCTGATCCATCAGCAGAGAAGTCGTCTCATAACCCAGATATTCGATAGCCGGTGCGTAAACCATAATCGGTTTAATCGCTGAACCGGGTTGCCGCCGCATGGCACAGGCTCGATTGAATGCCAGGCGTGTCTCGTGTGTTCTGCCGCCAATCATGGCAGTGATTCCATTATGTTTTGCCGAAAGCACTACTGCCGCACACTGGCACAGCTCGCCATCCTCTGCCGCCGCCGGAAATCCTTCGCTATCCTGACTATATTGTTCCAAATATATCTGCTGCTCCGGTTCCAGATAAGTATATATCTGATATCCCCCTTCCATCAGTTCCGTATAAGTCAGAGTCAGCAAATTTGCTGCATCATCAATTACTTTATCGGTGTAGAACCCATATTGATAGGTAAATTCTTCTTTTTCCTTTACTACGAGCGATATCTGCCCTGCCTCCTCCGCCTGCTCCTGCGAAATAAAACCCTGTTCGCACATCTGGGCAAGCACCAGTTCCTGCCGTCCTTTTGCAGCCTCATAATGGCTGCGCGGATCATATCTTGAAGGGGAATTGACAACCCCGGCCAACATAGCCGCTTCTTCCAGAGTCAACTCCATGGCTGTTTTTCCAAAGTATTCCCGCGCAGCAGTCTCCACTCCATAAGCGCCGTTGCCAAAATACGCACGATTCAGATAAAGTTCCAATATTTCATCTTTGGAATATTTCTTTTCTAATTTGATCGCCATAAGAATTTCCGCGACCTTACGCGTAACCGTTTTTTCATTTTTCAGGTAGGAAAGCTTAATCAGCTGCTGCGTGATAGTGCTTGCTCCCTGTGAAAAACTGCCGCTGCGCAGATCTGCCCAAAGAGCTCCTCCAATGCGCACCAGATCAAAACCGGAATGTTCATAAAAGCGAGCATCCTCTATGGCGATAAACGCCTGCGCAACATATGCCGGCAAAGTTTCTATCTGTACATAATAGCGCCGCTCTGTATTATACAACTCCTGAAACGGATTCCCTTCTGCATCGTATAGAGTTGTACACAGCTGCATCTGTGCCGCCTGAGCCGGATCGAATTCCTGCCATTCTTCAATCCCGAAAATATATGCGGCAACGAATATTCCTCCGCAAATTGCACATACTAATAACGCCCCTATGATTTTTTTGAAAACGCCGGGCTTTCTGCTGTTCTTTTTTCCACTCATAAGGAAATTCTTCCCAACGCATAAAAAAATATGCACATTCGCAGTATTCCGGCAAAAGCAGTGCTTTTTCGTTCAAGGATTTTCGCTTCAAAGCGTGAATATTATTGCATGGCAATTGAAGGAGGTATTTTATGCAGAAAACAACGATGCGTGCTCTTTGCATTGCGTTGGAAGGAGAGCTGGATCATCATAACACGGAAGCGATCCGGCAACAGTTGGATCGCGCCATTGCCCGCAGCCGCGGCAATCTGATCCTCGATTTTGCCCAGGTTACTTTAATGGACAGTTCCGGAATCGGGCTGTTGATTGGGCGCTATAAAAAATTAAAAGAAAAAGGCATGCGCCTGTTTGTAAAAAATGTAAACCCTTATGTGGACAAACTGTTTCGCATGTCTGGCTTATACAGCATCATAGAGAAAATTTCGTAATTTTCGGAGGAAACATGAATACGGATAATTATATGGAATTGATTTTCCCAGCCACTTCGCAAAATGAGGCCTTCGCCCGAGTCTGTGCCGCCGCTTTTGCCGCCCGCCTTGACTGCACGATGGAAGATATTTCGGATATCAAAACTGCTGTTTCCGAAGCAGTCACCAATGTAGTCGTTCATGCATATGGTCTCAAAACCGGCAAAGTGATTTTGCGTGGAAAAATCAGCGGAGACACCGTAACTTTTGAAATACAGGATTTTGGCAAAGGCATCGAGGATATTCAGCAGGCTATGCAGCCGTTTTATTCTACCGGCAACTGTGAAGAACGCTCCGGCATGGGGTTTACTGTCATGCAATCCTTTATGGATCGGGTAGTGGTACACTCCCAACCGGGTCGGGGTACTACAGTACGTTTGGAAAAAATCATTCCAATTTCTTCTGCGGAGGCCGCTGCCCATGCTGCCCTCTCATGAGCAGACGCTCTCTCTGCTGCATCGGGCTCAATCGGGAGATGGTCAGGCTCGTGAGGCATTAGTTCTGCAAAATACGCCGCTTGTTAAAAGCATTGTCAAACGCTTTTTGGGGCGCGGCTCGGAATATGAAGATCTGTTTCAATTGGGCAGCCTGGGGCTGCTCAAAGCGATTGAAGGGTTCGACCCTTCTTTTGGGGTGCGCTTTTCAACTTACGCCGTACCTATGATTACCGGTGAAATCCGCCGCTTCTTACGAGATGACGGCCCACTAAAAGTCAGCAGGCACTTAAAACAGCAAGCGTCCTTATTGTTCTCACTGCAGGAGCAGCTAAAAGAAGCCTCCGGCCGGGAACCGACTCTGGAAGAACTTTCACAGGCCGCCGGGATACCACCCGAAGAAGTCGTTTTGGCATTGGATGCATGCCGTATCCCGCGTTCTATCGAAGAACCGATTTTCGAAGATCAACCCGATTCTTCCACTTTAGGCGATACCTTGCCGGCACAGGAGGACGACTTCTGCATCGATAAGTTATTGCTGAAAGAGCAGCTTTCGCTTTTGACGCCGCGGGAACGGCAGATCATACTGCTGCGCTACTTTTCAGATAAGACGCAGAGCGAAATAGCCTCCCTGATCGGCGTTTCTCAGGTACA
>QANA01000018.1:39707-61934 GCA_003149735.1 Clostridiales bacterium | reverse complement strand
GTTCTTGCAGGAGCTAAGGAGGCATACCGTATTTTGGCTCAGCAGAAAGGTCTGTTGACGCTTCTTTGGATGGGAGCCTTATATATGTTTGCCTATATGCCCATCAATGCCCTGTTTCCTCTCATCAGCATGAATCATTTTGGCGGAACAACTTGGCACGTTGCAATGTCTGAATCGGTATTTGCAGCGGGGATGCTGCTCGGCGGAATCGTGCTTGGTGTATGGGGAGGCTTTCAAAGAAAAACAACAACGGTGCTTTTGTCCATTGCGGTCATGGGGATTGCATTGCTCATTGCCGGCATTTTACCCGCATCAGGTTTCATTGCCTTTGTGGTCTGTTGTGCGATCATGGGCTTTTCTGCTCCGTTCTACGGTGTACAGACCGCCATATACCAAGAGATGGTCAGACCCGAATATCTTGGGCGTGTTTTCTCCCTTTCGCTCAGCACCATGTCGCTCGCCATGCCTTTGGGTTTGATTGCGGCAGGATGCTTTGCGGATATGACAGGTGTTGAAACATGGTTTGCAATATCGGGGATTTTCATCGCCGGAATTGCTGTTGTCGGAGCAGTATTGCCCTCAATTAAAGAATTGTATGGAGGTACAAAAAAGGATAAATAATACATCGGCTCCTCGCAAAGCCCCTGTATCCCGTTTTCACAGGCAAAGCGGGTATACCTTCGAAAATGTGATTTTTGAGGGCACACAGCGGACGATTATCGCACCACAATCATTTATTGCGGCAGGAATGCACTCCTGCCGTTTTTTCATAAAGCAATCGTAAAATTGTATCAACGGCACTGTCCTTACGCAGTATAGGATACTTTTCAACCGCCACCTTTGATTTGCACCCATGGGTATCAATTTGCACCAACAACCGTGCATTTGCACCCATAGGCAAAAATTCTATCAATATATGATTTCTTTTCCAAACAACAATGGAGGTTTTTCCGCCGTAGTTGACACCATTTAGAGCACATCGTAAAGTTTATTAGACAATGCGATGCGTTCTTTTTTTTATGCGAAAAACTCAGAGAGGGATTTGAACGGGCATGGCAGGAAGTGCAAAAACGATCCTGAGAATCGTTTTTAGTACCCCGCTGAATCATTTGCTTTCTGCACACGTAATGAATATAAGTCAGCTATATCCTACGAAAACCATATATTTTCAAATCTACTATCATCTGTAAAATATCCCTTTCATTCATGTTCAAGCATAATCATTTTTTTCATTGCATTTAGGGCAAACTGTATCAATGTAATACTTTCCGGTTTCTTTATCGCGATATTCATAAAAAATGATTTTTCTTCCATTTTGATTGTACATAAACCTATGTTCACAAAACGGGCACACAACTTCTCTAAATGTATATTCCATTGCATTTCACCTGACTTAAATGATAGTTTAAACACACCACATATTCTGTCAATTCGATACGAATATTTTGCAGTTTATCCCACTTTTGCGTAGTTTGTTTTGTGAGCTATGTTCTGCCCCCTTTTAAATTTTCCCTTCTCCTCCATGTCGCCGCAAGCAAGATAGTCTGCGACAACTTTTCTTTTTCTTTCCATCAAAAAAGAACCGAATTATATCGGTTCTTTTTGATATTCTTCATTTTTTATAAGGATTGACTCTGCCCGTTTGTTCGTAAGTCACCTTATCCGGATTGTATTTAATATTAGTCGCCTGCAGTACATATTTTTTATAATATTTCTGCTTCGTTCCATCCGGAAGCGTAATCACTGATTTTTCATCAGCATTCTCAGGATTGTCACAAATTGCTTTTGCTGCATTATAGTGATACTGCAATGTAACCGGCGTCTGGTCAAACATGCCATGGCCATGAAATACACCTGAGATTTCATCCATCCGCTGACAGATTTGGTACAAATCATCTCTCAGCATTTCTACCGGTTCCGCACTGATCAGATCGCCCGTAAAAATACAACCCGTCTGATGATCGAGATAGCCGCTCATTCCTTTGCAATGCCCTCTCAGAGGAATGATTTCCACCAAATATCCATCTCCAAGATCAATCATTTCATTGGATTTCAGCGGAAGTATCTCATATTCTTTAAACTCTACAATATCATCGCGTGTCCAGCCCTCAGTATAAAGCGGTTTATCCGTTTCGGGATCAAGCATAAAATCCCAAATATCCGGGCGCATTGTCGCCTTCAGATCTTCCACTTCATCTTCATGACAATATACCTGATCGAACTGGAAGTTACCATATGCATGATCCAGGTGATGATGTGTCACACAGCAAAGAATATCTTTCTTTCCGGTCAGTTTCTCTGCCAGACCGCGCAAATCTCCAATTCCATAACCGGTATCAACGACCAATGCTTTTTTAGGCCCATTGATAACAAACATCCACGGATCACCCGTTCCCGAAAAAGAATCGGTGTAAATTGCCCATGTATTGTCTCTCACTTTATAAGCCTCATGGAATTTGCTGATTTCAGGATAAAATTCACGCAGCGTGGAAAATTCACGCAATACTTTAAAGAAAGGCCATCGAACTACATGTTCATACTCCCATACAATACGATGCGAGCCCAGATCCGTATTAATCGGTCTGTTGGGTTTGTTCGGCACAGCAGGAATCATAAGCGTTACCCCTTTTCATCATCTTTTTTTTCATTATATAACGCAATCCTGTCGTTTGACAATTATATTCTTTCTATTTTACCGGTCCTTTTTTTACTTCTTTCCTATACTTCATAATAAAAAGGGCACTTGATAACCATGTATATCAAGTGCCCGCAGCCTCACTCCGTCATACGGCGTTTCTTTTTATGCTTCTGTTTGAGTCCCATTTTCTGCTTCCGCTGTTTCTTCTTCCATCTCCGTTTCATCCTGTGGAAGTTTCGCGACGCTGACCACACTTTCTCCTTCTGCCAATCTCATAATGCGCACTCCCTGCGCCGAACGGCCAAATACGGAAATATCATCCGACCCCATACGGATAATGACATTCGCATCATTAATCAGCATAATATCTTCATGGTCATGTACCGTAAGAATCCCTACCATAGAACCTGTTTTTTGCGTCAGATTCATCGTTCTGGCTCCGATTCCGCCACGAGCCTGTTCCCGATATTCTTCTGCCGAAGAACGTTTTCCATAACCGTTTTGGGAAATCACCAGCACATACTGGTCATCCTGCAGAACACTTGCTCCCACCACATAATCGTCTTTTCGCAATTTCATTCCGCGCACACCTACAGCTACTCTGCCCATAGGACGTACATCTTTTTCACTGAAAGAAATCGCCATACCATCTTTGGAACCGATAATAATCCGATCCTCTCCATGTGTTTTGAGTACGCTGACCAATTCATCTCCGTCTCTCAACGCAATAGCAATAATACCGCTTTGGCGAATATTGGAAAAAGCCGAAAGTTCTGTCTTCTTAATAATTCCCTGGCGGGTAACCATGACCAGATTGGAATCATCTTCCATATCCGCAACGGGGAATACTGCTGATACTTTTTCATCTCCATCCAATGCCAACAGATTGACAATTGCCATTCCTTTTGCGTTTCTGCCGGCTTCCGGGATCTGATAACATTTTTTTACATAAACTTTTCCTTTTGTGGTAAAGAAAAGAATATAATTATGCGTTGAACTGGTAAATATTTCTTTGACTCCGTCCTCTTCCTTCGTCGCCAAACCTGTCACGCCCTTACCGCCACGGCGCTGTGCACGATAGTTATCGCTGGCAGTGCGTTTGATATAACCATGCTGGGTAAGCGTGATTACCATATCTTCTTCCTGAATCAAATCCTCCAGTTCAATTTCATTTTCTGCATGGCCAATCTTGGTGCGCCGGGCGTCAGAATATTTTTCTTTGATTTCCTGTAAGTCCTTTTTCACGATTTCGTAAACCAAAGCCGGATCTGCCAGCACCTGCTGATAATAAGCAATCTGTTGGCAAAGCTTATCATATTCTTCCTGCAGGCGATTCCGTTCCAAACCGGTCAATCGCTGCAAACGCATATCCAAAATAGCCTGTGCCTGTATTTCGGTAAAAGCAAATTTTTCAATCAGAGAGTTTCTGGCAGTTGTACCGTCTTTGGAAGAGCGAATGGTATGAATCACTTCATCAATGACATCCATCGCTTTTAACAGGCCTTCTACGATATGTGCCCGTTTCTGCGCCTTTTCCAAATCAAAGCGTGTTCTGCGCTCAATTACTTCCCGCTGATATTTGATATACTCCGTTAAAATCTGCTTCAGATTGAGTACTTTTGGCTCATTATTGACCAAAGCAATCATGATGATTCCGAAACTGATCTGCATTTGCGTATGTTTATAAAGCTGATTCAGCACAACGGAAGCATTTGCTCCCTTTTTCAATTCAATTACCACACGCATTCCGGAGTGATCGGATTCATCATTTGCATCTGCAATTCCATCAATTTTCTTATCTCTCGCCAGTTCCCGGATTGCCCCTACCATCAATTCTTTATTGACCTGATAGGGAATCTCTGTCACCACGATTCTTTGATGTTCTTTTTCGGTTTCGATTTCCGCCTTGGCGCGCAGAATAATCTTTCCACGCCCCGTCTGGTATGCCTGACGTATACCGGAATAACCAATAATCTCGCCGCCTGTCGGAAAATCCGGGCCTTTGATATACTGCATCAGTTGTTCAATACTGATTTCCGGATCATCTATGCAGGCACAGGTCGCATCAATAACTTCTCCAAGATTGTGCGGAGGAATATTGGTTGCCATACCTACAGCAATACCGCCGGAACCGTTGACCAAAAGATTGGGGAATCGGGAAGGCAGCGTTACCGGCTGCTGCAAAGATCCATCAAAGTTTGGATAAAAATCCACCGTATCCTTATCAATATCCCGCACCAATTCCATGGAAATTTTTCCAAGGCGTGCTTCGGTATAACGCATAGCCGCAGCGCCGTCACCATCGACGGAGCCAAAGTTACCATGCCCATCTACCAACAAATATCTGGTAGAGAAATCCTGTGCCATGCGCACCATACTATCATAAATTGCCGTATCGCCATGGGGGTGATATTTACCCAACACATCTCCTACAATACGTGCGCTTTTTTTATGCGGTTTATCAGGTGTAATTCCCTGTTCGGCCATGGAGTAGATGATTCTTCTATGCACTGGCTTCAATCCGTCTCTCACATCCGGCAAAGCACGGTTAATAATAACCGCCATTGCATAGGAAATGAAAGATTTTTTCATCTCTCCGCCCAAATCCAGAGGAATAATTCTATTATGATTCATTTCGTTTTCCATGTTTTTTTCTCCCATCAGATATCCAGGCTGTCCTTATCTACCATTTTGGAATTTTCCTCGATAAAAGCACGGCGCGGTTCAACATTTTCTCCCATTAGAATATCAAATAGCTCATCCGCTTCCATAGCATTTTCCAAAGTCACTTGCATAAGCGTCCGTTTTTGAGGGTCCATTGTGGTTTCTTTCAGCTGAGAAGCATCCATCTCGCCCAGGCCCTTATACCGCTGTATTTCATATCCACTTCCGTTTTCTTCCAGGAATTTTACCCGCTCTTCCTCGCTGTAAGCATAGAAAATCTGGTTTCCCTTTGAAAGACGATAAAGGGGCGGAAGCGCTGCATAGACATGCCCCTGTTCAATAATGGGGCGCAAATAGCGATAAAAGAAGGTCAACAGCAAAATACGGATATGGCTGCCGTCGACATCAGCATCCGTCATAATGATGATTTTATCATAGCGCAGCTTGGAAATATCAAACTCCGAACCAACACCCGTACCAAAAGCCGTAATCATGGCGCGTATTTCAGCATTCCCCAACGCTTTATCATAACGTGTCTTCTCCACATTGAGAATTTTACCGCGCAAAGGCAGGATAGCTTGCGTTTTGCGGTTGCGCCCACTCTTTGCACTACCACCGGCGCTATCTCCCTCTACAATGAAAATTTCGCGTTCAGAGACGTTTTTGCTGGTACAATCGGCCAGTTTGACCGGCATAGAAAATAATCCGGATTTTTTCCGTGTTACATCCCGTGCTTTTCTGGCTGCATCCCTTGCTGCTCTGGCCAAAATACATTTTTCCACTATTTTTTTGGCTTCTTTGGGATTTTCCTCCAAATATTCACTCAGCTTATTGCCGACCATATTATCCGTCAGTGTACGCATGGAACTATTGCCCAGTTTGGTCTTTGTTTGCCCTTCAAATTGCGGTTCCGGCAATTTAACGCTGATAACGGCTACTAATCCTTCCCGGACATCATCCCCCGTCAGATTCTCATCTTTTTCTTTCAGCAGATTATATTTGCGGGCATAATCATTGATAGCCTTCGTCAATGCGGAGCGCAGGCCCGTCTCATGCGTTCCGCCCTCTACTGTATTGATATTATTGGCAAAGGAAAAAATAGTGGAATCATAGCGATCGTTATACTGCAACGCCACTTCGACAATATCCATATCCTTTTCCCCATACATATAAATGGGATGTTCCAGCAGAGTGGTTTTTCCCTGATTCAGATATTCCACAAAGGAAACAATGCCGCCTTCATAATGATATTCATGACGAACCACCGGATCCTTCCGTTCATCCGTCAAAATAATGCGGACTCCCCTGTTGAGAAATGCCATTTCCCGAAAACGCACCCGCAGGGTATCATAATCAAACTCAACCGACTCAAAAATTTCGGGATCCGGGAAAAATTCAATGGTAGTTCCTGTTTTTTCGGATTTTCCGATTTCTGTCACATTGGTTTGCGGAATTCCGCGCTTATATTCCTGTGTAACAATTTTTCCATCTCTCTCAATTGTAGCAATTAATCGGGTAGAAAGTGCATTGACTACCGAAACGCCAACACCGTGCAGACCACCGGAGACTTTATATCCGCCGCCGCCGAATTTACCACCTGCGTGCAGCATGGAAATGGCAACTTCCAAAGTGGATTTTCCCGTCTGCTTATTAATACCGGTAGGAATTCCTCTGCCGTTATCTTTAATTCGCGCGCTGCCTTCTTTGGTCAAGGTGATTTCTATTTGGTCGCAAAATCCTGCCATCGCTTCATCAATGGAATTATCTACAATTTCATAGACCAGGTGATGCAGGCCGCGTTTATCAGTGGAACCGATATACATGCCCGGGCGTTTGCGCACCGGATCCAGACCTTCCAAAATCTGTATCTGACTTTCATCATAAGTGGAAGCTGCTTTCTCCGCCATAACATTCTCCTATCTTTTTTTCATTCAAGCTGTTATTTCAACTGTGAGCCATTTGCTTAACGCAATGGCTTTCAGGCTGGAATTTAAAATTTCTTCTTTAATATATATTATACCTCTTTTTGAGCTATTTTAAAAGGGTTTCCGCATAAAAATCATAATATTCATAATAAAGAAAACGCCGTATCTACGGCGTTTTCTTTATTATGATTTTCGATTGACTTTTGCCTGTTCTACTGTATAGTAAAAAGCTCCTGAAAATTTCTCCATTCCTTCCAAATCCGTACAGGTAATAAATACCTGCCGGTTGCTTACAATTTCCATCAGGCTTTCCCGACGTCTCTGATCCAGTTCTGAAAACACATCGTCCAGCAATAAAATTGGGCTTTCCCCCGTCTGCTCCTGAGCGATTTCCAGAGAAGCCAGCTTTAATGCCAGCATTGCCGTGCGCTGCTGCCCCTGTGAAGCATAAATTTTGGAATCCTTTCCATTGATAAGAATTTCCAGATCCTCCCGGTGCGGCCCTACCAGAGAAGTTCCCATTTCCCGTTCTCTTTTAGCGTTCATCTGCATTTTATCCAGCAAGCTTTGCTGTGCATTTTCCGGTTCTGCACTGCATTTATAACGAATTTTAATATTTTCTTTTACATCCTGCAGGTTCTCATAAAAAATTGATCCATATGCATTCAGCTTTTCCACAAATTCGGCACGACGGCGGATCATATTTGCTCCATATGCGGCCATCTGCTCACTATACGCACGAATCACGCCTTCTTGAGCACGACTCTCCTTCAACAGCTTATTTTTGCTTCTGAGCGCCAGCATATAATTTTGCAAATCATGGTAATATCCCGTACTGATTTTGCAAAGTTCCATATCCATCATTTTTCGGCGAAGCGAAGGGGATTCTTTGATAACGCGTAAATCTTCCGGTGCAAAAACAATGGAATTTACCGCACCCATCAATTCGGATATTTTTTTAATTGGCAGTCCATTCAGGCGAATGCTGCGCTTAGACTCTCCAAAAATGCCTACTTCAATTTTTCCACGGTGAGAAGCCGTTTCGTATTGAGCAAAAATACCGGCAAATCCCTGCCCGTCCCGAATTAATTTTTGATCCGGCGCATTGCGAAAAGATTTTCCACAGGATAAATAATTAACAG
This sequence comes from Clostridiales bacterium, assembly GCA_003149735.1. The sequence goes on along the minus strand of QANA01000018.1, from coordinate 53,565 downwards.
CTTCAATCAGGTTAGTCTTGCCCATGGCATTATGACCTGCAAATACATTGATTCCGCTGCTCAATTCATCCAGTTCGAGCGCTTCAAAGTTTCTGAAATCCCGCAGCGCCAATCTTGTGATTTTCATCGGCATAACGCCTTTCTTTTGTTATTCCGCAATATTAACGGGCACAACCAGATAAAGGAATGCATCTCCCGCTACCGGTTTGATAACACAAGCCTGCAAACGACCGGTAAATTCCATATATACCTCTTCTTCTTCAATAACTTTGAATACATCCAAAAGGTATTTTGCATTGAATGCAATTTTTAAAACTTCTCCCTGCATTTCCACGCTGAGAGTATCCTGTGCTTTTCCATATTCGGAAACAGATTGCAGATCAATACAGGAATTTTCAATTGTCATGCGGATAAGATTGGAACTATCTTCCCGAGCCAACACCATCATCAGTTCCAAACTGCGCTCAAACATACCGGTATTGACTTTTACTCTTGTCTTATACTGTGCAGGAATCAGAGCCTGATAATTAATGAATTCGCCATCCAACAGGCGGGTGAAAATTTCTATTTCTTCACATTTCAGGAAACATGCATGTTCTGTAAAACAAAGGGAGATTTCTTCTTCGCCGTCTCCAAGAATGCGGGAAGCTTCTTTCAGCATTTTTGCTGGAACGATCGCTTTGATATGGCTTTTACAGGAAAGCGGGCTCATTTTTTTTGCCATGCGGATTCCATCGATTCCCACAACGCTTAAAGTACCGTCTTGCGGATTTGTTTCTAACAGCAATCCTGTGAAAATAGGGCGATCTTCTCCCGTATAAGCAGAAAATGCCGTTTTTTCCACCATATCTTTAAAAGTTTGCCGTGAAATTTGAATCTGATGATCTGCATTGCCTTCATAGACGGGAAAAGCAGGAAATTGCTGTGCATCCATTTCCGAAAGGGTTGCACTGGAATTTGCCCCACTGATGCGAATCGCTGCATCCTCTCTTTCAAAGACAATTTCTCCGGCGGGAAATTTATTTACGATATCATATAAAATGCGTGCTGGAATTGCCGTTTCCCCGGCTTCTTCCACTTGCGCATAAACACTTGTTTTAATTGCTGTCGTCATATCAAATGCATCTAGCAGCAGCGTTTGTTCTTCTGTTTTAATATGGATGCATTCCAAAATGGATTTTTGGTATTTGCTGTAGGCTGCTCGCATGACGATGTTGATTCCTTTGATAAGTTCTTCCTTATTGCAGATAAACTTCATAATATCTACTCCTTTTTATGGAATGATAAAAAAATAGTAATTAGCAGTAGTAGCAGTAGTAATGTTGATAATGTTGATAACTTTGTGCATAAGCATCAGAAAAGGAAAAAATCGCGCCGGGCTATGTGAAAATCCGGTGGAAACTCTATGGATGCTCTGTGCATTTTAAACAGAGTTTTGTGTAATTTTACAGAAAATAACGCAAAGAAATTTTCCGTTTCCCATTGAAATCTGCAAAAAAACGCCTGTTTATAAACAACCACTCCACAAAAGTTGGACAGAGAATTGACACAGTTGTCCACAAACTGTGGATAACTTTTTATTCTTTGATTTTTTGTGTGATATCTGTGAGGATACCCTGTAAATCCGGATCTTTTTCCATATCTTCCGAAATTTTCTTATAGGCATGAATGACCGTGGAATGATTGGTTAAACCAACGCATTCACCTATTTTCTGATTTGTGAGATCCGTGAGTTTTTTGAGCAGATACATGGCGATCTGCCTGGGATAAGCGATATTACGGCTTTTGGTTTTGCTCATAATTTCTTCTTCCGTAATATCATAGTATTCACAGACTTTGCGTATTACATTTTTGGGTGTGATTACTTTGGAAACGGGAGATGTAAAGAAATTGCCCAAGGCACCGATTGCCACATTGAGCGTAATGGCCCGTAAGCTACTATCCAGTTGAGCACTGGCAATGACACGGTTTAACGCACCTTCCAGATCCCGGATGTTGGAGTCCTCTTTGGAAGCAATATAGGTAAATACTTCATCTTCAATTTCCAATGTGCAATGGGTGAGTTCTTTGATATAGGGAGCTTTTTTCTTGAGAATGGCAACGCGCGTCTCATAATCGGGAAGGCCAATATCCGTAGTAAGCCCCCATTTAAAACGGGAAATCAGGCGCTCTTCCAAACGCGGAATTTCTTCCGGAGGCTTATCCGAGGAAAGAATAATTTGCTTATTCGCTTCGCGAAGGGTATTAAAAGTATGGAAAAGTTCTTCCTGTGTTTCGCGGGCACGGGAAATAAATTGAATATCGTCAATCAGTAAAACGTCTACTTTACGGAACTTATTGCGAAAAGCTTCGGACGTGTGTTTCTGGATGGATTCGATAAATTCCGTCGTAAAAGCTTCGGTCGTGATATAAATAATACGGGCAGAGGGATTCTGTTCAAGAATCCGATTGCCGATGGCATGCATCAGGTGCGTTTTGCCAAGCCCGCTTCCTCCGTAAATAAAAAGAGGGTTGTAGGCTATTCCGGGGCTATTGGCCACTGCCAACGAAGCTGCATGAGCGAGATTATTGTTTTTCCCGACTACGAAAGTATCAAAAGTGTAATTGGGATTCAGAGCAATATCCCCCAATGCTCTGGGAGCGGCAGGGCGATTCAGAAGATACTGATCCAGTTCTTCGGGGGTATAATAAAAAATTTCCAGAGCGCGATCCTGCCCGTAGGTCTCGAGGCAACACTCCTTCATGGTTTGGAAAATCAATGGGGCAAAACGCTCTTGGAATTGTTCTTTATAAATTTCGTTCGGAACTTTGAAAATATATTTTCCATTCTCTTCGAAAGCGGGAGAGAGAATTTTGATATAGGTACTAAAAGCGATCGTATTTTGATTGGCTTCATAATACGATTCCAGTTTTTTTAATGCGGATTCCCATAGTACGGTGAACGAATTCATGCATATTCTCCTTGTACAATCAAAGCACTCTCCCAAAAAGGAGTTCGGTTATTTATTATATCATAAATAAGGATGTCATCAAAGCGATAGAATCGAATATTCGCAAAGATTGTGGAAAAAAAGAAAATTGCACAGGAAATGGACAAGTTATCAACAAACTAAAAAAAGTTATCCACATTTTGTGGATAACTTTTTTTGTAAGAAACACAGTTTTATGGGAAAAGTGAAAAAGTATCAACAAATGCATTAAAAGTTATCAACAAATGTTGATAACTTTTGAAAAACTGTCAACATAGTTGCGGCGAAAAAAAAGAAACGAATTTTTTTGAGATTTATAGATATTTTGTGCGGATATTTCAAACAGGAAAAGGATTCCATTTTCAGTTTTACCAAAAAACAGGTTATCCACAAATCTACGGAAAATATCCACAAATTGTGGATAACTCAACAAAATAAAAGGAGTAAAAAATGGCTATATGAATAGAATTATCAACAAATGCATTAAAAGTTATCAACATTTGTTGATAACCCAATGTTATTTATCCACAAAGAAAATCGTTTTTTGCGGATGATTGTTTTTTTGAAATGGAAAGGTGAAAAAGAATAATATTTTTACCGGAGAAGTGGAGAAAAGCATTGAAAAATCGGCCAAAGCAGGTATAATATATCGTTGATAAGCTTTGAAATGCGGTTTTTTGTTGACAGCATAGCCGTTTTTCTATATAATAAACTCGTCTTTTTATCGGAAAAAAGTGGCTCACGCGCTTTAGATAGCAAAAAGAGAATTTACAGATTTGCGAGGTAATTTTATAATGAAAAGAACATTTCAGCCCAAAAAACGTCACCGCAGTAAAGTACATGGTTTCCGCAAGCGCATGGCAACGCTCAATGGCCGCAATGTATTGAAGCGCAGACGCAATAAAGGCAGAAAAAAACTCACAGCTTAGTAGCGTGCAGGGCTGTATCTCAGGTACAGCCCTATAATTTTAGTGTAAAAACGGCTCGTGATAGGAGCGACGGTTTTGGAAAAAATAAATAACAAGCTTGTAACATTAAAAAAAAATAAAGAATTTACTTTTGTTTATCATAGAGGAAAGTCCTGCGCTACCCGGCGTATGGTGTTGATCTATTTTAAAAACAGATATGGCGGAATACGTAGCGGTTTTTCGGTAAGCAAAAAAGTGGGAAAAGCTGTAGCGCGCAATAAGGTTCGGCGCCGCATGAAGGAATGTATGCGGGAAATGCTTGGTGAGATGACAGCACAGAATGCCAATCTCATTTTTGTGGCAAGGGCTTGCATAGCAGAGGCAACTTACAGTGAGATCCGAAAAGATATGAGATATCTTTTGAAGAAAGCAGGTTTGTTGGTGCCAGAAAAGCCCGGGCCAACGACAGGAAGCGGCCAGTTGGTATGAAACGTATTTTTTTATGGGTGATTCGGGCATATCAAAAGGGAATTTCTCCTTATTTTCCGGGAAAATGCAGGTTTATTCCCACCTGTTCGCAGTATGCATATGAAGCAGTCTGTAAATATGGTGCGAGGAAAGGAGCCTGGTTGGCCCTGAAACGGATTCTGCGCTGCAATCCTTTTTGCAAGGGCGGTTACGATCCCGTTCCGTGAACTGATTTTCTGGAGGTAACATGAGTTTTTTAAACGATAATTTTATTGCCGATTTTTTTATTCTGGCAATTGAGTGGATTTATCAGTTTCTGCACGAATATTCACTGACTATTATTGTAGTGGCGTTGTTTGTCAGATTGGTGTTGCTGCCTATTGATATGAAGCAGCGTATCAACAGCAAAAAAATGGTGAGCATCAACCCTGAAATCGAGGGATTGAAAAAGCGCTACGGAAATAACCCGGAGCAGCTGAATCTGCGTATCAATAAACTCTATAAAGAGCGGGGTATCAGCCCGATGGCAGGATGTCTGCCAATGTTGTTACAGTTGGTATTTTTGCTGGCATTTTATGGAGCGCTGCGTTCCATTGCCGCAAAGGAAACGATGTCTCTGGTACTGCGGGCAGCGGAAAACGGCGCTTCCAGCATCGAATTGACCAGATGGCTGTGGGTGAATAACCTTTGGCAGCCTGATTCCGGCATGGCAGGTATTTTGCCTTCTGCCAGTGAGTTTTTGACGTTCCTGCAAAGCAATAATAATATCATTACGCCGCAAACTATGGGAATTTTGCAGAGTAAAGGCTTAATTCTGTTTAATGAAGGCATTTTGAGTGTTAACGAAGCGGCTTATAATGCGTTGAGCTCGGGAATCATTGCAGCAAACGGCCTGATGGGTCTCAATAACGGTTGGTTTATATTGCCCCTGCTTTCGGGCGGCGCAATGTTCCTGCAGCAGTGGATTTCTTCCAAATTGAATCCTAATCCGGCTATGGAACAGCAAATGGGTATGATGAAGTATATTTATCCCATATTGTCATTTGTGATCTGTCTGAGCAGCAACACCATGTTTGCAATTTACTGGATGTTTACAAGTATTTACAGTGTTGCAGTGGATTTCTTCTTTAACTTTTACTATAAGCGTAAGGAAGAAAAGGGGAGCAGAAAAAAAGCGTAAAATAGAACAGGCGCGCAGCAGCGGGCACTGAGAAAGGGAAGAAGCAGAATGATGAATGACGGAAAGGTCATGGAAGCAAAGGGCAAGACGGTCGAAGAAGCAATCTTCAACGGATTGACACAGATGGGGCTTGGCATTGACCAGGTAGATGTGGAGATCTTGCAGGAAGGCAAAGGATTTCTGGGTTTGGGAAAATCGGCAACGGTGCGGTTGACCAGAAAATTTTCCGATGCGGATCGGGCAGAGGAATTTCTTGATGGTTTATTCCGCAAAATGGGAATTTCGGCCATGGCGCATGCAGAAGAGACAGATGATATGATTCATATTAATGTGGACGGGGATTCCACCGGGGTACTGATTGGGCGCCGGGGAGAGACGTTGGACAGTCTGCAATATCTGACCAGTCTGGTAATCAATAAAGATTCCGAAACTTATAAACGCGTTTTTGTGGATACCGAAAATTACCGTAAAAAGCGGGAGGAAACGTTGGTCAATCTGGCCAATCGCATTGCGGGAAAGGTAGCTAAAACAGGGCGGAGAGTAGTTCTGGAGCCGATGAATCCCTATGAGCGCAGAATTCTGCATGCTACATTGCATGACCATCCTTCAGTATGTACTGTTTCGGAGGGAGAAGAACCCTATCGAAGAGTGATTATTAAAAAGAAACGCACGACACAAACCAACAATAAATAAACAATTTAAGGAACAAAAAGGGCTGAAATAATGCCCTTTTTTGGAATCAAAATTTATGATATATCAGGTAGATACTATTTGTGCGCAAGCAACCGCCGTAGGCAGCGGAGGCATTGCCATTATTCGTATCAGCGGGCCGCAGGCGCTGTCTGATGCGGAAAAAGTATTTTTTCCGTATAAAAAGAAAAATGGGCTTTGGAAGCCGCGATATATGTATTTAGGTGAAATCCGCTTGGGTGATCAGCTGATTGATCAGGCTTTGGGTGTTTATTTCCGTGCTCCCAACTCTTATACGGGAGAGGATGTTTTTGAACTCCATTGCCATGGCGGAATTCAGGCTGCTAAAATGACGTTGGATCTGCTGACCTCTTTGGGAGTTCGCCCCGCGGAACCCGGGGAATTTACCAAACGTGCTTTTTTGAATGGGAAAATGGATATTTCGGCGGCAGAAGCTATTGCAGATCAGATTGGGGCTCTTTCGGAGCGTGGCGCTCAAATGGCAGCCCGGCAAATACAGGGAGAGCTTGCCCGGCAAATACGGCAAATGCAGCGGCAGTTAACAGATATATTGGCTGAAATGGAAGCGGGGATCGAATATCCGGAAGAAGATTTGGAATTGGAGATCGCCGGAGAGGCGCTTCCAAAACTTCGGGTCTTGCAGGAACGGATGTATGTGCTGCAGAAAAGCTTTACTCAGGGCAAATTAATTCGGGAAGGAATTCGCGTAGCATTGGCCGGGCGCCCGAATGTGGGAAAATCTTCACTGTTGAATGCAATTTTTGGTGAAGACCGGGCGATTGTAAGCAATATACCAGGAACAACGCGCGACGTGATTACAGAACATTATCAACTGCACTCATTGCCTGTGCAATTTATGGATACGGCTGGTGTACGGGAAACTGGGAACGAAGTTGAGCGAATCGGCGTAGAGCGCACGCACAAAGCAATTGACAGTGCATCGGTAGTAGTATTGGTACTGGATGGATCCGAGCCGCTACAGGAAGAGGATATGCAGGTTTACCGATATGCCAAAGCGCAAGGAATCCCGCTCCTGATTGCGCTCAATAAGACTGATTTGCCTGCAAAAGCAACGCTCCAGGAAGTGCAGGGTATTTTTGATGCGCCTTGCCTGGAAATCGCAGCTGTGCGAGGTGAGGGAATAGAAGCGCTGCTGGAAGAAATTTATGGGAAAGCAGTGGGAGATGCAGGGCTCCAGGAGGGGTTGGTAATTACCAACAGCCGCCATGCTTATGCTTTGCAGAAAGCTTGTAACGCATTGCAGGATGGCATATCTGCTTTGGAAGAAGGAATTGATTTGGATTGTGCCTCTATAGATTTACATGATGCGTGGCGCTATTTGGGAGAGATTACAGGGGAGACTCTGGATGAGCAAATTATCGATCGGATTTTTGAAAAGTTCTGTTTGGGAAAATAGATCCGAAGGGAAGGCAGAATAAGATGAACTATTATGATGGCGGAAACTACGATCTGATTGTAGTGGGAGCGGGACATGCTGGAATCGAGGCGGCTTTGGCAGGCGCACGCATGGGTAAAAGAACGCTGCTTATGACACTGAACCCGGACAGCATCGGTTTAATGCCTTGTAATCCTTCAATCGGAGGAACGGCTAAAGGGCATTTGGTGAGGGAAATTGATGCGCTGGGTGGGCAGATGGGCCTATCGATTGATGCAACCTTTATTCAGATCAAGATGCTCAATACGGGAAAAGGGCCGGCGGTACATTCCCTGCGGGCTCAGGCCGATAAGAAACAATATCAGACTTTTATGAAACAGGTGTTGGAAAATACAGACCTGTTGGAAGTGCGCATGGGCGAAATTACGGATCTCTGCGTAGAGCACGGTCGTGTCACCGGTGTTTATACTGCTTGCGGTGCAAAGATCAGCTGTGGAGCAGTAGTATTGGCAACAGGCGTATACCTGAAGAGCCGCGTGATCATAGGTGAATTTTCGCAGGAGAGTGGGCCTTCCGGTTTATTGGGGGCCAATCATTTAAGCGGTGCGTTGAGCAGACTGGGCATTACACTGCAGCGTTTTAAAACGGGAACTCCTGCCAGAGTAGATGCGCGCAGCCTGGACTTTTCGAAAATGACGCCGCAGTACGGTGACGAGAAGATCATTCCGTTTTCGTTTATGAGCGGGCAATTACAGAGAAAGCAAGTTCCCTGTTTTTTGACCTACACTAACGAAAAAACACATGAGATTATCCGGCAGAATATTCATCGCAGCCCTCTTTATAGCGGACAGATCAAGGGAACCGGGCCCCGTTACTGCCCTTCCATTGAAGATAAAGTGGTGAAATTCCCCGAGCGGGAGCGGCATCAGCTGTTTATTGAACCGGAAGGTTTATCTACGAATGAAATGTACGTACAGGGAATGTCTTCCAGCTTGCCGGAAGAAGTGCAAATTGCTTTTTATCGTACGATTGCAGGCATGGAAAATGTGCGTTTTACGCGGACAGCTTATGCAATTGAATATGACTGCATAGATCCTCAACAGCTGAAACTGAATCTCGAAAGCAGGCAGATTTCAGGACTATTTATGGCTGGACAGATCAATGGCTCTTCCGGTTATGAAGAAGCCGGAGCACAGGGAATTGTTGCAGGAATCAATGCGGTTCGCTATTTACAGCAGCAGCCTCCCATGATTTTGGGGAGAGATCAGGCGTATGCCGGCGTCTTGATAGATGATCTGGTAACGAAAGGAACCAGAGAGCCTTATCGCATGATGACCTCACGGGCAGAATACCGGTTGCTGTTGAGGCAGGATAATGCAGATGCACGCCTCTGCCAGATTGGCAGAGAGATGGGGCTGGTAAGTGATGCGCGTTATGATCGTTTTATGTACAAACAGGAAATGGTACATAAACTCAAAGATAAGTTGGAACAGACGCCCGCCAAGGCAAAAGTAACATTGGCGCTTACCGGATCGGAACCCAATGGGCCGCAAAAGCTGGCAGATATCCTGCGGCGGCCGGGCATTAGTGCCAAAGAAGTATTGGAAGCTGTCGGGGAAGAGGATTTGCCCGATGAGGAAGTGCTGGAAAGCCTGGAAACAGAAGTAAAATATCAGGGATATATAGAAAAACAACGCCAGCAGGTGGAACAGTTCCGTGCACTGGAAAATCGAAAACTGCCGAAAAATATGGATTATATGGCAATGCAGGGATTGCGTATAGAAGCACGGCAGAAACTGCAGGCAGCACAGCCGGAAAATATCGGGCAGGCAGCTCGTATTTCCGGTGTATCTCCGGCAGATATTTCGGTTTTGCTGGTCTATTTTGAAAAGGAACATATGCAGCCTTTGGCATAGAGACATAGAAAGGAAGATAAGCATCCATGCAGGAATTGTTGGAAAGTTTATTGGAGCAGGGAATCCCCCGGCAGCAGGCCGAACTGATGGCCCGGTATGGAGAACGAGTGGTTCAGGCCAACGAAAAATTTAATTTGACGCGGATCCTTTCTCCGGCAGATATGGCAAAAAGCCATTTCGTTGATTCCATTGATGCGGCACGCAGAGGATATATCGATGCCCGTGCGCAGATTATTGATATCGGTACCGGCGCGGGATTTCCGGGTGTACCGCTGGCGATTTTTTTACCGCAGGCTCAGGTGACAGTCATGGATTCCTCGGAAAAGAAGACGGATTTTATTCGTGAAAGCTGTGCGGCACTGGATATTGCGATTCAGGTAGTCTGTGGGCGCAGTGAGGAATTGGCAAGGGACGCAAAATACTTTCAAAAATTTGATGTGGCGGTAGCACGGGCAGTGGCCAGACTTAATGTACTTCTGGAACTATGCGCGCCTTATGTGAAAAATAGCGGTGTATTTTTAGCCTATAAGGGAAGCAGCGCTGAAGAGGAAGTGAGAGAAGCGGAAACTGCGGCAAAAAAGCTGGGCATGGAATTGGTGGAAGTGGCAGCGGCGGGGCCGCAGGATACCAACCACGTAGTAGTCATTTATCGGAGGGTTGCGGATACGCCTGCAACATTGCCCAGGAAATATGCGAAAATAAAAAAAGCGCCTTTGTAATGAGGGGCCTTATGTTATAAAAACAGCATATCGGAATGATGGGGTTCCGATATGCTGCTTTTTTATGAATTACTTTCCTTTTGATGCGTCAGCCGTAAGTCGTTGAGAGCGGCATGGATTTCTTCTATACTGGGTTCCATGGCTCCGGTGTTTTGTGCCATTCCCTGTGATTTAAGCAAGGAATAACATCCTAAAATCCATTCTACTGCGTGAATTCTGGAGGGAATATCCAAGTGCAGGTATAATTTAATCAGCTGAATAAGCGGCTCCATACGCGCAGTATGACGGGCAGAGAAAATCCATTCGATATCTTGCAGCATATCTGTACTTTGCCGTCTCATATGATCGGTAATGGCTTCCAGGAGAACTTCGCGCGTTTCATCCGGCTTGTAGGGCATCCCATAAAGATTGACGGAAAGGCGCACAAAATCCACATGATAAAAATCACATAGGCGGATGAAGCGTTCAAGATTGGGCGTAGAACGTCCGGCTTCATAGTTTCCTATAGTGCTGCGACGCACGCCGAGATGTTGGGCGGCCTCTTCCTGTGAATAACCGGAATGAATGCGCGCCTGTTTTAGGGCTGTTGCCAATTTGTTTTTCATAGATCCCCTCATCAACACAAATATGATGCTATCATTATATCACAAAGTCGACATGATTTTAGGTATGATTAATTTTTTTGACATTTTTTCTGAAAAAAGACATTTTTTTATATATTTCACAGATTGACAAGTTATGGAATTTGGCGCAAAATGGAAGAGCACCTGAGGAAAATTAAAAAATCGCTGTTTCTCAGGTATGAATAGGAAATAGTAAAAAGGGGGATAAGTGCTGTTTATTGATACTGCAATATCTATCTGTTTATGTAAACGACTTTTGTCGAAACAGTACTATATTTAGCAGTCGTGCAGGAAATATTTCCTTAGTAGAGAAATGATTAATTAGAAAATTTTAAATAATGAAAAGAGGGGTAGTCTATGTTAAAATTTCCAGGTCAATCTACTAGAAGATCAAAAGAAGAAGCAAAGCAGGATTTTGAATTAATTCCCATTTCCATGATCTATCCAAACCCATACCAGCCAAGGAAATATTTTTCTGAGAAGAGTATTCGGGAACTTGCCGACTCGATTCGTCAGATCGGATTGCTGCAACCAATTAACGTGCGCCGTTGCGGAGACGGGAAATATGAATTGATTGCAGGAGAACGGCGGCTTTGAGCTTGCAAAATGGCAGGGCTTATCTATATCAAGGCGCTAATCAGTACTTCACTTGCGGATAAGGAGATTGCCTCCATTGCAATGATTGAAAATCTGCAAAGAGAGAATCTGCATTTCTTTGAAGAGGCAGAAGGCTATCAAAGTTTGTTGCGTGAGCACGGTTTTACGCAGGAGGAATTGGCAAATAGGCTGAGCAAAAATCAGTCTACGATTGCTAACAAATTGAGAATTTTAAAATTGTCAAGAGCTGTCAAAGAGCGGATACTGTCGGCAGGGCTTTCAGAACGTCATGCGAGAGCTTTGCTGAGACTGCACAATGAAGCAGCACAAATTGAATTGATCGAAAAAGTAGCCGGGGAGGGATTATCAGTGAAGGCGACAGAAGATCTAGTGGAAAAGGAATTGAAGAAGCTGTATGGTGAGGAAGCGAAGCCGCAAGAGGGCAATTTCAAAATGAAGTGCAATTATAATCTTTATGTTAACACATTGCGGCGAAGTCTTGCAAAAATACAGATGCTTGGCGTAAAGACAGATCTTCAGTATGTAGACAAAGGGGACTTTTTAGAGGTCACTATCAAAATTGACAAGTAATGGATGTTTCACGTGAAACAAGGCGCTCGTAAGAGCGCTTTTTATTTTTCCCAAAGGTTGAAAAAGACAGTATAAATTATTATAATAAAATACTGGAGGTACGGCATGGGCAGAATTATAGTTGTTGCAAATCAGAAAGGTGGAGTGGGTAAAACGACAACCGCCGTCAATCTGGCTGCCTGTATGGCACAGCTGGATAGAAAAACGCTGCTGATTGATGCTGATCCACAGGGAAATGCAACCAGCGGCATAGGTGTGGATAAGCGCAAACTGGAGAGTTCCATTTATGACGTATTGATTAACCATGAACCGGTGCGTCAGGCAATTTTGCATTCTGCAGTGCAGAATTTGGATGTTCTCCCATCCAATATTGATTTGGCTGGCGCGGAAATCGAGATGGTCTCGATGATCTCCAGAGAGACGATTCTGGCAAGAGCAGTGCAGGAGATTCGAGAAGAATACGATTATATTTTTATTGATGCGCCACCTTCCCTGGGATTGATTACGCTCAATGCTTTTGCAGCTGCGGATCAGGTGCTGATTCCAATACAGTGCGAATTTTATGCGCTGGAAGGGTTATCGCAATTGATTAAAACCATCAGCCTGATTAAAAAGCATATTAACAAAACGCTGGAAGTGGAAGGGGTAGTTTTGACCATGTATGACGGACGTACCAATCTTTCGATTCAGGTGGTGGAAGAAGTAAAACGCTTTTTTGCCCAGAAAGTACATCGGTCGGTTATCCCCCGCAATGTACGATTGGGGGAGGCGCCCAGCCATGGGAAGCCGATCACAGTTTATGATCCTAAATGCGCAGGAGCAGAAGCATATATGGATCTGGCCAGAGAATTGATGGAAACGGAGGATGAAAATGGCTAAGAAAGCCTTGGGAAAGGGCCTGGGTGCTCTGATGGATATTCGCGAGGAAATTGATCAGGAACAACAGAAGACGCCAAGCGAAATTGATATTCAGTTGATTGATATTAACCCAAATCAGCCCAGAAAAAATTTTGATGCAGAAAAACTTCGTGAACTGGCTGAATCCATTCGTCAGCATGGTATTATTCAACCTTTGGTCTTGAAGCCGGAAAAGGCGCGCTATTTGATTGTTGCGGGAGAGCGCCGCTATCGCGCAGCCCGGATGGCAGGGCTTAAGCAGGTGCCTGCAGTGATCAAGGAAGTAACAAACCAGGAACTTTTGCAGCTCTCTATTATAGAAAATATTCAACGGGAAGATTTGAATCCATTGGAAGAAGCAGAAGGCATTGCAGAGTTGATGGCGCAGTTTTCCCTGAATCAGGAAGAGGCGGCAGAAATATTAGGACGTTCGCGCAGCGCGGTAGCGAATAGCCTGCGCCTGTTAAACCTGCCGCAGAGTGTAAAAGAAGCGGTGGTGGAGGGGAAACTTTCTGCAGGGCATGCCAGAGCTTTATTGGCAATTAAAGATAAAACACTACTGGAAAAGGCAGCGCTCTACGTACTGGAAAAACAGTTCTCTGTGCGCGAGACAGAGCAATATGTAAAGCGCCTGTTGACTGAAAAACCACGAGTCTCCGCAAAACCGGCAAACCTGGAGTTTGAAACGGCAGAACGGGAAATCGGAGAGTTGCTGGAAACCAAAGTCCATTTTAAAGGCAGCAGCAAACGAGGGAAAATTATCATTGAATATTTTTCCAAAGAACAGTTATATGCCCTTTATGAATACCTGAAGGGAAAAAAGTAAAGTTAAAAATCCGCTATTATAGCGGATTTTTATATGCATCTAAAATTTTCTTGATGA
>QANA01000018.1:0-38094 GCA_003149735.1 Clostridiales bacterium | reverse complement strand
ACAGAAGATCTAGTGGAAAAAGAATTGAAGAAGCTGTATGGTGAGGAAGCGAAGCCGCAAGAGGGCAATTTCAAAATGAAGTGCAATTATAATCTTTATGTTAACACATTGCGGCGAAGTCTTGCAAAAATACAGATGCTTGGCGTAAAGACAGATCTTCAGTATGTAGACAAAGGGGACTTTTTAGAGGTCACTATCAAAATTGACAAGTAATGGATGTTTCACGTGAAACAAGGCGCTCGTAAGAGCGCTTTTTATTTTTCCCAAAGGTTGAAAAAGACAGTATAAATTATTATAATAAAATACTGGAGGTACGGCATGGGCAGAATTATAGTTGTTGCAAATCAGAAAGGTGGAGTGGGTAAAACGACAACCGCCGTCAATCTGGCTGCCTGTATGGCACAGCTGGATAGAAAAACGCTGCTGATTGATGCTGATCCACAGGGAAATGCAACCAGCGGCATAGGTGTGGATAAGCGCAAACTGGAGAGTTCCATTTATGACGTATTGATTAACCATGAACCGGTGCGTCAGGCAATTTTGCATTCTGCAGTGCAGAATTTGGATGTTCTCCCATCCAATATTGATTTGGCTGGCGCGGAAATCGAGATGGTCTCGATGATCTCCAGAGAGACGATTCTGGCAAGAGCAGTGCAGGAGATTCGAGAAGAATACGATTATATTTTTATTGATGCGCCACCTTCCCTGGGATTGATTACGCTCAATGCTTTTGCAGCTGCGGATCAGGTGCTGATTCCAATACAGTGCGAATTTTATGCGCTGGAAGGGTTATCGCAATTGATTAAAACCATCAGCCTGATTAAAAAGCATATTAACAAAACGCTGGAAGTGGAAGGGGTAGTTTTGACCATGTATGACGGACGTACCAATCTTTCGATTCAGGTGGTGGAAGAAGTAAAACGCTTTTTTGCCCAGAAAGTACATCGGTCGGTTATCCCCCGCAATGTACGATTGGGGGAGGCGCCCAGCCATGGGAAGCCGATCACAGTTTATGATCCTAAATGCGCAGGAGCAGAAGCATATATGGATCTGGCCAGAGAATTGATGGAAACGGAGGATGAAAATGGCTAAGAAAGCCTTGGGAAAGGGCCTGGGTGCTCTGATGGATATTCGCGAGGAAATTGATCAGGAACAACAGAAGACGCCAAGCGAAATTGATATTCAGTTGATTGATATTAACCCAAATCAGCCCAGAAAAAATTTTGATGCAGAAAAACTTCGTGAACTGGCTGAATCCATTCGTCAGCATGGTATTATTCAACCTTTGGTCTTGAAGCCGGAAAAGGCGCGCTATTTGATTGTTGCGGGAGAGCGCCGCTATCGCGCAGCCCGGATGGCAGGGCTTAAGCAGGTGCCTGCAGTGATCAAGGAAGTAACAAACCAGGAACTTTTGCAGCTCTCTATTATAGAAAATATTCAACGGGAAGATTTGAATCCATTGGAAGAAGCAGAAGGCATTGCAGAGTTGATGGCGCAGTTTTCCCTGAATCAGGAAGAGGCGGCAGAAATATTAGGACGTTCGCGCAGCGCGGTAGCGAATAGCCTGCGCCTGTTAAACCTGCCGCAGAGTGTAAAAGAAGCGGTGGTGGAGGGGAAACTTTCTGCAGGGCATGCCAGAGCTTTATTGGCAATTAAAGATAAAACACTACTGGAAAAGGCAGCGCTCTACGTACTGGAAAAACAGTTCTCTGTGCGCGAGACAGAGCAATATGTAAAGCGCCTGTTGACTGAAAAACCACGAGTCTCCGCAAAACCGGCAAACCTGGAGTTTGAAACGGCAGAACGGGAAATCGGAGAGTTGCTGGAAACCAAAGTCCATTTTAAAGGCAGCAGCAAACGAGGGAAAATTATCATTGAATATTTTTCCAAAGAACAGTTATATGCCCTTTATGAATACCTGAAGGGAAAAAAGTAAAGTTAAAAATCCGCTATTATAGCGGATTTTTATATGCATCTAAAATTTTCTTGATGACAAACAAAGAGCCGCCCTTTGCCGCGGGCTTCATAAAACAGTTAATCCGACCTATGGTTACGAACATAGGTCGGATTTTTGTATTGTGTATCGGGTTCGGAAAGGCTCCCTTGTGTAAAGGGAGCTGTCAGCGAAGCTGACTGAGGGATTGACAACCCCTCCGCTCCTTCGGAGCACCTCCCCTTACACAGGGGAGGCTTTGTGTGGGTAGAGCCGCATATGACGCACTACACCAAATGGTGTATAGAAGTGCGCCATTGTGTCTGTTCGACAAATTGGGATTTGTCGAACAGAATGTTTATTTTATTGTTTTATGCCAAAAACCTATACTGTCTTCTGTAATAAACCCAGCTGCGTTATAAAACTTTCTTCGCCAATCATAAGAATTAACGTAGCATTTTTCTATACTTTTTTCTTTGCATTTCTGCATAACCCCATGCATCATAGCAGTACCAATACCCTTGTGTCGGTATTTCTCTCTTGTGCTGACTGGTTCGATATATGCCGTTCTTGTTTCTTTATCAACATAGACAAAACAGTAAGAACAAACGTCGTTTTTTTCACAAGTGTTTTCATCCACCACAATGCATTCAAAACTATCTTGATACATAGATGAATCTTTGCGTGAGAAATAAGGATTCATTCCATTTCTGTAATCAGGCGCTTCAAGGTCTGGATGGAAACCCAAATTACAAGCACTCCACTTGTTTTCTTCATCATCGTACTCTTCGCCGTACAGAAGCCTAAAACCTTCGGGTAAATCAATTGAAACATTTAACTCCAAAGGATACACGCAATTATCATAATCCGCTTCAATCTGCCTTTTATACCCCAGCCCCATAAGAATTTCTTGCCTATAGGTTAGGCTGTCATTGGTAACCACCAAAAAATCTATTGAGCCATCTTCTTCTCTGCTAAATAGAGGCAGACAGTTTTCCTCACTATAGGCAAGCAGGGAGCCAAACAGTTGTTCATAACCATTTTTGATGCTTATATAGATTGAGTCGCCGTCGGGAAGAATGCAAGCGATAATTTTTGCATCTTCTTCGCACAAGAAAATATAATCTACAGACTTTTTCCTGCCGCCATCAGTTTCTTGCGCACCCATTCTATAAATCAAATCATGGAGTCTTTCTGGCAGCCATGAAGTCATATTCTTATTTTCCAGATATTGATTTCTTAAATATTCTTCTAAGCTTTGCAAATCCGCATCCAATTGAAACTTTTTTATTTTCATATTCTATCTCCTTTGCTTGAGAAACCATCCTGTCAAATTCAAGTTTGTCTAATTGTTTAGTTGATTCTATCACATAGCTGTAATATATACAAGAAAAGTCCCGGCAGAAACATCTACCGGGCCTGCAACTGTTTTACGGACCCCGCCCTTTTTCAAGGCGGCTCTTTGTTTCACGTGAAACATGCTTTAGATACTTCCCGGAATAAAGGGAAGTAAAATACTTCCTGAATAGAAAATAGAAGAGGCAACGGAAGAATTAAGCATATCTGCGATTTGCGAAGGCATCAGGGCGATGGCGACAGGAACCAGCATAAATACGATATGCATGGTGAAAAAGCCGCGCAGCAAAGTCACTCCGCCACCACAAGTATATTCAAAACGCTTGAGTTGTGGAAGATCCACGGAAGAACTGTAAGCGTTGGTAAGCAAAGTGAATAAACATTTCAACAACAGGAAAACCAGTATAAATGCGACAATATTCATAATCAGGCAAAAAATACTCATATTGAAATATTCGCCTACGGTAGTCAGGCCCATATCGGAAAAGACCTGTTTTTTGAGATTGGACTCGATCGCTCTGCTGAAAAAAGAGGGAAGTTTAGCATTATCCATGATTGCGCTGATGTCTGCTTTAGAAAGGGTAGAAACGATCTTTCGCGCAGCTTCGTAATCATTTACCTTTTCTGCTCCTTCAATATAAAATTGAAAGGAAGTAATAAATTCAGATGCCATAAAGCGTTTGGCAAGTAAAGGATAACCGATAAAAGCGCCCACCCAGGAAAGAAAAAAGCCGCACAAGTTTAAAAGAGAAGGAAGAAACCCACGATACATTCCATTCAGGAAGTAGAGGAGCAACAATCCGATTACAAGTAAATCCATAATATTCATAGCGTCGTGCCTCCGTCAGCTCAAAGAAAAGAGATATGTATTCCCTTCAGATCTGAGCAAAATCAATCCATTATACAGTTTTGAAAAAGAAGAGATTGAAAAATCCAACTCAATGGACTTTTCATATTGCCCGTTATAATTATATAAGTATATAACATCTTTGGTAAAGCAGTAAACATATTTCTCAGACAATGCCACATGCTCAACGCCGGAAGGGAGCAAAACCAGAGTATCCAGTCCGTTGGCAGAAAGCAAACGCAGCGTAGAAGAACCATTGGAAATCTCTGTCTGCGGTACATAAGCCAGAATCAAATCGTCTTTTACCGTCAGTGAGTCCGCCAGCTTACTGCCGTAAATCATTTTCTCATAAAATATTTCACCAAAAGTGTCATAAGCAATCAGAGAAGAAGTAGTGCTTACATAAACATTGGAATTGAGAAAATTAACATTGCTGACAAGCTGCCCATAGATTTCATAAAGACCGGTAATTTTCTGCTGGGTAGGCATGGTGGTAGTGATACGAGAAATCGGCTCTGCACCTGAAGTATCCAGCGTCATATACCAAAAATTGTCTGATTCACCAAAAAATCCAAAATCCAGGAAAGAGGTATTGGAAATTTCGATACGGTCGATTTCAACACCGGCGGAATTAAAAATACGAAGGAATTTGCTGGTGCTGTTTTGCATACCGCACAACATAGCCAGAGTATTCTTGCCGCAAGTGACCTGCTCGATTTTGAAATCAGATGCCGGAATATTGAAAAGAGGTGTTTTTTCCTGATCCAGGATCGTAGCGGTATCCTCATTATAGAGGCAAATGATCTGTCGGCCTACCTGCAAGTTCATTTTACCGGAAGAATATTTGGAAGTCCAAATCGTATTGCCGGCCGAATTGAGCCGATGCAGGGTAGAACCTTCCAAATAATAAATAGAAGAAGCATCTGCCGTACAAACGATGGTGTTTTCCGTAATATCCAGGGCAAGCAGGTGATCGTTCCCCCGAAAAAGGTTAGTAAAAAAAATAAAGTATAACAGCAATAAAACAGCTAAGAGCAGAATCCCGCCGATTAACAACAGTTTTTGATGGGAAAGAACTGTCGGCTCGGTACTGCGCATACGGCTGACTCTTGTTCGACGTTTCATAGGAACCTCTGCAAACTATCGTAATATGAAAATATCTTACCCCATTTTACCATATTATTAGCAAAATGCCGAGTAAAATTTTATGAAACAGAGGATGGGATGCTAAAATTTACATCTGGATAAGCATGAAAATACAGGGGAAAAGCAGGAAGGATATGTTATAATAAAAACAAAGAGGAGAAAAGGAATGAAATCATTTGATCTTTCGTTTTCACCCCGTCATGAAAAGATCGTGCGGCAATTAGCGGCTTTGTTTGCGCGGGAGAACTGCCCGGTTTATCTGGTCGGTGGTTATGTACGCAATCTTTTATTGGGGCTTCCGCCGGCAGATTTGGATATTGCTTCGCCGTTGTTGCCGCAGCAGTTGATAGAAACTGCCCGACAGAGCGGCATAGAAAGCGTACACCTGGTGAATCCGACTTTGGGAACTGTTTTGCTGGAAATTGACGGGGAGAAAATAGAACATACTACATTTCGTAAAGAGAGCTATGCCCCGGGTGGTGGACATACTCCCAATCAGGTATGGATTGGAGCGACCCTGGAAGAAGATGCGCAGAGGCGGGATTTCTCAGTAAACGCACTGTATCTGGATTTGCAAAAACGTCAATTGCTGGACCCGACAAAAAGAGGGCTGGAAGATATACAAAGACGCCGTTTGCGTTCGGCCCGGAGCAGTGCGGAAGAGATGATAAGCGATGATGCTTTGCGTCTGTTGCGCCTGGTTCGCTTTGCCTGTCAGCTGGATTTCAGTATAGAAAAGGAGCTCTTTTGCGCTGCACGCTGTTATGCATCGCAGATACAGGCCATTTCCAAAGAACGGATCGCGGCGGAATTGAAAAAAATACTGCTCTCAGATACTGCTTATACATTGAAGAGGACACAGCCTGCTGCCCGCAAAGCAGTAGTTTTGATGGAAACAATGGGAATTCTCACGCAGCTGATTCCGGAATTTGATGGATACCGGACATTGGGGCAATGCAAATATCACAAATATAATATTTTTTTGCATACAGCCAATACAGTAGGGCTTACACCGCCGGATTTGGTTTTGCGTTATGCCGCGTTGTTTCACGATGTGGGTAAGGTGATTGTCTGGCGGGAAAACGGGCGCATGCTCGGGCACGACAAGTTGGGAGCAGAAATTGCGGCCAGGAGAATGCCGCTTCTGGGAGTTGACAAGCGAACGACAGAACTGGTTTGTCGCCTGGTGCGGGAACATATGTATGATTTGAATGGGAAAGCGCGGGAAAGCCGGATTCGCATGAAAATACAAAGCATGGGATATGAGAATTTTTCCCGATTGATTCTATTGCGGGAAGCGGATTTTCTGGGGAGCGGTTACGAGCAAAAGCCGGTGGAAACGGCGGAAAAATTCCGCACGATTATGGAAAAAATGCAGCAGGAAGGGGCTCCGATGCAGATACGGGATCTGAATGTTACCGGCAATGACCTGATGCAATATTACGGAATACAGGGCAGACAGGTCGGAGAAGTGCTGCAGGCGCTGCTGCATGAATGCCTGTTGCATCCCGCGCAAAATAAAAAACAGAATTTGTTGCGCCTTGCCGGGCGCTATATCCGTTCTTGAATTTCGAAGAACTGGATAGTATGATAAGAAGAAAAAAGAGGATACGGGGTTATGGAAAAGGAACAGGTAAATCGCCGCGGTATAGGCGGGAAATTTGTGAATATTGCTTTTTCGACGACTTTGGAAATAGAACAAGGCCGGCGGAAGACGGTGCGCATTAAAACTCGTATCCACTATCAGGAAAAAGGGCAGGGAAGCTGCTTGCTGCTTTTGCATGATGCCGGTCACTCCGGTGCAGTCTATCGAAAACTGCTGGCCGCGCTAAGCGAAACATATCGGGTAATTGTACCGGATCTTCCGGGGCACGGTGCTTCTGGCTGTCCGGATATGAATTATACGGTGCAGGATTTTTCACTGGCAATTGAAGCGCTGCTAAAAGCATTGGGTATTTCCAAATGCACGATAGTCGCTTGCGGGCAAAGTGCTGCGTATGGTATTGAGTATTGCTTTTATAATCAGAAGCAAGTTTCGCATATGGTTCTGATCAATCCAGGTGCGTTGAGGGATTTGGATTTTGCGCAATCAAGGCGGCTGGCCGGCTTCTGGGGAAAATGGTTGATTCGTCGGTGGCAGAATCCGGCATATATGCGCAAACAGCTGGAGAAGGCATTTTTTGATAAAACGGCGCTGCAGGAGCAGGATGTGCGCGCTTTTTGCAGGCCATACAGCCGGGAAGAAGTGCAGTTTTGTGTGCGGCTGGCAGTGGCTAACTATGATGAGGGCAAGGTGGCGGAGCAGTTAAAGGCTCTGCATATTCCCATACTATATCTTCAGGGAGGAGAAGATATTTTTTCGGAGCAACGCAATACAGAGGCTTTTATACAAAGTACGGAGCAGCCCTATGAGATGCAGATACGCAATTGCGGTGCATGCCTGCAGTTGGAAAAAGGGCAGAATACTGCCATGGGAATCCTTCGCTTTTTGCAGGATATAGAGGGGAAATGACATGATTTTTAATAAACAAACGTTGGATATGCTGGTAATTCCTCGTATGGTGGCAGAGCAGCTGTTGGCGGGAGAACCGGAAATCTTGCGTGTATATTTATACGGACTTCTGCATGAAGAAGGAGAACCGGAGCAGATATCAGAAGCGTTGGGAATAGAGCGAAGTGTCCTGCTGCAAGCGTTGGAAACTTTGCAGGCGCAGGGGTTGATAGCAGAATCTAAGATAAGTGGGGAACTTCGTTATCAAATACCGCAGCAAGCGGAACCGGCAGAGGCGATAGAGTTATATAAAGATGCAGGACTTAATCATATGCTGCAGGCATTGTTCAGTGACCGTGAGCTGAGCTATGCCGATTATAAAACGTTTTATGAATTGATGGATATTTATGGTTTGCCTGCTCAGGTATTGCTTTTGCTGGCAGAATATTGCATTAACAACAGCAGCGCCGGCAATAGAGTGAGTATGGCATATATTAAAAAAGTAGGCCGCAGCTGGGCGAAAGAAGGCGTCGACAGCATTGAAACTGCTCAGCGAAAAATTGCAGCTCTGAAGCGCAATACCGCTGAACTGAGGGAATTATTGGCCTCACTAAATATTTTGCGCCTGCCCACCGATCAGGAATTTCAGTTGTATGAAAAGTGGGTGAGCGAGTGGGGATTTTCTTTTGGAGCAATCAAGGCAGCCATGGCAGCAACTACCAATGCGCAATATCCTACTCTTAAATATCTGGACGGAATTCTAAAGAACTTGTATCAGCAAGGATGTCTTTCTTCAGTACAAGTACAGGAATATTTTGCACTGAACGAAAAGTTGGATGAACAAATCAAAGAAGTGCTGCGTGCACTCTCCTATGCACGGCTCACCGTTTCACAGGAGCAGCGTAACCGCTACCTGAAATTTATCCGCATGGGATTTGGTCAGGAGGAGATTCTGCTGGCATGTGCGCAGGCAGCGGGAAAAAGCTCTGCCGGTTTTGACTATGTGGAACAGGTATTGACCGATTGGCAGCAGCGAGGGCTTTTGAAAGAAGCGCAGATCAGGGCTTATCTAGAAACGGAAAGAAAGCAGCAGAGCAAAGTGCGCAAAATGCTGGATGCAGCCGGGTATAAAAAGCGGGTCAGCCGGGGTGATACCGCGTTATATGAAAAGTTTTCCCAGGAATACGGCTTTGCCGATGAGGTGATTCTTTTTGCCGCTTCTTGTGCGATTGGTTCTTCTTCTCCGCTGCGTGCAATGGATACGATGCTGCTCAGATGGAAGGAAGCGGGTGTGCATAATCTGCGGCAGGCGAAAGAGGCCAATGAGGAATTCCGGCGCCGCGGCAGAAAAACTTCCAATTTTAGTGATATTGACAGCCGTAGTTATTCCGAAGAGCAGTTGGCGCAATTGGTGCCCGATCCTACCCTGCAATATGAAGAATAAGGAGGATGCAGATGGCTAAAACGATGGAGGATCTCTTTGCCCGTTATGACAGTTTGAAAAATGCGGAAGAGGCCAGGCAACAGGCCTGGCAGCAGCAGATTTATCGGGAACACCCCGTATTGGAAACGTTGGATCGCCAAAAGAAAGCGCTGCTGGTAGATCAGTTGAAGGAAATTATGCAGACTCCGGAACAAAAAGAGCAGATCAAGCAGCGGGTTGCGCGGCAGCTGCAGGAACTGGAACAACAGACAGAAACTTATCTGCAGGCGCAGGGAATTCGGCGGCCAAAACCGCAGATGATATGTCCGCTTTGTCAGGGGAATGGCTATGTGCAGGGCAAATTATGTATTTGCATGAAGGAACAGGCTTATGTTCAGGTGTTGGGCGGGCAAGAGATACCAACGCTGGATGGGGACTTTGCACAATATAATGAAGAAATTTTTGCAGATAACGAAACACAGCGCAGTGTGACCAGAAGAATTAAGCTGTTTTTGCAGGATTATGCAAAAAAATTCCCGGAAAATGAAAAAAAGCAGATTCTGTTTTGCGGGAAGGCAGGTCTGGGAAAGAGTTATCTGCTGCATGCATTCCTCAGGGAGCTGCAAAAAAAAGAAAGGGATATTTGCTGCATCACAGCGGGGCGTATGTTCGACTATTTCCACCGCCATCGCTTGGGAGAAGGGTATTCCGTAAATCTGTTTTATGAAGCGACGATATTGGCGATAGATGATTTGGGCAGCGAACCGATGACGCAGAACGTGACCAGGGAATACTTCTTTGATTTGTTATGTCAGCGTGCCCAGAAGGGACTGTATACATTTGCGGTAACCAATCATTCCATGGAGCAACTGCCCGAGCGTTATACGGAGCGGGTCTTTTCCCGCCTGGTCAGTGCGAGGGACAGCCACGTGCTGCGCTTTACTGGGGATGATTTGCGGATGCGGGAAACAGTGCTTGAAAAGCATAAAATATAAAGCATAAAGCATGGAATTGCAAAGCGGGAATGGCTTTGTTATAATGAAAAAAATGGTATTTTGAAAGGTGACGTTACTTTATGGCAATTGAATATTTTCATATCAGCGAGAGTGACCATGATATGTTGGAGCAGATCATGGAGCTGGAGCAGGAGGTGCATCCTGCCAGAGGTACGGGGCTGAATTATTTTGAAGCACATTCTTTTATTCGTTATGGCAGAGTGTATGCAGCGGTCGAGTATGATGAAGTGTTGGGCTGTGCCTATTTTCTGCGGGATTTTAACAATCCCGGCAAATGTTTTCTCTATGAAGTAGTGGTAAAGCCTTCGGAATCGGGAAAACATATTGGCGAATCTCTGCTGTTGAGTGCATTTGCAGATCTGAAAGAAAGTAATCTGCGCATGGTGGAGGTATGCGTGCATCCTTCAAATTATAAAGCACTCAAAATTTATCGTGAAGCATTGGGCTTCAATGTGATCAATGCGCAGGATGAAGCATCCTATGAGGATGTGGATTTCCTGGTGTTGCGTAAGACTCTCTAAAAAAGGCGGTGCGCAGTGAGGCACCGCCATTCTCGTTGGGGGAGGAAAAGGTGAAGTATAAAATTATTGGCGAAAATATGCCGGCAGTCAGCATTTTATTGGATGCCGGAGAAAGCATCTATACGCAGAGCGGCGGTATGACCTATATGCAAGATGGTATTACCATGGAAACCAACATGCGCGGCGGCTTTATGGGTGGCCTTGGGCGGCTTTTTACAGGAGAGTCTCTGTTTATGGCGACTTTCCGTTCGGAGCGCCCTGCGCAGGAAATTCTCATTTCTTCCACGATGCCGGGCAGTATTGTGCCGCTGAAGCTGGATGGCTCAATGGAGTACATCTGTCAGAAACAGGCGTTTCTTTGCGCAACACAAAATGTACAGTTGGCGGCCTATGCGCAATTTGGCAGCGGAGGCTGGTTAGGTGGAGAAGGATTTCTCATGCAGAAACTGTCGGGAAATGGCATGGCTTTTTTGGAAATTGACGGAATTGCCCTGGAAAAAACATTGGCTCCGGGAGAACGGCTGCGAGTAAGTACGGGAAATGTTGCTCTGTATGAAGCTACTGTCAGTTACCGTGCAGAAATGGTGCGGGGCTTTAAAAATGTTCTGTTCGGCGGAGAAGGGCTGTTTTTGACTGTGCTGGAGGGTCCGGGAAAAGTATGGCTGCAAAGTATGTGCATTCCTGAGTTTGCCGAAAAACTGATTCCGTATATGCCCGTGCGGCATGATTGAAGAGAAGAAATCAGCATGGAATCAGTATTCAAAGGAATAAAAGAAGAGTCGTGTTATGATACACGACTCTTTTTTTCGGAAAAAAATTTAGAGAAATAATTGTTTGGAGCCATTCCAGCGCGATGCAGTTTCTGCAATGGCGATACCAGCTTTCAGCGAGTTGGGAATATTAAGAATCCGTTGATTCTTTGAACCGCGAAAGGGAAGGGAAAGGCTGCGCTGAGCCAGAATAAAAGGCCCGTCAATCAAAGTGTCGGCCAGAGCAATCAGCTTCAGCGCGTCGCCTTCTGTATGTAGAATTTCTTCAAAGGTATAGCCGGTGTATATGGCCAGTTCATAGCCGTTCCGGCGCAGCTGTTGCGCCAGCGGCAACAATTGCCGTGCTTGCAGGAGCGGTTCACCTCCTGAAAAAGTGACTCCCCGCACCAAAGGATTGGAAGCAATTTTCTGATAAAGTGCGTCGGCAGAGATGCGTTGGCCGCCCTCTAAGGGAAGAGTTTCCGGATTATGGCAACCGGGGCAATGGCGTAAGCATCCCTGCACAAAGATTGTCGCGCGAATTCCGGGGCCGTCGGTTATGGAATCCCCGATAAATCCGGCAAGGCGGATATCCGAATCAGACATGATGCTTCACCCGATCCCGCTCTTCGGCACGCTTGGCATCGTTGAAACGATCCAGTGTGCCAACCAGATATCCGGTGATGCGGCGAATCCGTTCGATGGGGATGCTTCCGTCATCTTTCCGGCCGCAACCGGGGCATTCGTCGTTGATGATACCGGTATATCCGCAGACGGGATCCCGATCAACAGGATGATTGACGGAACCGTAGCCGATGCCGGCTTCTTTCATGGCGCGAATTACTGATTCGAAGGCTTCCACATTGTTGGCGGTATCGCCATCCAATTCCACATAAGTAATATGCCCGGCATTGGTCAGCGCATGATAAGGAGCTTCCAGAGCAATTTTCTCAAAAGCAGAAATATGATAATAGACAGGAATGTGGAAGCTGTTGGTATAGTATTCGCGGTCGGTGACTCCGGGGATGGAACCGAATTTTTTTCGATCCATGCGCACAAAGCGACCGGAAAGGCCTTCGGCAGGTGTAGCCAGCAGCGTAAAATTCAGCTGCATCTTGCGGCTCAAAGTATCCAGATAATGGCGCATAAAGCTGACGATTTCCAGACCGAGATTCTGCGCTTCCGGCGATTCTCCATGATGTTTTCCGGTAAGAGCGACCAACGTTTCCGCCAGGCCGATAAAGCCGACTGAAAGTGTGCCATGCCGTAACACCTGTTCCAGCGTATCCTCATTGCCCAAGGCATCCGATTCCAACCAGACGCCCTGCCCCATCAGGAAAGGATAATTCTTCTTTCGCTTTGCACATTGGATGGCAAAGCGATCTAAAAGCTGTTTACAGACAAAATCCATCTTGCGCTCCAGCTCCTCAAAGAACCATTCCAGATTACCATTGCTGCGAATGGCAATACGGGGAAGATTGATGGAAGTGAAACTCAAATTTCCGCGTCCAAAGCTGATTTCTTTTTGGGGATCGTAAATATTTCCCATGACTCTGGTGCGGCAGCCCATATAGGAAATTTCCGTTTCGGGATGCCCTTCTTTATAATATTGCAGATTAAAGGGCGCATCGATAAAGGAAAAGTTGGGAAACAGGCGTTTTGCGGAAACTTCGCAGGCCAGACGGAACAAATCGTAGTTGGGGTCGCCGGGGTTGTAGTTGACACCTTCTTTGACGCGGAAAATGTGGATGGGGAAAATTGCAGTCTCTCCATGCCCCAGGCCATCATAGCAAGCTTTTAAAATGCTGCGGATGACCAATCTGCCTTCGGGAGAAGTGTCCATACCATAGTTGATGGAAGAAAACGGGGTTTGTGCACCGGCGCGGCTATGCATGGTGTTCAGATTATGCACCAAAGCCTCCATTGCCTGGTCGGAAGCGCGTTTGGTTTCTGTTTCTGCATGGGAAGTGGCAAAATTGCGCAACCAAAGCAATGTCTCCTGAGAAAAACGACTGCCCAAACGTTGCGCTTCCATTTGGAAATATGTTTCATTGCCCGCCAGGCAAGGATAAGTGCCGGGGCATTCCGCCTCGATTTCGGCAATAATCTGGCGCATTTTCTGTTCACTCAGTTGCGCTTCCGGCGCGGCAAACTCACTGGCTTTGGCAAAATTGGAAGCATACAGACGCTTGTAGGTTTTGGCAATACCGATGGCCAGACCATAATCAAAATTCGGAATGCTTTGGCCACCATGCTGATCGTTCTGATTGGATTGAATGGCAATGCAGGCCAGCGCAGAATAGCTGGAAATATCATTGGGCTCTCGCAGATAACCGTGGCCGGTAGAAAACCCGCCTGCGAAAAGCTTTACCAAATCGATCTGGCAGCAAGTTGTAGTCAATGTATAAAAATCCAGATCGTGGATATGGATATCTCCTTCCATATGTGCTCTGCTTTGCTCGGGAGAAAGAATATTTTTCAGATAGTAGTCTTTTGCGCCTTCCGAACCGTATTTGAGCATGGAGCCCATGGCGGTATTGCCGTCGATATTAGCGTTATCGCGCTTCATATCGCTGTCTGCTGCATCGGCAAAAGTAATTTCATCGTAAGCGCGAGCCAAATGCGTGTTGCGTTCACGGGTTCTGGTGCGCTCGGCACGGTAAAGAATATATTTTTTAGCGATCAGGGGATAACCGTTTTCCATAAGAACGGTTTCTACGATATCCTGAATATCTTCTACACCCGGTTCGCCTCCGGGGAACTTTTCTGTCAGCACCTGTTCAGCCTTTTGAGCCAAATCAAGTGCTTCCTCTGGATGACTGCTGCGGCCTCCGGCTTCCATAGCTTTTTGAATTGCTACTTCAATTTTATGGATGTCATAAGGAACCCTTCTGCCATCCCGTTTGATAATGGCTTGAAACATGATAAACCCCTCTCTTTCCTGTTCTATACAAAATGGTGCTTGGAAAGCCGCGGCCAATATAGTATATTGTATTTAAAGCGATTGCGCGGCAGATATGTAATTCTATCGTACAATACTAAATATAGTATGTCAATATGTATTGACATACTATATTTAGTTATTTATCGAAATTATTTTTGTATAAAGGAGATATTGGCTGCAGAGGTGGTCCGGTAAAATACAGCACTTCTGCGGCTATTTTTTCGGCTTCCAGAGAATCGTGAGAAGTATATAGGCATAAATGACCGGTTGTATATTGACGGATGAGGGAAATAATTTCCTCACGGCGTTCTGCGTCCAGGCCGGTAAACGGTTCGTCAAACAGATAAATCTGTCCATCGGCTGCCAGGGCACGCGCAAGAGCGACCCGACGGCGCATACCACCGGAAAGCGCTGATGGAAGCGTATCGCCAAATGCTTTCAGGCCGACGGCCTCCAACCAGTATTCGGCAGAACGGCGCCGGCAGACCAACTCAATGTTTTGCCGTGCCGTATACCAGGGCAAAAGCCGATTTTCCTGAAAGACATAGGAAAAGCGGTTTTCTGTGCCGATAATGCGACCGCTGTCTGGCGGCAGCAGACCACAAGCCAGGCGCAAAAGTGTACTTTTTCCGCATCCGGAAGGTCCCATAAGACAGTAGGATTTGCCTTGCTCAAAACAAAAAGAAAAATCCTGTAATACGGGCAGGTTCTTGAATGTTTTTGAGACGTGAAGGAACTGTAATGTCATATTTTTGAATAAACCTCCTTCTGTGCACTGGAAGTGAACAACCGACGTACTAACTTCTCCAGCAGCATGCTCAAGAGGATAACCATGGCTGTCCAGGCAAAAAGGTCAGATGTCTCCAAGTAGATTTTAGCGTTATAGAGAGCTTTTCCCATGGAAAATTTCGGATGACACAGGACTTCCGCAGCTACACCGGATTTCCAGGCCAATCCCAGAGAGGCCAGGGCGGCAGAGGAAAAAAAAGGACGCAAGGATGGCAGATAAAAGGCGCGTAACCGCTGTGAAAAGGAAAAACGATAGACTCGAGTCATTTCCAGCAAGTCGTGATCCAGAGAATCTAATCCTTCAAAGATATTTTGCCAAAAAATGCCCAGTACCATCAGCAGGCTGATAAAGACGGGCACCAGATCGGTGGCGATCCATAACAGCACCAGAATAATGAAAGAACTTACAGGTGTGGAACGCACTATCATCAGAAGCGGATGCAGCAACCGGCGCGCAAATCCGAAACGCCAGGTAAGGGCGCCCAGGAGGGTACCTATCACTATGCCAAGCAAATATCCCACCAGAATGCGGAGCAATGTGGCGGCAATGGAGCGCCAAAAATATGTTGTCTGCCCTAAGGCAAGCAGGCGATAAAAAACAGTCAGGGGGGAGGGGATAAGCAGCTCTTGTCCGACAAGCATGCTGGCGGCTTGCCAGAGGCCCAGCCAGAAAAACAGAATGAACAGAGATTGCAGAGATTTACGCATGGTTCCTCCGAAACGGCAAAAGCGGCGCAAGAAATCGCGCCGCTTTTCTGAATGAATTAACAATTAGGGAAGATAATAGAAATTATCATCGGGCAGCGCACCGCCGACTGCTGCAGGATTGGCATCAAAGAGAATTTCCAGGAAGGGCTTGAGAGAATCCCGCATGGTTGTTCCGCTGATAAAGGCAATGCCGCAGGAAGGCAGAGCGGTCTCGGCAATTGTCTCATTGGCCATAATGCCATATTCCACCACCAATTTGGCGGCTTCTTCCGTATTGGTAGAAACATAACCTACAGAATCCAGATACTCGGCCAGGAAAGCATCGATGGCTTCCTTATGCTCTTCGGCAAATTCACTTCTGACTACCACGCAGCCCATGACAATATCTCCGGTGCTGCCCGTAACCTTGCAGGCATCTTCCCACGCATCTTCTATGTTGACCGCAATGCTCAGCGTTTCGAGCTTACCCTGTGCAACGCTGACAAAAGGCTGAGGCAGCAAAGCGATGCTTTCGTTTCCGGCAGCCAACTGAGAAACCACTTCACTGTGTTCGGAATAGAAATTGACTGTCACTTTGTCTGCCAAATCGTTGGCGTCAAGAATGTAGTTGAGGACATATTCCGGAGTAGATCCCTGACCGGAAACAGCAATGGATTTACCTTCCAGATCCTTGATGGAAGAAATTTCCTCACCGGTTTGTACGATGTACAGATTGCTCAGCGTATTGATTGCCAAAATCTGAATTTTGCCTTCCGTCTTGGCATAAAGCGTTGCAGCCAGGTTCGCGGGAATAGCGGCGATATCTACCTCGTTATTGGTGATTTTTCCGACTACATCGCTTGGTGTGGAAGTGAGCGAAAAAGTATAGTTATTGGCGGCTTTACCTTCGTCGTTATCCTTCATCAGTTTGACCATGCCCATGCCGGTGGGGCCGGAAATGGCAATAACGCTGATATCCGCTTTTTGCTCGGGCTCTACAATGCTGGAAGTGGGGTCAGAGACAACTTCGGCGGGCTCTGGCTCTTTGGCACAGCCGAAAAGGCTCAAAGTGGCCAACATAAGCACCAGCATAAGTGCAATTTGCTTCATGAATTTCATGGATGAAAACTCCTTTTTCATAGAATTTGATATATTTTTACATACACCCTTACGGATGCTGTGAAAGCAAAGTAAATTGTTTGCCGATATGAGATAAGGCCCCGCGTTGCTCCAACTGTTCAATCGCCCGATATAGAGAGGCACGACTGATATTGAGCAGAGCGGCAAATTCTGTCATACTGCGCACGGTGTAGTGCCCTTCTTCATCGGCTTGCTTTTGCAGATAGGAAAAAAGACGATCTTCTGCGCTCATGGTGGAAAGCCGTTCCAATTTATCTGTGAGAAAAGCCACGCGTGTACTTAAATAGCGCAGGAAATTGGTGCGAAATCGGGCCGATTCTTCCAGCAGAATATCCACTTCGTTTCGGGCGAGACAAAGCATGCGCAGGCGCGTCAGCGCATAAATCTCGCTTAATTGTGTATGCTCCAAATAGATGGAAGCAAGGCCGAATACTCGTGGCGGGGCAATGTAATCCAACACAGCACCGTGTTCGCCGGTCTGTTGAATGCAAGCCCGGCCATATAGCAGCAGACCCAACTGGTCGCCTGTATCCAGGCGCGCATGTTTTTCATGACAGGAGATAGTGCAACGCCCTTGCAGAAGCTGGCTGATCTCTGCCAAAGAAAATCCGGAAAACAATGGGTTTTGGCTGATGATTTCCAGATCGCCGGCAGTCGGTTGAACCGTAGGCATAAATACTCCTTTCAAAAGTGTATCACATGAGACACTTTATAGACATTGTACTGAATATGATATGAAAAGTCAAGCAAAGGTTACAGCAGAGGCAGCAATGCTTGCGGTGATGGAGCAAAGAGGGTATACTAAAAAAAGAAAAATGCCGAAAAGCCAAGTCCGGCAAAGATCAATGAGGTAATGACGTGAAAACCAGCAGATTATTTCGAATTTTTATGATGGCGCTTGATTTGATTGTGATGGCTCTGCTGCGCCCGTTTCGCAAATTTACAAAGCTGCAGCATTTCCGGCTTGTAAATGAAGAGGAGCAGATACCGCATGCGACAGAGGCTACACAGCCTGCAGTGCATGGAATTGAGGCACAGTTGGAAGTGGATGGCCAGCCGGCAGAGAGTTATCAGCGCATGCAACCGGTGGAAGTGAGCGAAAAAGAGCCGTATACACAGCAGGAAGGGATTGTCACTTTTCGGGGTGACCATCTGCGCAGCGGTGCTGCCCTGGGCAATGCCACATTGAAGCAAAAAAAATTGCGCATTCGGTGGAGTGCAGAAACAGGAAAACTGGCCAAAGGGTATGGAAAAGGTTTTTGGACAGGCAGTGGATGGACTGGGCAGCCGTTGATTCTGCATTGGACGCAGGAACAAAAGCAGTCGATGAACCTGTATGAAGAGAAGAAACAAAAAGAAACTTTATGGGAAGTCATTTATTCTACGATGGATGGCAACGTCTATTTTCTGGATCTGGAAGACGGAACGCCTACGCGTGATGTGCTGAAAGTGGGGCTTCCGTTTAAAGGCGCGGGAGCAGTACACCCTTCGCTGCCAATCCTCCATTTAGGGCCCGGCGATTCAGGAGCCGGAGAGGGAGAATACGCCCGCGCTTATCTTTATAGCCTGGAAGATTGCAGCAAGCTGCTGGAATATGGTGGGCAGGATCCCTTTGCTATCCGTGAGTTCTGTGGATTTGACAGTTCACCGCTCTTTTTCGGAGATTATATTTTTGAACCGTCTGAGAATGGAATCCTTTACACATTTAAACTGAATCCTTATACAGATGAAGAAGGAAAACTGCGCATCGCTCCTGATGAATTTGTCAAGCTGCGCTATAAGACGGCGCGTTCCAGCGAAGAGAGCTATTGGCTGGGCATGGAAGACAGTCCGGTTATGTGGAAAAATTATTTGTATATTGCAGATAATGGCGGCACTATGCTGTGTGTTGATGTCAATACCATGCGTATTGTCTGGACGCAGGATGTGGTGGATGATACCAATGGCTCACCTGTATTTTCTATGGAGGATGGACATCCATATCTGTATATTGGCACTTCTCTGCACTGGTCACCCAGCAAGCGGTTGCGCCTTGGCGATTGCCCCATTTTTAAACTGGATGCCATCACCGGTGAATATGTCTGGATTCGCTCCTACTTCTGCAATACGATTGCCGGGATCTCTGGTGGTGTTCAGGCGACGCCGGTATTGGGCAAGCATGAGATTGAGGATCTGATGATTTTCCCGGTTGCCCGCACGCCCAGTGTGCGCAACGGAATTGTGGTAGCATTGGATAAGAAAACAGGCAAGGAAGTTTGGCGTTATAAAATGAAAGCGTATGCGTGGAGCTCTCCGGTGGCGGTATATGATGAGGAAGGGAAAGCCTATCTGCTGCAGGGAGATTCGGCAGGAACACTGCATCTGCTGGATGCACGAACCGGAAAACTGCTTGATCAGCTGCCGTTGGGCGCGAATATTGAAGCCAGCCCGGCAGTGGTGGGAAATATCCTGGTTGTGGGTACCCGCGGTATGAAAATTTTTGGAATTGAACTGCTATAAATAAAAAAACTGCGTCCTCGGAGAAGGACGCAGTTTTTTTGCAAAAGACTCATGCACGTACCAGATGAATAGCAAAACCACCGAATTCCTGAGCCAAATAGACGACGCGGCAGCCTTTCTCATCATATTCATAACTTTCCGGATTAAAAGCAATGCCACGCTGCTGCAAATGGAATACTGCTCGCTCGATATTGGAACAGAAAAACGCGATGTGGCCGTTTTGGCCACGGAAAGTATATTTGATGACTTCCACTTGTGGACCGACAAAAATGGACGCAGGTTTCTCATCGGGGGAGACGCCTAACAGAGCGCAAAACAGAGCGGCAACACGGCGAGCTTCTGTTTCATCGGCGTTATTGATTCCCAGATGTGCAAAACGCAGACCCATGAGAAGATCGACGGCCTGACGGCAGAGGGCGGAAATTGCAGTAAAATCCCCTGCTTCGATTAAGGCAGCAGGAACCATCCAACTGCCGCCACAGGCGAGAACATTTGGCAGAGCCAGATAATCCGCAAGGTTTTGAGGGCCGATTCCGCCGGTGGGAATCAGGCGCAATTGCGGATAAGGTCCACTCAGAGCCTTCAGCATGGCCGTGCCACCACACTGTTCGGCTGGGAAAAATTTCAGAATGGAAAGACCCATACCCATGGCCTGCTCAACTTCGGTGGGCGTGGCCACTCCTGGAAAAACAGGGATTTCATGCGCAAGGCACCAGCGAATCACGTCCGTATTGAGCCCAGGGCTGACAATATAGCGAGCGCCTGCGGCGACAGCCTGTTCCGCCATGGACACGGAAGTAACGGTTCCGGCACCGACCAACATTTCGGGCACTTGTGTACTGATGCGCCGAATACTCTCGACAGCAGCATCGGTGCGGAAAGTAATTTCAGCAGTGGGAATGCCGCCGGCCAATAATGCTTTGGCCAGAGGAACGGCCTGTGCAGCATTGTTTAAGACGACAACTGGCAGGAGGCCGATTTGAAAAAGCTG
This sequence comes from Clostridiales bacterium, assembly GCA_003149735.1. The sequence continues at coordinate 17,562 of QANA01000018.1, read as the reverse complement.
TTCCGAAGAATACATTTTTAAGCCTCCTGATGTTGATTGAAAAATTGCTGCAGTTGTTCGCGAGTCGGAAGACCTTCGTTGTCGCCGGGGACAGTAATCTGGCGTGCACCTATGGCATTGCCGCGGCGGATTGCCTCAGGCAAAGGTAATTTTTCCAATAAGCCGCTCAATGTTCCGGCAGCAAAGCCGTCTCCGGCACCCACGGTATCTATTACTTCTACCTGAAAACCGGCAACTGTGCCACGTTCTTGTGCGTTTTGGTAATGCGCTCCCTTGCTTCCATCTTTCAAAATTACAGTCTTTGCCCCGAGCTTGCAGTAGAAATCCAAAATTGCGGCCGGATCGCTAAGGCCGGTCAACAGCTGCGCTTCACCAATGCCCGGGAAAAAAAGGTCGCAGCCTGCGGCAAATGCATGCATGAATTCACGCATGGCTTCGGTACTTGGCCATAGCTGAGGACGCAGGTTGGGATCAAAGGAGACGAGCAACCCTGCCTGCTGTGCTTTTTCCTTTAGGCGAAAGGCTGTCTGCCGGCAGGATTCGGAGAGCGCAGGAAGAATACCGGTCATATGAATGGCAGAGTAATCGGAAAAGTCGATGGATTTGATATCTGCCGGTGAGAGGGTAGAAGCGGCGGAACCGGCGCGGATATAGAAAATTTCAGGATCTCCGCAAGAGACCTTTTCCTTAAAGACCAAACCGGTGCGGTGTGTATCAGAAAAAGAGAAAAAGCGAGTACTGATGCCCGTTTTTTCCAGCTGTGAAGCGATCATATGGCCAAAGGGGTCGTTTCCCACTTTGGTGACATAAGTGGCCTGGTGCCCAAGGCGGGTGAGGCCAATGGCGACGTTCAATTCTGCGCCGGCGATACCTGTGCTGTATTGGCTGACCTGAAAAAGGGGAACGCCCTCTTCATTGGAGCGAAAGAGGCACATGGGCTCCCCCACCAGTAGAATTTTGCTGTAATCCATGAAACCCTCCTTATCAGAATATAAAAGAATTTAAATACAGTGTATCATGGGAATAGGAGAAAAAACAGCCCTGCCGATGGATTTGCCGGTGAAATTTTAAGAAAAGCATTTAATTCATAATTTGTTTATTATCCCAGGTATTGTAAAGTACGGAAACAACGCGTAAAATAAAGGCTATTATGATAGAAAAAATTGTAGAATCTACCATTATACGGCACAGATTGATCGAGTGCGGGCAGCAGGTGGCGGTCGCAGTAAGCGGTGGGGCAGATTCCATGGTATTGCTGCACGTGTTGCATCGCCTGCAGCTGCCATGCGGCTTTCGATTAAGTGCACTGCATTATGAGCACGGTATCCGTGGAGCACAATCGGAAGAAGATATGCGTTTTGTACAGGAAACCTGTGCAAAATTGGGAATACCGCTTTTTGTTGAACGGGGCAATGCACTGCAAATAGCTCAGGAACAGGGGAAAAATCTGGAAGATACCGCTCGGAGATTGCGCTATGATTTTTTTGCGCGTTGCTGTCGGGAACAGGGAATTGACCGAGTGGCAGTTGCGCATCATAAGGATGACCTGGCGGAAACCTTTTTGCTGCATCTGATCCGGGGCAGCGGACCGCAAGGTTTATGTGCGATGCCATATTTGCGGGAGGATGGGATTATTCGCCCGCTTTTGGATGTTCCCCGTAAACAGATCGAAGCATATGCTGCCGAACATGGCATTGCATTTCGGCAGGACAGTACGAATGAGGATTTGCATTACAGCCGCAATTTTCTGCGACTGCAGCTTTTGCCGCAAATGCGTAAACTGAATCCGGAAGTAAGCGATGCCATTGCCCGTGCGGGGCGCCTGTTGGAAGAGGAACAACAGCTTTTGACAGAATATACGTTGAGAGAATATGCGGCCATTGCGCAGGAACAGCAGGGCAGAATTATTTTGCAAATTGAAGAACTGCGGCTGCTGCCGGCTGCCATGCGCCGGCGGGTGCTGCGTATGGCTGTGCACCGCTGTACAGGGACGCTGCAAGATGTTGGCAGTGCCGCGATAGAGCAGCTGGAACGATTGGCAGAGCAGGGAGAGACAGGAAAAATATTTTCTTTGCCCGGCATTTTTTTTGCACAGGTCAACTATGGTTTGTTGATTCTTTCTCCAAAAATGTATACAATAGATAAGATGGAGCCGATGTGCATTCAGCCGGGAGAAAATTTGTTGCCGGACGGTGGACGGCTGTTGATTCGGCCGGCAGAAAGGCCGAACAGTTTTCCTCCAAGGCAGAGTTTATGCCAATATATTGATGCGCAAAAACTGCCGCAGAACTGTATGCTGCGCACACGGCAGGAAGGGGATTTGTTTCGGCCTTTTGGTGTGCAGGGAAGTCAGAAACTGAAAGAATGGTTTATAGATCGCAAGATTCCACGGGAACAGCGGGAACAGCAACTTTTGTTGTGCTGTGGCAAAGAAGTGTTGTGGATCATCGGGCATAGCTTGAGCGAAACACTGCGCGTGCAGCCGCATACCCGGCATATCTATGAGGTACAATATATCAGACCCTAAGGGCGGAGAAAAAATATGGAAACAGGAAGTTTACTGGAACGGGATATTGAGGAAGTGATTCTGAGCGAGACGCATATAGCGGCCAGAGTGAAAGAAATTGCAGGGCAGATCGCGGAGGATTATGCCGGAAAAGATTTTATCATGGTCGGTGTGCTGAACGGTGCGGCAATTTTTTATATTAACTTGATTATGGAACTGGATATTCCGTTGGAAATGAATTTTATCCGCGTTTCCAGTTATGGTGCGGGGACAAAGAGCTCAGGGAATGTGCGCATGCTTTATGATTTGGAAGCGGATATTGCGGGAAAAGATGTGTTGATTGTGGAAGATATTATTGATTCCGGCAATACGCTTTGTGCACTGAAAGAGTTGTTCCATAAGCGGGGCGCCAGGAGCGTGCGGTGCTGCTGTCTGCTGGATAAGAAGGAACGCCGGGAAGCACCCATTCAGGCAGATTATGTGGGATTTGATGTGCCGGATAAATTTTTGGTTGGGTATGGGCTGGATTATGCCGGGAAATATCGCAACCTGAAATTTGTGGGGACATTGAAACCTGAAATATATAGCGTATAACAAAGATTTGTAAGCCATAAAGGAGGAGTATTGAGTTTGAAAAAGTTTGTTCGCGGCCCATTGATTTACCTGCTGCTGATTCTGGCAATCTTTCTGGTAGCGCAGTCGGTAGTCAACACGGATAATCAAAAAGACGCCGTTTTGGGATATACGGAATTCTTGAAAAAAGTGGAGTCCGGAGAGATTACGGATATTACGATCGTAGGTTATGAAGCGGTGGCTTTGAAAAAGGATACGGCGATCAAGAAGGAAGCTTTTCCTAAAAAATATGACTATTATGTATATCTGCCTTCCTACTATCAGATTGATATTGACCTGAAAGCAGCTTTGGGCGTGGAAAGCCTTGCGGAAAGCGAAGTAAATATCGTTTATCAGAAGGTACAGGATAATTCTATTTGGATAGATGTGATATTGCCTTATCTGGTTCCCATTTTATTGATGGGCGCGCTGTGGTATATGATGTACCGCCAGGCACAAGGCGGCGGCAAAGGCATGAATTACGGCAAAAGCCGCGCCAAGATGACCATGGGCGAAAATGTCAATAAGACTTTTGCAGATGTGGCTGGAGCCGATGAGGAAAAAGCAGAACTGGAAGAGATTGTACAGTTTTTGAAGAACCCCAAACAGTTTACCAAATTTGGTGCACGTATCCCCAAAGGCGTTTTGCTGGTTGGGCCGCCCGGTTGCGGTAAAACGCTGCTGGCAAAGGCGGTGGCGGGAGAAGCAAAAATTCCTTTCTTCAGCATTACCGGTTCCGACTTTGTGGAAATGTTTGTAGGTATGGGTGCAGCACGCGTCCGCGATCTGTTTGACAATGCAAAAAAGAATGCACCCTGTATTATTTTTATTGATGAGATTGATGCGGTCGGTCGTCAGAGAGGAGCTGGCCTGGGCGGTGGCCATGATGAACGGGAACAGACGCTCAACCAGCTGTTGGTAGAGATGGATGGCTTTATCGTCAATGAAGGCATTATTGTACTGGCTGCAACCAACCGTGTGGATATTCTTGACCCGGCTTTGCTGCGCGCAGGAAGATTCGACCGTCAGATTGTCGTCAATGTGCCGGATGTCAAAGGAAGAGAAGAGATCCTGAAAGTACATTCCAAAGGCAAACCCCTGGGTTCGGATGTGGATTTGAAAGTGATTGCAAAACGCACACCCGGCTTTTCGGGAGCTGATCTGGAAAATGTGCTGAATGAAGCGGCAATTCTGGCAGCCAGATTTAAAAAACAGGAAATTTCCATGGCAGAAGTGGAAGAGGCGATTACCCGTGTAATCGCAGGCCCGGAGAAAAAGAGCCGCGTGATGACTGAAAAAGATAAAATGGTGACAGCTTATCATGAGGTTGGTCATGCGATTTGTGCGAAAGTTTTGCCGCACTGCGATCCGGTGCACGAAATTTCCATAATTCCCCGCGGTATGGCAGCCGGTTATACGATGACATTGCCCAATGAGGACGAGAGCCATTATTTTAAATCCAAAATGGTAGATGAAATGACGATGATGCTGGGCGGAAGAGCGGCAGAATCGTTGGTATTGGGCGATATTACCACCGGGGCCAGCAATGATATCGAGCGGGCAACGAATATGGCGCGGGCGATGATTGTAAAATATGGTATGAACGATGCCGTCGGACCGGTTTTCCACGGCAATAATCAGGAAGTATTCCTGGGTAAAGAGCTGGTTCAGTCGAAAACCTGCAGCGAAGAAGTGGCGGCACAGATTGATGCAGAATTGAAAAAGCAGCTGGTATTCTGCATGGATCGGGCAAAAGAAATTCTGCAAACCAATATGCAAAAATTGCATGAAATTGCCAAAGTGCTGATGGAAAAAGAAAAGATTTCCGGAGAAGAGTTTGAGGAAATTTTTGAGAGAGAAAGCATTTTCTCTGTTCAGGAAACAACATGAATGAAAGGAGCAGAATTTAATTCTGCTCCTTTTTTATAAAACAAATTGATTAAAAGAACAAAAAAGAGGGTAAAAAGACAACAGAAAGGAGCACGATGATGAAAATAGATCTGCATATGCATTCCACAGCTTCCGATGGAACGGATAAGCCGGAGGAAATTGTGCGGCAATGTGCTGAACAGGGCCTGGAGTATGCTGTATTAACAGACCATGATACGATTGCCGGGGTAGCAGCCTTTGCGACGGAAGCACAAAAGCAAGGGATTAAGACGGTCAGTGGTATTGAATTTTCGGCGAATAGTGAAAAGGAAATGCACATTCTGATCTATGGAGCGGATTTGCAAAATGCGGAATTTTGTGCTCTGATGACAGAACTGGCCAAAAGGCGCAGCAGCAGAATCGCAGAAATGACGCAAAAACTGATAGATCTGGGATTCGGGATCACGCACGAACAGGTTCGGCGCTTTGCGGCAAACGGTGTGCCGGGCAGGCCGCATATTGCATTGGCTCTGGTGGAGGCAGGAGAAGCCGCTTCTGTAGATGAGGCTTTTCGCAAATATCTGAAAGTCGGTTGCCCGGGATATGTACCGCGCCGTGGTGTGAGCTGGGAACAAATTTTATCCGCAGGGCGGGCAGCTGGCGGTCTGCCGGTGCTGGCTCACCCGAAGTTCACCTATGCTGCGGATTTTGATGCGCTGATTTCTCAAATGAAAGCGGTCGGACTCGCCGGAATAGAAGCTTTTTATCCCGAACACGATGATGCGGAATGCGCGTACTTTTGTGCATTGGCAGAAAAGTATGGGCTGTTTGTCACGCAGGGAAGCGACTATCATGGACATATACGCCCTTCTACCTATTTGGGGAAAGAATGCAGAGGAGAAGGACACCCGCTGCTGCTGCGCGGAATTCATGAGATTTTTGAAAAAAAGCAGGGTTAAGCGCTGTTTATGTTGATAGTTTTGCCTTGCTGTGATATGATAAATTTATCAAAGTTTTGATATTAGAACCTATGGGAGATATAACATGCATAGTGAACAAGGAAATGTAAAAATCTTTGCAGGCAAGACGGGCCATAGCTTTGCAAAGAAAATGTGCAACTATCTTGGGACAGAACTGGGCAACTCTGAAGTCATACATTTCTCTGACGGCAATATCTTTGTCCGCATTAAAGAAACAGTGAGAAATAGTGACGTGTATCTGGTTCAGCCAATTGGTATGGATCCGAATAATGAACTGGTTGAAATTCTTTTCTGGATTGATGCATTCAAGCGGGCGAGTGCCAGCTCTATCACGGTAATTGTACCTTACTTTGGCTATGCCAAAGGCGATAAGAAGGATGAGCCCAGAGTATCCATCCGAGCCAGAGTGTGTGCAGATTGTATTGAAGTTGTCGGTGCAGATCGTTTTATTACGATGGATTTGCATGCACCGCAGATTCAGGGGTTCTTCCGGATTCCATCCGATCATCTCTATTCGTTGCCTTTGCTCTGCGAAAGTGTCAAAAAATATGTAGATGTAAGCAATTTGGTGGTCGTATCTCCTGATGCAGGTTTTGCGAAAACAGCTAGAAAATATGCGGATTATCTGGGAACACCGGTAGCAATTGGTGATAAGACCCGTGTAGCGCATGATGAGAAGGCAAAAATTCTGGAACTTATTGGCGAGGTAGATGGGAAGGATTGCCTGATTGTAGATGACTTCAGCATTTCCGGCGGTACACTGATTGATATTGCCAATGTTTTGAAAACAAAAGGAGCAAAGCGCATTGTAGCTTGCCTGGGACATAACATCTTGAGAGAATCGGGCGTTAAACGTATTGAAGAAAGCCCGATTGAGCTGGTGATCAGTACGGATACGGTTGAAAATCCCTATACGGCAGACAGCGCAAAGATGGTTACTGTTTCAGCAGCGCCCTTGTTTGCAGAGGCAGTTTCCAGAATTCATGATCGTGTTTCTGTCAGTCCGTTGTTTGCCAAGGTGCCGGAGAAAGTATTGGAAGAATCAGATAAATAAGAAACTGTTATTTTTGGGGGTAGGCATTGTAGTAGCGTGCGATGCATATTTTCAAAAAGCAGTAATTGAAAGCGGTCATTGTAATGACCGCTTGTTTTTCTTAATACAAAAATAAAGGAAGAGAAATGAAACAAGGTAAAATTGATTTTTCTGTAATTACAGCCTGTGGAGAATGTTGTGCTGATTGTTGGAAGAAGAAAGAAGGCTAATGTGCAGGTTGCCGGGAAGCGGATGGGTATGTTCCAGAGTGAACTGAATTGGGCAGGTGCAAAATACATGCCTGTGCAAAGGAGCATGAAGCATTATTTTGTGGGCTATGCATCAAGTTCCCCTGTGAAAAAGCGGAAAGCCTGATGCCCTGGAAAAGGAATTGCCGGAGCTTACCAAACAATATCGAAGCATAATGGAACAAAAGGCAAATTGTTCTGCCGAAAAGGATAAAAAAGAAAATTAAAAAACGCAGGCAAAATGCCTGCGTTTTGTTTGCGTAAAAATTGCTTATTCCAGATTGTTGTGATAATACATGATATCCTCAGTCTTAGCACCGATCTTCTCCATAACAACTTTACGGATTACTTCGTTCAGTGCGAAAGCGGATTCATAGTAACCAGTTACATCGTCATAAGCCATCTCTTCTCTCTGCTCGGCGGTCAGACCCCAATCCACGCGCTCGCCAAGGCCTTTGTTCTTGACGTTCTTGTTGACAGGAGGACGGAAATCGTTCTTTTTGAGTCTGGGAACGGTGACATTGATATCAGCGATTTTGCCGATAATGGAATCTTCGGGTGCAGCGCCGGAGATCAGAGCAACTTTAGCGCCCTGCTCTTTTGCCTGCTGTGCGATAACGGCAATCGTCTTGGTGTTGCCGGAACCGGAGTTGATCAGCAGAATGTCGCCGGGGTGGATGGAAGGCGTGCCGTTATCGCCTACGCAATAAACCAGCATACCGATCTGAGACATATCCATACCCAGAATACGGACTACGTTGCCTGCACGGCCCCAGCCTGCAGTGAATACGCGCTTGGATTCAGCAATTGCCGAAGCGATTTCTTCAATCTGCGCGGGATCGACTTTGTTCAATGTTTCTGCGACATTGTTACCGGCGCAAGCCAGCAATTTGGTAATATCTAACATATTCAGTATCCTCCCCTTCGCTTACTCAAGGCTGTTGTGATAGTAGTGGATAGCTTCAAAAGTCTCGCCGATTTCTTCCATAACCTTGTGCTGGAGGATTTCGTTGAGGACGAAAGCTGCCTGATAGGTCAACTCGAGCTGATCGAGCGTGATAGCTTCTCTCTCTTCAGGTGTGAGATCATACGTTTCGCGAGTACCAGCAGTGCTCTTGAACTTGGGGTCACGAGCGGGTCTCTTGGCAGCCATGATTTTATTCATGGGCGTTTCAATGCGCGGGATTACGACGTTGTAATCGGCAATCTCACCGATAATGGACTGCTCGCTGGTGGAAATCAAACCGACTTCTGCACCGAAGTCTTTCGCTTCCTGAGCGATGATAGAGATCGTCTTGGTGTTGCCGGAACCGGAAACTACCAGAAGGATATCACCCTCGTGGATGGAAGGCGTGTTGTTATCGCCTACACGGAATACAACTTTGCCAATCTGGGACATATCCATGCCCAAAATGCCGGCAACATTGCCTGCACGGCCCCAACCGGAAACAAAGACACGCTTTGCTTTCGCAATTCCCTTAGCCATAGCATCAACCTGAGCAGGATCGACCTTGGCAAGCGCCTCTGCTACATGATTACCAGCCTGAATCAGAATTTGTTTGGTATCCATATTCATTCTCCTTTAGAATTTTAGTAAAACACTACCTTGTTACAGTATAAAACAAATTTAAATGGGATGCAAGAGTTTCCAATATTTAAGGAATCATTGTCACGCCGCCCTCGGCCATGATGGTCTGACCGGTGATATGACGGGAATCCTCGCTGGCCAGGAATACTGCAACCGGAGCAATATCTTCATAAGCATCGCCAAAGCGGCCGATAACAGTGGGGTTAAAGCCCAACTTTACGGGGTCACGCTCTTCTTCCGGCATTTTTTCCAATTGTTCATAGTAGAAATCTGTGATGGCGCCCGGATTGATGGTATTAACATTGATATTATATTTTCCCCATTCCCGTGCGGCAGTCCGTGCCATGGCACGGATAGCTTCCTTAATGGCTCCATAAGCAGTCATACCAAATTGCCCTTCTACGCCTGCACCGGATCCCACACAGATCACTTTGCCGTGCCCGCTTTTTTTGAGCCAGGGGAAACACAAGCGCATCATATGGAAACTGCTCATCAAGCCGCTTTGATAGAAAGCATCAAAATCTTCCTGCGTGTGTTCCTCAAATAGTTTATGCCCACATACGGTAGACATAGCGTTGTTATACAAAATATCGATTCCGCCGAATTTTTCTGCCGTTGCAGCGACAAAGGCCTCCATATCAGGCACTTTTGTGACATCACAGACGAAACAGAGCACCTCGGCACCGGCTTCCCGGCAAAGACGTTCAGTTTCCTGTAATCGATCCAAACTGCGTGCGCAGATGGCGATGTTAGCGCCTTCTTCTGCAAAACGAATGGCAATCTGTTTGCCCAGGCCGCGGCCGGCGCCTGTGACAATAGCGGTTTTACCAGATAACTTCCCCATTGTAAACTCCTTTCTGAATGGTCGTGCACGTATATGAAATTGCATAAACGACTCTGATTTCATAGTAATATGAATCGGAATTTCTGTCAATTCTTCCGATAAAATAAGGGTTTTTATTATTGAATTATGCAACACACTCATATATAATATAGGAAAAATTATTTCGTATATTCCTGCACGCTGTCTGGCGGGCAGATGAATTTAAAAGCTGATGTTTCAGGAGGAAAATATGATGGATATCAGAGTAGAGAGAATTGCTGCTCCCAAACAAAAACCGGATGAAAAAAATCTCGGATTCGGGAAATTCTATACTGACCATATGTTCGTAATGGACTATGATGCCGGCCAGGGCTGGCATGATGCAAGAATCGTTCCTTATGGCCCGATTCCTATGGAACCTACCTGCGTAACGCTGCATTATGCGCAGGAAACTTTTGAAGGATTAAAAGCCTATCGCAGAGCGGATGGCAAAATTCAGCTGTTCCGCCCGGAAATGAACGCCAGAAGAATGATTAACTCCAATCGCCGTCTGTGCATGCCCGAGATCCCGGAAGAAATGTTTGTGGAAGCGGTAAAGGCAATTGTTAAGATGGATGCGGAATGGGTACCGTCCGAACCGGAAACTTCTCTGTATATTCGTCCGTTCGTATTTGCAACAGAAGGAGCGCTCGGAGTACATGCTTCCAACTCCTATAAGTTTGTAATCGTATTAAGCCCCAGTGGTGCATATTATAAAGAAGGTGTGAATCCCGTTAAGATTCTGATTGAAGATGAACTGGTGCGCGCTGTTAAGGGTGGTACCGGTTTTGCAAAATGCGGCGGCAACTATGCAGCTTCTATCCTCGGTCAGGTGAAAGCAGAAAAGAAGGGGTGCGCACAGGTACTGTGGCTGGATGGTGTACAGCGCAAATATGTGGAAGAAGTAGGCACCATGAACGTAATGTTTAAAATTGCAGGTGAGATTTATACTGCACCGATCGATGGTTCCGTACTGCCCGGTGTTACGCGCGATTCCATTCTGCATATTCTGAGAGATTGGGGTTATACAGTGCATGAAGAGCCTCTCGCGGTAGAGGATTTGATGCAGGCCGGCCATGACGGCACTTTGGAAGAAGCTTTTGGTACAGGTACGGCGGCAGTGATTTCGCCGATTGGAGAATTCCTTTATAAAGAAGATTCTGTTCGCATCAATGATTTCAAGACAGGAGAATTGACGCAGAAACTGTACAACTATCTTACCGGCATTCAGTGGGGAAAAGAAGAGGATCGCTATGGTTGGACGACGCTGGTCGACTGATGATAGTTTACAATTTAGAAACGGCAGAGAAATCTGCCGTTTTTTTATTTGGAGTTAAAGAGATTCCGGATAGAGGCAGGAAATACATGGGGAATGTAGAATTGTTAGAAAAAAGCCTTTGATTTTGGCAAAATCGAAAATCGTCTTATGTAAAATTTGCGTAATGTGAAAAAGAAAAGGGGAAAGAACCATGTTGGACGTAGTAGCCTTAGGAGAAGCGGTGATCGATTTTTCTCAATGTGGGATTGGCCCAATGGGAAACCCGGCTTATGAAATGAATCCGGGCGGGGCGCCTGCCAACTGTGTGGTGGCCAGTGCCCGTTTGGGAGCGAAAAATGCCTTTTTGGGCATGGTGGGGGATGACCTTTTTGGGCATCATATACCCGGGCATTGGAAGCGCAAGGAATTGAGACAGATGGTCTGCTTTATACACAGCAAGGAGTGACACGCCTCTCCTTTGTCAGTCTGGATGCCCAGGGAGAGCGCAGCTTCTATTTTGTGCCCGGGATGCATGCCGAACGACTGCTGCAGCCGCAGGAAGTAGCACTGAAATTGATCGATCAGGCAAAGATATTCCATGTTTCCTGTGTGTACGACGAAGAAGATGCAGGGTATCGGGCGCTGTTGCACGCTATGGATTATGCGGCGGCGCAGGGGAAACTGCTTTCCTGTGATCCGAATTATCGCCCGGGGCGCTGGTCGGAAGAGAGCGGATATGCCCGTGCGTTTTTTCGGGAAATTCTGGCGCGATGTCATTTGATTAAAGTTTCGGAGGAAGAGATGCGCATTGTTACCGGGGTGCCGGAGGACGAAGTTGAGCGCGGCGCAGCAGAACTGCTGAAATTGGGGGTAGAAAAGAAAGCGGTATTTGTCACATTAGGTAAAAAAGGCGCTTATTATGCCACTCCGCAGGAAAGCGGATATGTAGAGGGGTTTGAAGTGGATGCAGTGGATACTACCGGATGTGGGGATGCTTTCACGGGAGCGGTGCATTACTATTTCTGCCATGCTCCGCAGATGTCTATGGCTGAAATAGTGAGAAGAGCGAATGCCGTAGGGGCTTTATGTGCTACGCATCGGGGTGCTTTTGATGCGATGCCTGACGAACAGGAAGTGGCAGCATTTTTGCAGAGTCAGAAACAGTAGTGTATTATAAAAAAACTGATGAGAGGTGTCTCATTAAGAAATTTTGAGTCTTGAGAAAAACGGCATAGTTGGAAAAATCCGACTATGCCGTTTTTTTGCTGCCGATGGCCGGTAGCATAGATTTCCGAAGCGGCATAGGGCTCAACTATTAGTTTCGGAAATCTTAGGCCATTATTTTGAATAGTTTGTTTACGCATCATTTTTCACTGAGGCAAGACAGTGCAATAGGCATCGCACAAAGTATACGGCAGTAAGGGGACTGGCGGCATAATTGCCTTCAGATTGCAAAAAAGGCATGTCCATGTTAGACTAAACCATAAGTATAAAAAACTACAGAACAGATATAAAATAAAAAGTTTACGGAGCATTTGGAAGGAGGCGGTGTTGTGTCAAATTTTGAATTCATGTCAAAATACTGGCTCGATATAGCGCAGCTTGGCAAAACAGCAGAATGGTATTTATTTGCGGATGCCAATGCCTGCATTTATAAAATTGGGATACTGGCAGAGCGTGTGGCACAGGAAATCTGCTCTTTTGAGAAGATTGAATTACCGGATCAGGCTGTGCAAGCCGATCGAATTCGTGCGCTGAAATATGCTGATATGCTTCCTAAACGGATTGACGATATATTTTGTACTCTACGTAAGGCAAGAAATGATGCCGTGCATATGGGAGTGAGTTCCCAGGAGCGTGCAGCTGCGCTGCTGCATATGGCTTTTAATCTTTGCTGTTGGCTGATGGAAGTGTATGGCGATTGGAAGTTCAAAGCTCCGGAATATAAAACTCCTGAAAATCTAACGCAGAATGCAGATTTTAGAAAACTCCTGCAGACACAGGAACGCAAGCTCAACGAACTGATGGCTACAGTGGGAGAGGTTCATACGGCAGTATCCGACGCATCCAGAGCTGAGCGGGCTGAAAAGGCAAATCATGCAGCGAAGGAACTGCCGCTGACTTCCGAAGAAACCGACTGTATCGGTAGTGACCCTGTGCGCCTGGATGTGGCAGTGCTGCCGGTGGTCAACTATGCTCTGCAGCAAAACGGTGCTGTGGTGATTCAGTCAATTACTATTGAAAATATCACTGATTCTGTTATCGAGGATGTGGACATTGAGATCACATCCATTCCGGAATTTGCCCTGCCTTTTACCCGACATATTGATTATCTGCCGGCAAACAAAGCTATTACGATTTCTCGCCCCAAGCTGATTTTGAATGGTGAATATCTGGCGGGCATGACAGAGAAAGTGGCTGGGGTTTTGCATATTGTGTTGAAAACCAAGGGGGAGACTCTGGTTTCGGATAACGCAGAAACAACTGTGCTGGCGTTTGATGAGTGGCATGGTGTTGGGTTGTATCCGGAACTGCTGGCCACCTTTGTTACACCCAACCATCCGGAACTGGCCAGGATCATCGCTCGTGCCACAGAGTTTTTGGGGCAATGGACCGGTGATACTTCTATGGGTGGCTACCAATCCCAGGATCCCAATCGGGTATTAAGTCAAGCGGCTGCTATCTTTACGGCTATCAAAGAACAAGCCATTGCCTATGTGGTACCTCCTGCCAGTTTTGAACAGGCAGGTCAGAGGGTGCGCCTGTGCGATATGGTATTGCAGCAGAAGCTGGGTACATGCTTGGATCTGACCCTTTTGTACGCCTCCTGCCTGGAAGCAGTTGGGCTGTATCCGCTGCTGATTACTACCAATAACCATATTTTCACCGGCGTTTGGCTGGAGGCAAGAATGTTCCCGGAATGCGTGCAGGATGATGCCTCGCTTATTACCAAGCGTTTGGCTTCCGGTGTAAACGAAATCGCCGTAATAGAAACTACCTGTGTCACCACCGGGAAAGACCTTTCTTTTGATCACGCCCGTGCTATTGGCGAGCAGAACCTGGCTACTTATCAGGTGGAATATATCATAGATGTACATAGAGCGCGTATGAGCCGTATTTCTCCTTTACCTCAACGGGTACATACTGCCTCCGGTTGGGAGATTGTGCACGATGTTTCCTTCAAGGAAGAAAATATGGCTGCCCCCACAATGCTTGATGAAACGATTCATATAGACCCCCATGCGCAGGATAACAATCTGCCCAAGAAAGTGCAATGGGAACGCAAACTGCTGGATTTGGGCATGCGGAATACCTTGATTAACCTGCGTATGACCAAAACGCAGCTGCCAATCCTCACCAATTCCCTGGATGAGTTAGAGAATGCTCTGGCAGACGGAAGTGATTTTACCATCCTTCCCAAACCTGCTGATTGGCGTGTGGAGGAATTTTCGTTTGAAGCGCTGAATGAGATGGGCGCTGCGGGGATCATTAAAGCGGAATTTGAAAACAAGCGCCTTCGTTCTGTTTTTACCGAAGGCGAACTGACCAATGTCATCAAAGGGCTGTATCGTACAGCAAAGGCTGCTTTGGAAGAGAATGGCGCCAATACATTGTATTTGGCATTGGGTATGCTGAAGTGGTTCGAAAGCAAGCGCAGCACCAAGGCTCGATATGCGCCTATCATTTTGCTGCCCATTGAAATGGTGAGGAAATCTGCGGCGCAGGGCTATGTGATTCGGCTTCGAGATGAAGAGCCGCAGATGAATATCACACTTCTGGAAAAGCTGAAGCAGGATTTTGGCATTGTGGTAAAAGGATTAGATCCACTGCCCGGTGATGAGCACGGCATTGATATTCGCAAAGTTTTCACTGCTATGCGTAAGGCGGTGATGGAACAATCCCATTGGGATGTACTGGAAACTGCCAGCATTGGCATTTTCTCCTTTTCTCAGTTTGTCATGTGGAATGACATTCGTAACCGCACAGATGATCTGATGCGAAATAAAGTTGTCCGTAGCTTAATGGAAGGTAAACTGACTTGGGATGCACAACCCTTGGAAATCGGAGAGCGGGTAAACGAAAATAATGTTCTGCTGCCCATGCCTGCAGATGCTTCTCAGTTATACGCCATCCAGGCTGCCTGCAGCGGTGAGAGCTTTGTCCTTCATGGCCCGCCTGGCACCGGTAAATCTCAGACCATCACTTCCCTGATCATAAATGCCCTTGCCAAGGGTAAGCGCGTTTTGTTTGTGGCAGAAAAGATGGCGGCACTGGAGGTAGTACAAAAGCGGTTGGAGAGCATTGGGATTGGCCCTTTCTGTTTGGAATTGCATTCCAATAAATCCAAGAAAAAAGATGTTTTGGAGCAATTACGCAAGGCGACGGAAGTTACCAAGACGAAAACGGCTGAAGAATATGCCGCTAAAGCTGAACAGCTTGCCGCTTTGCGTGCAGAATTGGATTCTTATGCAGCGCAGCTGCACAGGATGCTGAATTGCGGAAGCGACCTGTATTCGCTGATCAATGAATATGAACTTTATAAAGATGCGCCTGATATTGCGCCATTTGATCGCGCCTTTATCCGGGGATTGACAAAGCAGACCCTGGAGCAACAGCAGTTGGCAATAGAACGCTTAATTGCTGCAGTCAAGGAAGTGGGGCACCCTTGCAATCACCCACTTGCCAGGGTTTCCTGTATGCAGTATACACAAAACCTGCGCAACAGTCTGAAAATTACAGTCGAGGCGTATACAAGGCAACTTGAAAGTATTGGCGGTTATGCAAAGCGATTGGCGGAAGGACTGGGGAAAAAACAGCCGGAGTGTCTCGAAGATTTGCAGTGGCTATCTGATGTTGCACACCAAATGGTATGCTGGTATGATATGCCTTCTGCCTGGGCAAAGGCTGATTGCCCGCAACTGTATTTAGCAGAGGTTAGCAAACTTACGCAACATTTCCTCAAAGCAAATACTTTGAGGAAGCAACTGCTGCAAATATTTGAGCCCGGTTTTTTGACACAGGATGGCGCGGTATTGTCTGCTGAATTTGCACAGGTTTCCGCAAAATGGTTCTTGCCTAGAATGCGGGGCTTGAACAAATTGACCAAGACTTTGAATGCATACGCCAGGGTTCCCGTATCGAAAAATAATATTCATCTTCATATTGCAGCGCTGCGGGATTATCAACAGGAGAATAAGATGGCCTCCGAGTTGCTCTTGAGATATGGTCAGGATTTGGGGGATTTTTATAACGGCGAGGCTACGGACTGGAACAGGCTTGCGCAGTTGGCAGAGGCTGCACAGACCAGTTTATATGCGCTATACTGCTTGGGCGGCAGTCACGATATCCTTTGTACCTGTGGTGGCATGCAGGAACTGCGTGATGCCGTATATGGACTGGGAGCTGGGTTGGCCGAATTTACAGAGGCGAAGACTGCATTTGAGAATTTGTTGGATATTGCTCAACGGACAGAAGAAAATTGGCTGGATGGGCAGCTCGATCTTTGCAAGAAGGTCCTTGCTCATGCAGATAAACTGAAGGAATGGATTGCCTATATCGGCGTCGCCGCAGAAGCTCAAACCATAGGTCTTGGCAATGTGGTGGATAACTATCAAAATGGCGCAGAGCATGATTCTGTATTCCGATCTTATAAAAAGAGATTGCTGCAAGGATTGATCTCAGACGCGATTGATGACAGTGCTACCTTAAATCAGTTCTCCGGAGCAGTATTTAACAAGAAAATTGAGCAATATAAGCGAATGGATCAGGAGTGGAGCCGCCTTTCCCGACAGGAAGCATACTGTCGTCTGGCAAGTAATGTTCCCAATTTTACCCGAGAAGCAGCGCACAGCTCCGAATTGGGGATTCTGCAGCGCTGCATCAAGAGCGGCGGCAGAGGGGTCAGCATTCGTAAATTGTTTGATCAAATCCCCAATCTTTTGTCGCGCCTGTGCCCCTGTATGCTGATGAGCCCTATCTCCGCGGCACAGTATTTGGATCCCAAGAGAGAACCCTTTGATATTGTGGTGTTTGACGAGGCTTCACAATTGCCCACCAGTAAGGCTGTAGGTGTATTGGCGAGAGGGAGGGAAGCTATCATCGTAGGAGACCCCAAGCAAATGCCGCCGACCTCTTTTTTCACTACCAATGCGGTAGACGAAGACAATATAGAGGCAGAAGATTTGGAGAGCATTCTGGATGACTGCCTGGCCCTGAATATGCCACAGTCTCATTTGTTGTGGCACTATCGCAGCCGCCACGAAAGCCTGATTGCTTTCAGCAACAGCCAGTTCTATGAGAATAAACTGTTTACATTCCCATCGGTCAATGATCGCGAATCCAAGGTGCGGTTAATCCATGTGGATGGTGTCTTTGATCGCAGCAGGACGCGCACCAACAAGGCGGAAGCTCAGGCTGTAGTAGAAGAAATCAAACGTAGATATAAGGACCCGGAGTTATCTAAACAAAGCCTTGGAGTCGTTACCTTCAACATTTCTCAGCAGCATTTGATTGACGACTTGTTCGCCGATGCCTGTACGCAGGATTCAGAGTTGGAAAAATGGGCATTTAATGAAGAGGAGCCCCTGTTCCTGTCTCTTATACACA
>QANA01000049.1 GCA_003149735.1 Clostridiales bacterium | reverse complement strand
CGCTTTGCGCCCATCTGATGCCAAAAAGCAGCACTTCTGTAATTCATAGTGCTCATTTGTGTACTGATATGGATTTCCAACCCGGCTTCTTTGCAAAATGCCAATACGCCCGGATCCGAGACAATTACCGCATCTGCCCCAATTTTCTTTAAATATTCCAAATATTCCGGTAATGCCTCTAATTCCTCGTTGTGAAAGAGAGAATTGACAGTAATATATACTTTTTTACCCAGATTATGAGCTTTGCTGATCACTTCCAGTAGTTCTTGTTCAGAAAAATTAGCGGCAAATGCTCTTAATCCAAATTTTTTCCCTGCCAGATAGACGGCATCTGCGCCAAAGCGCAGTGCCGCCTCAAAACACTCCATGCTTCCGGCCGGTGCCAAAAGCTCAACTTTTTTTTGCATAATCATAATTTACCAAAGGGATTCATATTTTGCTATATTAGCTTTATGCTCTTCGTAAGTTTTTGCGAAGACTGTCGTTCCTTCTGCAGGATCTCCTGCACAAAAATACAGATAGCCCTCTGCCATAAACTGCTCATCCGGCCATAAAGCAGCCTCTATTGCTGCCTTACCGGGGCTGCAGATTGGCCCAATCGGCAAACCCTTATGAATATAGGTATTATACGGAGAAGGCGTTTGGGTTTCTTCGGCCGAATATACAAATTTCTTTTCCGGCATAAAGTATTGCAACGTCGCACAGGATTGCAGCATCATATCCTGCTCCAGGCGGTTGTAAAAAACAGCTGAAACCTTAGCAAAATCTTCTACCTTTCCCGCTTCCTTTTCAATTATGGAAGCCAGAGTGATCACTTCATCCGTGGTCATTCCCAATTCTGCTGCTCTCTTTTTATAATCCTCGGTGTAGATTTCCGCAAATCGGTTAAGCATTTTTTCAACAACCTGATCTGTATCCGAAGAAATATAAAATTCATAAGTATCCGGGAAAAGATAACCTTCCAGAATATAATCGCGGTGTTCTGACTGCGTTTCCTCTTGGTCTAATACTTCCTTAATAAACCAATAATCCGAATAATCTGTACCCGCCGCAACTTTTGAATCAAATTCAGCACTGCTGCTCGCTTCTGCCAACACCCCTGCTTCTTCCAGTTTCGGTATCATTCCTTTAATCAATATACCTTCTACCAGAGTAACCCGAGTAGATTGTTGAGCCGCAGCCGGCCGTTTCAGGACATTGATAATGTCATCATAAGTCATACTTGGCGATAATGTAAACTTACCAGCCAACAGTTTGGTGCTCATATCCGAAAAATCCACATAATACTTAAAAATCGTACTATTGCGGATGACTCCTGCATCTTCCAACTTCTGCGAAATCGACTTCAGGCTATCATCTTTATCAATAATAACACTGATTTCTTCGGTACTATCAACATCCACCGGTGCTATATAGTGCCCATAAACATAATTGTAAACAATAACACCCATGATCGCGACAATTGCCAAACTGCAAGCCACCATAATAGCTGTTTTCAAAACACGCCTGCCAATATCCCGCCAGGGATTTTCCTCTATGTTGCGATCAATCTTTGTATATTTACGCGTTTTAACCATCTGTTTTCCTTTATTCCGGGATTCAGGTGATGAAAACTTTTTCTTTTCCGCCTGTTGCTTCGTTTCTATTACCGGAGCATGAATCTGGCGGGATTTTTGTTTTTCTTCCGGCACCTCACGTATCGTCTGCTTTGTCCCCTGAGACTTAAACTCTACAGGTTTGATCGAGCGACGTTGATTCCGATTACCCATTTCCTTTCTTCTCCTCTATACTTGGAAACTTCCCTTATTCCTGTTCAAACAAGCCTGTATCCAACTCACAAGCATCCCCGATAATTTTATAAATATCAGAAACAATTGTATTGAATTTATATTCGGCAGCAAAAAATTCAGTCACTTTAGGATTAAAAGCCAATACTTCTCCAACCTTTTTCAATTTGTCCATTAATTCTTCGCTTGGCTGTTGCCCCGACATCACCATGGCCTGCGCCTCAAACTGAGCCTGCTTATACTGTTTTAAAAGTGACTTGGTTGTTTCTTCGGCATATAATTCATATTTCAGTGCCTTATAAGTTTTAAATTCTTCACTCTGTTTAATATCAGCTGCCAGCTGATGTGCTCTATCATAAATATACATAAACGTTTTTCCTCCTCTATAAAAATCATTTATTCACACTTCAATAATAATCGGCAGAATCATCGGACTGCGCTTGGTCTTATTATACAAATAAGAGGAGAGAGCACTTTTCACTTTGCTCTTAATCGTAGCCCAATTGGCTCCCTTTACCTTGGTACATTCATCTACCGTACGGACAATCAGTTTCTTTGCATGCGCCATCAATTCCTCGGCTTCCTTAACATATACAAAACCTCTTGAAAGAATTTCCGGCTCAGAAACTAAGCCGCGCTGCCCTTTCGACATCGTCAAGGCTACAACAAACAGCCCATCTTGCGAAAGTACCTGCCTGTCCTTCAGCACTACACTGCCGACATCTCCAACTCCCAAACCATCAATCATAATAATGCCCGATTCCACTGCTTCGCCGTATTTCGCGCTCTTCTTGCGCAGCTCAATAGGCATTCCAAGCTGAGGTATAAACACATCTTTCTTCTTATAGCCCATATTGTAAGCCAGATCAGCGTGACTGTAT
Source organism: Clostridiales bacterium (assembly GCA_003149735.1). The sequence continues at coordinate 10,377 of QANA01000049.1, read as the reverse complement.
AAATGCCGCTCTTCTCCATGCACCGGAATAAAATACTTCGGTTTAATCATAGCAAGCATCAACTTCAGTTCTTCTTGGCAAGCGTGCCCTGAGACATGTACCTGTGCCATCCCCCCAAATACAACTCTTGCTCCCTGCCGGTACAGCAAATTAATTACATGAGAAATATTTTTCTCATTGCCCGGTATAGAGGAGGAGGATAAAATCACAAGATCTCCCTGCTTAATACCTATTTTTGAATGATCTCCTTCAGCCATTCGCACCAACCCTGACATGGGTTCCCCCTGGCTTCCTGTTGCTAAAATTACTACCTTACTATCCCGTACACGATCAATTTCATCCATTTCGATGATCATCTTCTCAGGGATATTCAAATAACCCAGTTCTTTTGCAACCCCAGTAATACGCAAAATGCTGCGTCCGGTCAGGCAGACTTTCCGGTTATACTTTTTAGCTACATCAATGACCTGCTGCAAACGATGCACATTCGACGCAAAGGTAGCAATAATAATACGCCCTTTAGCCTCTGAAAAATATTTTTCAAAACTTTGCCCTACGCTTCGTTCGGAAATGGTATAACCGGGCGTTTCAGCGTTGGTACTGTCTGACATCAATGCCAGCACTCCTTCTTTTCCCAACTCGGTAAAGCGCTGTATGTCTGCTACTTTTCCATCGATCGGCGTAAAATCAATCTTAAAGTCACCGGTATGCACCAGCGTTCCTTCCGGAGTATGAACCGCTAAAGCAACAGCATCATCAATGCTATGGCTGACTTTTACAAATTCAACTTCAAATGCACCGCATCTGACTTTACTGCCCGGCTCAACGCATTGCAACTTCTGATTCTTTACTCCATGCTCTGCCAACTTAATTTCCACCAGAGCCAAAGTTAATTTGGTTCCATATACGGGAACAGAAAATTTCGGAAGCACATACGGTGTAGCGCCAATATGATCCTCATGCCCATGTGTCAATATAATAGCCCGCAGTTTATCCTTATTTTTCAGCAGATATTCTGTCTCTGGAATTACATAATCAATGCCCAGCATATCATTTTCCGGAAACATCAACCCGCAATCAATGACGATCATATCATTGCCATATTCAATTACCGTCATATTTTTTCCGATTTCGCCAATTCCACCGAGCGGAATAATGCGAATGGCAGGTCTCTGCTTCGCGTTGTCATTCGATTTACGATTCGTTCTTTGCCTGTTTCTCAAGTAAAATTCGTCCTCACTTTTATTTCTATCGTAATACTTTTCTATCATATCATATTTTACATTTTTCGTTAAGTATATACACCTGTTTTATTGAAACTTCTGCCTTTTATACCAATCCGATGCTCTAAAATATGAATTGCGCACACTTTCCATTTTCTCTCCATATTATAAACCAATACAAGGAGGTTTGCCATGAATAAAATTGTAAATGTTTTAGGCATTTCTTTGAATTATCAATCCAAAAATGGTGAAATCGAAGCCATTTCGCATATAGATCTGGATATCGCGGAAGGAGAATTTGTAAGCATCGTCGGTCCCAGCGGCTGCGGAAAATCAACGCTGCTTTCAATTATTTCCGGCCTGCTCTCCCCTTCCTCGGGATCTGTCTATATCAATGGAAAACAAATATCTGGCCCGGATCCCATTATTGGCTTTATGCCGCAGAGGGATCACCTTTTTTCCTGGCGGACTGTTTTCGGTAATATCATGCTTGGGCTGGAAATTCAACACCGCAAGACCCCGGAAAACGTTGCTTACGCCGAAGAACTTCTTCGCACTTACGGTTTATCCGATTTCAGAGAAAAATATCCTTCTCAGCTTTCCGGCGGTATGAGGCAGAGAGTTGCCCTAATCCGAACGCTGGCCACTAAACCGGAGTTGCTATTATTAGATGAACCTTTTTCTTCTCTTGATTATCAAACACGCCTCGCCGTTTCCAATGATATATATCATATCATTAAACAGGAGAAAAAAACAGCTATCATGGTAACACATGATATTTCGGAAGCCATTTGCGTTTCTGACCGCATCATCGTCCTATCGCGTCGCCCCGCTCATATCAAGGCCATTCATGCTATTGATTTTGATATGCAGAAAAATTTCCCCATGACCCGAAGAGAGCACCCTCTTTTCCGAACATATTTTAATCAAATATGGAGGGAGTTGGATGTCAATGGATAACAATAAAGAAATACTTTCCCCCGCAAGAAAACTTTACTTAAAAGAACTCCGAAGAAAAAATGTCTGGATCTCTTTTTGCAAAATTTTTTTGATTTTAGGTCTGCTCCTATTATGGGAAGTCGCCGGAAAATTAGGCTGGATCGATCCTTTTATCATGAGTCAGCCTTCACGCATTTTCCGCTGCATTGTGAACCTATATCAACAGGGAGATTTAATTCGGCATATTGTTGTTTCCTGCTTAGAAACGATAATTGGATTCCTGTTAGGTACTTGTATCGGTACCTTCATTGCAACACTTCTCTGGTGGTCACCGTTTTTATCAAATGTATTAGAACCTTACCTTGTGATTCTCAATGCTCTTCCAAAAGTAGCATTAGGTCCCATCATTATCGTTTGGGTAGGTGCCGGACAAAAGGCAATCATTATCATGGCACTTGCCATTTCGTTAATCGTAACGATTCTGGAAGTGTTCCACGGTTTTATTACCATTGATCCCGAAAAAATCAAATTATTGCGTGCAATGGGCGCAACCCGCCGCCAAATTTTCCAGAAACTCATTTTTCCCGGAAACTTTCCCACGATTATCAATTCTCTTAAAATCAATGTGGGGCTTTGCTGGGTGGGTGTGATCATGGGAGAATTTCTTGTCTCAAAGGCAGGCATAGGTTATCTCATCGTCTACGGTTCACAGGTCTTTCAGATGGATTTGGTAATGTCCAGTGTTATGATATTGACCTGTGCCGCGACCATTATGTATCAAGGAATTGTCTTACTACAGAATTTTTTAACAAAACATATTCACTGAGAATCCTAAAGGAGGAATTAAGGGCATGAAAAAAATTTTGTATGCTGCACTGGCTTTGCTTTTTTGCATTAGTTTGACACTTAGCAGCTGCGAAAAACATTCTACTGAAGAAGTCGTTCATCTCACAGTCAGTGAAGTTACCCATTCTGTCTTCTATGCTCCCCAGTATGCGGCTATTGCTCTCGGTTATTTTGAGGAGGAAGGCCTTGAAATAGAGCTGGTAAATGGCGGTGGCGCCGATAATGTTATGACAGCCGTCCTTTCCAGGCAAGTTGATATCGGTTTTGCTGGCCCTGAAGCAAGCATTTATGTCTACAATGAAGGTAAGGAAGACTTTGCCCAGGTTTTTGCACAGGTTACAAAACGGGATGGATCTTTCATCGTTTCCAGAACTCCTAACGCTTCTTTTTCTTATAAAGACTTTGAAGGAGCCCACGTATTAGGTGGTCGAAAAGGTGGAGTTCCCTATATGACCCTGGAATACGTTGTTAAGCAGAGTGGAGTCGATATAGATGCCGTTCAACTGGATACTTCCATCGATTTTGATTTGATGGTTCCCTCTTTTACAGCCGGTACCGGCGACTATGTAACAGTATTTGAACCAGTCGCCTCTACCCTGGAGCAGGAAGGCAAAGGGTATATTGTAGCCTCTGTCGGTCAGGATAGTGGTGAAATCCCTTATACCGCTTACTTTGCATTGCAAAGTTATATCAATGAGCATCCGGATATCATCCAGAAATTCACCAACGCACTCTACAAGGCACAACAATGGGTAATACAGGCAGATGCAAAAACAATTGCGGAAGTAATTGCTCCGTTCTTTCCGGATAGTGATCTCGCCCTGTTAAGCACTGCAATCCAACGGTATCAGAATATTGATGCCTGGGTCAGCACACCTGCGATGACTCAAGATGCCTTTGAGCGGTTGCAAGATGTCATGCAGGAAGCAGGCGAATTGAAACAACGTGCTTCCTATCTTGAAATTGTTAATAATACTTTCGCAGAGAAAGCCGTTCAATAACTTTAAACTTTATTTAGCAAAAAAGCGGTTGTTCAAAACAACCGCTTTTTATGTTTTGTTAATGTTTTTTACTGGTTACCGTAAACGCGCACAAAACGTACACTGTAAAAATCGCAGGTAATCAAATCCCCGTTTTGTATATCCTTTACAACCATATAATTCCTTCCCACTTTTTGCAGAATACCATCTACCTCAAATACATTGTTACTACCTGCTATAAAATGCGCCATAATATGTTTACCCACCTGCGCAGCCAGATAACCGTTCATGTCCTGTGGCATATCCAGCACATCAAACGGACCATATCCCATATTTCGCCGTTTTATCTGCAATTGAGATTCCTGCGTGATTAATTTTCTTTCCTGCATAGGATCATGATTCTGCGTTCGTATGTTCGTTTGATCCTGCATGATCGGCATTGATTGTATGGGCGCCCCTCCGCCACATCGGAATTCCTTTTTTCGATTTAAATCAACTCGTACTTCCTGGAAGGTATTATCTTTTTCATTCATTTCCATATGCTCCTACAACTTTTTTGCTTTAACTTTTTGCAAAAGAAAGCAGTATATACTTTCATTATATTCGTTGCACGATACATATGTGCCATCCATTAACTTTCCAGTTTCTGCATAAATTCATATGTCGTTATTCCATATGGCCGATTAAAACGCCCCAAACTATAAATTGTATCCTTTTGTCCAAAAGTCAATATATTTATTTTTTCATAGCAGGTCAATGTAATGGAAAATCCCAACTCTTCCGCAATCTCCTCGGTAATCTGGTTATAGGTCCCATAAGGATATGTCAACGTCTTTACTTCGTATCCATCCAAATGATTGCGGCACAACGCCTGCATATGAGCAACATCCTGTGTAATATTAAAGATATATTCCTGCTCACTTTCATTGGAAACTCTGCAAAAACCTACCCTCGTCTGTTCACGGTGCATGTCATAGCTATGATTTCCAATTGCAATTACGCCTTCACTCAGCATCTCCTTCAGTTGCGTCCAGCTCAAATGGGAATAATTATTATTCATAATTGCTTCCTTTTCGCTATACTGTTCCGTAAAATTTCCCACAATGGAAATAACCGCTTTCATATCATATTTTTTCAGTAAAGGAAAAGCATAAGAGTAATTATTATAATAGCCATCATCAAACGTAATCAAAATCGGTTTTGGGGGTAATTGCCTTTCACCATTGGCATAAGCAATTAAATCATCCGGCAAAACCGCTGTATATCCCTGTTTTTTTAGATATTGAAAATCCTGTTCCAATACAGCCGGCGTAATAGTATATTTTCCTGCTTTTGAAACGCTATCCAAAATACTGTGGTACATAATAACCGGTAATGCCACTGTGGTACTCTCCACAGTGGCAGAAGCAGGCTGAACATCCAAAGAAAATCCGAGTGACAAAATACTGGCTGCAAAAGAAACCAATATTGCAATGCAAATAAAAAATTTAACTCCTGATCTTTCCATGCTGCCTCCAACGATAGAAGCAATCACATAAAATTCTTCACAGAATTTTATGCATCTGCTTTCCCAGCCAACTCATTCTGAGCAAAAGCGGCGGTCATATAAGCATATTTAATAAATGCCGACATTTCTGTCTGAGAATATGTCTCGTTCACTTCTCCCAGTATTTGTATAATTTCCTCATAATATACTTGTAGTGCTGTAATATAGTTTCCGGTAATACCCGCCTGCTGCAAAGATGCTATTTTTTTCTGTTGCTCTTTTGCTTTCATCCCCATTTCGTTTAACTTTTCAATAGCAGATGAGACATCTATATTTCCTTTATCATATTCCAGTGCAAGATCGATAAGCTGCGCAACATAATTAGGTGCTTCATTTGTCGCTGCCTCCAGCTCTTCTTTTGTTTGAGCATCTGCCGTCACAGAAATTGTTTTACTGGCACAGATAATCTCATAAAGTTTTGTCTGCATATTCTGCTCACTTTCCAGCCTTTGTATAACATTCTCAGCATTTTCCTGTGATGAATATGCCGCAATAAAAACACGATATATTTCTCCGTCAAACTGAATATATCCTGCTCCGCCTTTATTCTTCAAAGTTTGCGCATATTCCGTTGCATTATTTTCATCCGCATAGGCACCAGCCTGTAATGCATAAACATGTGTTTCCGGCAAAGTTAACGTAAATGATTCTCCCTGCTGGGCAACCGTGCTTTGTATTTCTGACGTTTGTGACTCCTGTTGTTCTTCCTCCGAACCTGTTAACAAGGAAAATACAGGCGCAAACACTTTGTCTGTCAAAAATTTACCTACTTTAGCTGCACCAATAAAATAAATTGCTGCCGCAATTGCCAATATGGCTAAAAAAAAGAAAATTCCATTTTTACCTTCTGTCTTTCCAAAATGTTCAGTTTTATTATTCTGCATCCTTGAGTATCTCATGTAAAAACTTCCTCCCAATTGCTTTACTTATTCATATGCAGAATTTGTCCCTGCTATGATAATTCTTCCCTGATAAATTCTTGCCAACTCAGTCAGTTAATGATATGCTGGAACAAACAACATAGTAGGGAGTTTAACTTTATGGATAAATGGGATAAGCGTTTTATAGACTTGGCGGATACTATCGGCGCATGGTCCAGTTGTTTTAAAGAGGATCGCCATGTTGGAGCTGTTATTGTCAAAAATAAACGTATTTTGACAACCGGCTATAACGGAGCTCCTGCAGGCATTAAAAGCTGTGCCGAAAAAGGTGAATGTATGCGCATCAAGCTGGGAATTGCTTCCGGTACCCGGCATGAACTCTGCTATGCCGTCCATGCCGAACAAAATGCCATTATCCAAGCTGCCAAAATGGGGGTTTCCATTGAGGGAGCCACTTTATATTGCACACATTTTCCCTGTGTAATTTGCGCAAAAATGATTGCCAATAGTGGCATAAGCCGCTTGGTTTATCGCAATTCTTATCCGGATGAATTTTCTGCTCAATTATTGGCTGAAGCAGGCCTGGCTATTGAGAAATTTCAAGAATAAAAATATCAATTTCAAATTCAAAAAGAGAGGTAATGAATACCTCTCTCTTTTTGAATTATGCGATCACTATCTTTATTTCTTTCGCAAACAAATTAAATATTCCTCTGTTCCTTCTTCTAATTTTTTCTCACCGGTTGGCATAAAACCATGTCGCATATAAAATTTAATTGCCTTCACGTTTTTCTCCAATACCCACAGTTTCGTTGCTCCCGATGCTTCTGCTTTTGCCAATAACTTTGCGCCGATCCCTCTGCTTTGAAAAAAAGAGTCAACATATAACTTGACAAGTTCGCTTTTCTCAAGTTCTATAAATCCTTTTACTACTCCGTCATCATAAACCCACAATTTATCCAGATATTCGGCGTCATTTGCATATTGACCTGCAAGCGATGCAACTTCCAATTCTTTAAAATAAAATGCTTCATCCTGGAAAATAGGATAAAAATTTATTCTCCAATTAAATATCAGTATTTCTGCGATACGGGAACAATCCTTTGGCTCCGCTTTTCTAATCTTCTCCATTCCTTCACCTCTTAAAATACGCCCATCAACAGACATCCTATAGTGTTAATTGCCAGATTTGCGCTGATATGCAACAACCAGGAGGGCAATATTCCACCCTCATGATCCAAATAATTAAACAACAATCCGGCAACAAACAAACCTGCCAGCAACAACAGAAATAACCAAATCGAAAACCAGTTCACCATGATTGCAATATGATAGATTGCAAACAAACCTGCACTGAATAAACTCGCTTGCCATTCCGGCATATCTTCTTTCAAAAATCCATAGGCATACCCTCGAAACAGTAACTCCTCCAATAGGGAATTCACACAACTGATATACAGTGTTACCCATATAAAGTTTTTCGCAGAAATACCTTCTTTTTGCGATAAGCCATTTAACATCTGTGAAAAATCAATTTTGCTCCCCAATATACCGTAAACAAATAAGATTAGGACGTAAACAGCTACTGCTAACAATATTGCCTTAAGCAATTGGCGTTTATTTTGTATCTTGAAAAAGAAAGAAGGCGAGCGCTTTTCTTTCAAACATATCCACAGGATTGTCCCGCCAAATAAACCTATTTTACAAATAGATTTATAAAAATAGTTAGGCTTCCACAACAGTTCTATGGCAGCCATCATTACGCAACTAAACAGACTGATAAAAATGATCTTCCATTTTCGCTGCTTCATGCTGTGCCTCCCATTCTTCCCGCAATAATGCATATTGCAGACTGTCGATCCAGATTGGTTCTCCTGTTGCATCCCGTTTGAAATAGCATTCTTTATAAAAGATCCCTTCCCGCCGCATTCCCAATTTTTCTGCCAATGCCCAGGAGGCTCGGTTTTTTCTATCACAGCGAATGATCACCCGTCGAATTTTTTTACAAACGAAAGCCTCCTGTAACAAAGTTGATGCGGCATCATATCCATAACCGCGTCTTTGATAATTCGGATGCAGTACATACCCCAATTCATAAGTCCCAAAATCTCGTTCTGCAAAATACAGGTTTCCAATCAATATATCATTTTCTTTGAGACAAATCGCCAGATAAGCGGTATCTGCCGCACGCGCTGCTGCTTCCGCTAAACTTTGCTGCCAATCCAGAGGTTCATATGGTTCAAATTCTGTTACTTCCTTCAAAGACAAATACCCATATAGTGCCGCCGCATCGCTTATCCTGAACGACCGTAAATAAGTATATCGCCCTATAATTCTCTCTTGTTCCATTCTTTCACCATACTTTTCAATCTATTTGTTTGCATAAAATACAAACAAATGCAAGCATTGTAATGCCTCCAACCACCATAAAACTGACATTCATATTGTACGCATCTGCCAAGGCACCGGCAATAATCGGACCTAACGTCATTCCAATACCATAAACGGATTGGAAAAACGCCGCTCCAGTCGAACGCAACTGTGGCTGCACATCCATAACTGCCAACGCATTCAGCAGAGATTGCAACAACCCCTTTGCTAATCCACTTAACAAAAGAATTCCCAAAATCAACCAGATTTGCTCAATGAAAACCATCGCCACCAAAGTTGCCGCCATTAAGAAAAAAGCAATTAGCAGGGAAACTTTTGCTCCCAGTTTTTCCTTAAAAAAAGAGCCTGACAACGCAGAGGAAAAAATTGCCGGCAATGTAGAAAAGCTCGTTGCCAACCCTAATATAAAATTATTTGCTCCTAAATCTCTCAAAATATTAGGGATAAATCCGGAAGCGCCTGTATATAAAGCAATTTGCAGAAACACAGCCATTAGTGAATAAAAAACCAGATTTTTATTTTTCAGCAAACCAAGAAAACTGCGCAGCTTTAAAGGTTGTATTTCTCGTATGACTGGTTCACTAATTTTTGTAAAAAGCAACATTCCCAATACAGCTGTAATAATTGCTACTATAAAAGTTGCTCTTTCTCCCCAGATCTGTGCAATCACACCACCTAAAAAAGTTGCCGGTACTTGCCCCACAAACATGCCGGAACTGGCAATGCCCAGCGCTTTTGCCTGCTCCTTCTCCGAAAAACTGCTACTAAAGGAGATCATATAGATTGCCCAAGTGGAAGCACAAAATCCGGAAAGTGCACGGCAAAAAATCAACAATTCCGGTGATTTCACTACCAAAAACCCAGCTCCGCTGGCCAGTGCGAAACCCAATCCTAAAAGCATAAAGAGTTTTCTCTTTTTTGTGATATCAGACAAAATACCGATAGGAAGCCGACAAAGCATCTGCACAAAACCATAGGAGCTGAGCACTGTTCCAATCAACATATAGGAAGCCCCCATTTTTTCGCAATAAGTACTGAGTGTAGGTACATAAACATAAATAGAAAACCACATCAAACAAATTGCCAAATATAGCAAAATTCTTTGCTTCGTCGATTGTTTATTATCCTGCATTTCTTTTTCCCTTTCATTTTTCTTCCGACTCAAAATCATTGTATCATACTTCTCCATAAAAAAATACAAGCATAGAAGATGCTGTTCTTCTTGCTTGTATTAGCTTTGTTTACTGAATTGTATGTAAAAGCAAGCGAATTTATCCAAATCACTTCTTTTCAACAACAGCTTTGCCAGCATAGTATCCGCAATTCTTGCATACTCTATGCGCCAGCATCGATTCGTGGCACTGGGGGCATTCTACCAGATTCGGAGAAGAAAGTTTCCAGTGAGCTCTTCTGCTGCGTCCCTTTGCTTTTGATGTAACTCTAGATGGTACTGCCATGATAACACCTCCCTCGCTATATTAAAACAAGTCTTTCAGCTGCTCAAACGGATTAAGACCATTTGAGGAAATATCGCAATCGCATGCCTCGAGATTTCTGTTTACTCCACATTT
>QANA01000012.1 GCA_003149735.1 Clostridiales bacterium | reverse complement strand
TCTTCCGAAAAAAGCAAGTCAAAGGTAATGTAATCGGCAACGCCAGTCATTTCTAGACCATGCGTACGCTGAAAACGTTTAATGGCCTCCTCGGTTTCATCGCCATAATAGTTGGAAGGTTCATCTTCGCCCATATAGGCCAGCTCCATCAGTCTTTCCTGCATCTGAATGACCACGTCATTGACAAATCCAGGCTCAGCTGAATAAATTTTGGCCGGTTCGGAGGCTTCGACCTCTGCGGCAGAGAGAACTCCGGCACTATTGATATGCAAAGCTTGATCCGTTCCCGCAGAAGCGGAATTAAAGGGAATGCAAAAAGCGACGGAGAAAGGAGTCATAACCAGTAAAAGACAGGCTGTCAATGCATAGAGCAGGCGATGCTTTCCTAAACTCCGATAATAATCCGACAGACCGTCAAACAGAGAAAGGACTGCCCGAATCGGCGCCCACTCTGTCAGGCGGCGCCGGTTTGGCGCTTTTTTTGTAAGGGTGCGTCTGGCACCTACTCTGTCGGATGCTTTTACCTTCGATGCTTTTGCATAATCTCCGGTTTTCTTTTTTGAAAAAAGACCTTTGAATTTTGCAAAGCCGGCAGAACAGAAACTGCTTGCGGCTTTATACATGGATGATAATTTTACTTTCATACTCTCTTTCATTTCCTGTGATATTTACATACGACAACCTCATTATACGCTAAAGAGGTAAAATTGTATATGCTGCCCAAAAAAAGTTTACATTTGAGCGTTTCGTTTAAAATTTTATGGGTACACCGGTCATATACATGGTAAAAGTGCCCGTGCACAGAAGTGTTCCTTCTTCGGAAATAATGCGGATTTCGCAGACGCAGATTTTACGGCCGCGGCGAGACAGGGAAGAGCGGGCAATGATTTTGCCGGCAGAAGCTGATTTCAGATAGTTCAGGTTGGAACTGAGTGTGACGCATTGTTCCCCGTAATAAGAGACGCAAAGACCGGCAACTACATCGGCAATCGTAAAGAAAGCGCCTCCGTGGAGCATACCCATATAGTTTTTCTCATTGTCGCTGATTTCCATTTCGGCTTCTGCGCCTTCGGCCGATAAACTGCGCACTGAGATGCCCATTTCGCGGCTCAAGGCATCGGTACGGCGAAAATATTCCAAAAATGCTTGAATATCCATAATGTTCCTATACTTTCTGTGAAATTATTTTAGAAGGATACCATAAAAACAGAAAAAAGTAAAATGGCAATTTCTTGATTTTTTACAGGGCTTCTTTTACTATAGAAGCTATGGGAAAGGAATATTTTGATAAAAACAAGAAGGATTTGCTTATGAGATATTTTGAACGATGCGCTCCCGAGCAGGAAGGGATTGATGCGCAGCGCCTACAGCAGGCACTTGAAAAATTGGCACATCCGCGTTATGGCGCGCAGGCCTTGATGGTGCTACGCCATGGAAAGGTAGTGGGAGAAAGCTATCGGGCGCCTTATCGGGAAGGGGATTTGCATAGTCTTTTTTCAGTTAGCAAAAGTTTTACGGCAGTTGCAGCAGGCTTTGCTCAACAGGAAGGGCTGTTGACTTTGGAAGATTTTCTATGCGATTATTTTCCCGAATATTTGCCGTCGTTACCTTGTGAAAATATGCGTCAACTGCGCCTGAAGCATCTGCTGATGATGGCGGCGGGGTTTGAAGCGGCTCCGGATGATTTTAAGCGGCATCATGCAGGAGAGGTGGTCAATGATTTTCCATATTCTTATGCAAATTTTAAATTTTCAGATGAAATTGATTGGGCAAAAGATTTCCTGCACACATATGTAGCAGAGCAGCCGGGAAACAGGTTTATTTATTCCAGTGCCTGTACTTATATGATTTCGGCAGTTATACAGAAAATTACGGGGCAGACGCTGCTGGAATTTTTACAGCCACGCTTGCTGAAACCACTGGGTATTACTTGCGTGCAATGGCAGCAATGCAGCCAGGGGCGGAATGTGGGAGGCTGGGGCATGAGCCTGTGCAGTGAAGATCTGGCAAAATTCGGACAATTTATGTTGCAAGAAGGAGCCTGGGAAGGTAAACAGCTATTGGATCCTGCATTTGTCCGTGAAATGCGCAGCTGCCAGATTTTAATAGGCAATCGCTCTGCTAAATGGGAAAAACGGTTTGGATATCAGGTATGGCTTTTGGGAGAAGAGGAAGATTACGGAGGCATTGGGGCGTTTGGCCAGATGTATATCGTTTTTCCTCGCTTGGAGGCAGTATTTGTGATGCTAGGAGCCAGCAGGACTTACATGAAGGCTTTGGATGTGATCATGGGAGATTTGAAAAATGCGCTGCAAGGCCCTGCAGAGCCGGGAGAATCTGTAAGCCTGGAATTGGATCAGATGTATTTGCCGGAAGGTCTCAGCTCCTGGGATATGCCGCAGGCGCAGCGATATACTGGCATGCGATATGTGCTGGCGCCAAATCCGTTTGGAATTACAGCAATGAAATTTCAATTTGGTGCACAGGATCAACTGAATTTGGAAATCGAAGGAGACGCGACAGAAGTAAAAATCGGATATGACTATTGGGAGTATGGTCATATTGCCGCCCATGAGACGATATACAGCGATACACATACACAAATGCTGTTTTCCAAGGTAGCCTGCGCAGGTGCCTGGAAAGGGGAGGTATATCATTTAACATTAGCTTTCTATGAGACTTGCTACGTCCTGGAATTGGCCTGCCGTTTTAGTGAACATGGAATCTATATAGAAAGTAAGCGAAATGTGGGTTTTGTAAAAGAAGCAAACACCAAGTTGATTGGCGTGCGGGCATAGAAAGGAAATACCATGGATCGTATAAGAAGGTGGCTGGCAGCAATAGGGGCGATGATAGTTGCTTTATTGAGCGGCTGCATGCGGGCAGTGCCCAGCATTGCGCCGGAAAAAGTGCAAAGCCAGATGGTGCGTGTTTATCTGGGGCAAAAGAACGACGATTTTGTACAGGCGTTTTTAGATGGTGCACATGCATATTTAAAGCAGCAGGATGCGGTACAACTGCAATTGCTGGAAAGCCCGGAGCAGCTTTCGGAAGAAACGGATATGGTAGTGACTTATGAGGAGGAGTCAAGTTGTTTTGCATCGGCGGAACTACTATTGCTGGAAGAATCGGAATCAAGTATAGTAGTTTTGGGAAAAGAAATCGGGCAGCAATTATTCAGCGATTTGCAGGAGCGTGGAGCGGAGGTTCCGCAGATATATTTTTTAGGTGCTAATGAGGCAGCGGATTGGCAGTATGCACTATATGCGGAAATTCAGGAAAATTTTGCACAGGGCGGAGAATCTGTTGCGTTGCAGGAAAAAATAGTTTCCGGGGAACAAGCAACCAAATGGTTGGAGGGACATCCAGGAGAGCTGGCAGTGGTAGCAGCTGATGCACAGGCAGCTTTATATTTGCGACAAGGCGCAATAGAAGCGGGGCGGCAACATCAAATATGTATTTTTTCACTGGAATATTCCCGGGAAATAGAGCAGGCAATCCGTATGGCATTGATATATGGCGCACTTTTGGAAAACCCAATGCAAATGGGAGAAAATATTGCGCGGGAATTGCAGCGGGAAGCAATTACAGCACCGGGAAGAATGATGATTTGTCGGGCTAATCTGGATCTGCCGGAGATAAAGATGATGAGAGCTCTCTCTGAATAAAAAAAGCCGGCTTATTGCTAAGCCGGCCGAGTACGATCCACTGAAATAGGATATGAGAGCTGAATATACTTTGTGTCTGGTTATGAATCAGCGCTTTATGCAGTATAAAACTCCAAAACGGATTGTTTGCGCTAATTTCTTTTGAAGAATTGCGCTTGTGAAATCAATACTTATCGCTGAATGAAATAGGGAAAATGAATACTCATCATACAGCAGGAGTTATACTGTGAACAATCTCTCCGCCTTGTAAAGACCTGTGCACATTTTTAATGTTCTGCACCTTGCATGACATTGTAAAAGCTGCATTTTAAAGCTACAAATGCCATGAGAGAGATTTTCTTACAGGCAGGTATGCTCAAAGGTGCCCATGCCAACAGATAACCCCTGAAATGATATGCTTTCTTCTTCCATAGAATAATCTTTATGCATCGGAATCACCTCTTTCGATAAAATTTACATAGAACCTATGATAGTATTATGTATCTTGCTTTTATGTTTAATATATTCGCTGCAGAAAAGCATTTTCCTGCATAAAAACAGAAGTTTTTAAAAAATAATTTTTTTCTGATTGGAGTTAATTCAAATATGATATAATTAACTTGAAGGGCAGATTGGAAAATATATTTAAGGAGAAAAAATATTTATATGATTGCGTTGAAAGAAATCACTTTGGATTTGAAAGAACGCTACGATCGAATGCTGGGGGAAATCCCCACTTCCTTTTACAGGTTTAGTAATATCTTTATGGCCAGAGAATGTTCCCATTTGAAATATGCGGAAATCGACGGCGCTTTTTGTTTGGCAGCATTGCCGCCGGGGGATCCGGAAGATGCTTATGGTTTTTTCCCGCTGAATGCAGAGGAAGGCAGGCTTCGCCATGCGTTTATGGCAATGAAAGAGGAATTTGGTATTACGCGCTTCTATGTTCCCTCGCAGGTCTTGCCGCAGATAGAGTCGGAATGCCCGGAAATGTTTCTGCTGGAAGCCTCGCGCGGAGATTTTGACTATGTCTATCATACGCAGGATCTGATTCAACTGCCCGGTAAAAAATATCATGCGAAAAGAAATCATCTTTCCAAATTTGTTTCCACTTATCAGTATGAATATTTGCCGATTGACGGCAGCAATTTTGACCAGTGTAGGCCGATGATGGATGAATGGTTTGCGCAGCACACCGATGTAAATACCAGATTCTTTGATGAAGAGCAGGTAATCAATACGTTGATTGCAAATTTTGATGCATTAAAACTGCGGGCAGGGGCATTGAAAGTGGAAGGAAAAATCTGTGCATTTTCCATTGGAGAATTGATTGCTCCCGATACGGCACACATTATCATTGAAAAGGCGGATATTCAGTATAAAGGCGCTTATGCCGCCATCAACCAAGCGTTTTTGGAAAACGCCTGGAGCGAAACAACTTATGTTAACCGGGAGGAAGATATGGGGCATGAAGGATTGCGCAAGGCAAAAGAATCATATCATCCCGTTCGTTTCAATGAAGTATATAAATTGACTTTCAAACAGTAAGCAGGAACAGAAGAACATTTATTTCACGCATAGGAAAGGGCCGCACAACATTTGTGCGGCCCTTTCCTATGCGTGGCGCTTCAATCCAAAAGATGTTGGAAATCGCAGTGCTTTCTGCTGTAAAAACTTCTGCAGGTAAAAAATGGTATAGATGCAAAATAAGTGGGCAATACTATGGGAAAATATACCAGAAAGGCATCTGTACGGTTATCATGAGAAAAATTCTTTTTACGGTATTTATTTTGCTGGCGGCATTGCTGTTTGCTGCCAACGGGCTGAATCCTTTACGGTTGCATATTATCGCTAACAGCAATTCACGGGAGGATCAACAACTTAAGTTGGAAATAAGAGATTATATTCTGCAGGAAAAAAATGATCTGTTGAAAAACTGTAAAGATAAACAACAGGCACAACAAATAATTTCTGCAAATGCGGAATCTCTGGAAAATCTTGCTAATGAAGTTCTGGAAGCACATGGAAAGGCATATCGCACGCAGGTGCAGGTTGGGAAGAGCACTTTCCCGGATAAATATTATGGCGCAATATGCTATCCTGCAGGAGAATATGATGCTGTGCGCATTGTATTGGGAGATGGCGGCGGAGAGAACTGGTGGTGTGTCATGTTTCCGCCCTTATGCCTGGTTCAGACAGAGGGACAGGCAGGAGAAGCAGTGGAGTATACCTCGCTGTTATTGACTTGGTTGGAAGGTATTTTTGCATAAAACGGATAAGAAAATTTCAAAATGGAAGAGAATATCAAAAAAATCAAATATCTGCAGAAAGCCTCTTGTCAAAGCAAAAAAGGTAGTATAATATAATAGGAACAAAGAAACGGTTATAAAAGGATAAAATGGATAATATAGTAGTGAATGTGAAGGGAAGCCTTACACAAAACGGACAGACGGAAGAGACGGAATTTCTCACCACGGGAAGTTTAAAAGTGCGGGGTGGGAATAAAATTCTTTCATATATGGGCGCGTCGGGCGGAGAAGATTTTACGGAAATTACGTTGGCGCAGGGAACGGTTGTGCTGAAAAAGCAGGAAAATAACTCGCAAGATGCAGCAATCGTAGTGCTGAAAGAGAAGCAGATTTATTCCAGTTTTTATGCGACACCGATGGGAATGGTGGCGGTACAGGTCTATCCTACCTTGATCCATATTCAGGAAACGGAAAACCAAGGGAATATTGAACTGGAATATGTTACTAATATAGCAGATACACAAGCGGTCAATCGATTGCAATTGGTATATAGCCAACAGCAGTAAGAGAGCGGTTGAGACAGGAGGAAAACATGATTATTCAATGGATTGCACATGCGTGCTTTAAAATAACATTGGAGAGTGGGAAAACGCTGGTATTCGATCCTTTTGGGGATATTGGCTATCAGATGCCGGAAATTTCGGCAGATATGGTATTCGTCAGCCATAGTCATTACGACCATAATGCGGTGGAATGCCTCACAGGAGATTTCCGCATTTTTGATGCGGAGGGCAGCTTTGAATTGGACGGCATAAAGATTAAAGGAATTCCAAGCTATCATGATGATGCTTTTGGAGCAAAGCGTGGAAAGAATATTATTTTTAAAGTAACAGCAGAAGGACTGACGATCACGCATCTGGGCGATCTGGGGCATATGCCGGATGAAGCTTTGTATAATCAGCTGATGGGGACAGATATACTGATGATTCCCGTAGGCGGCAATTATACCATTGATGCGCAACAGGCTTTTGAAATATGTAAATCTATAGAGCCCAATATCATTTTGCCGATGCATTACAAAACACCGGGACTGCATGTGGAAATTGCGCGGTTGTATCATTTTGATGAAGCCATTAAAGGATATTTTGATCGCTCTGCGTTGGGCAAAAATCAATTTGAATATACAGCTGCCGATAAGAAGAAACGCACAAGAGTAATTGTAATGGATAATAGTATGTCGGCAGAAATCTAAACGACGAATAAAAAATGTAAAAGCCGGGCATTTAATGCCCGGCTTTTACTTGAACAGGAAAAACGACAAGAAAACACGAAACAGGGCGAATCCCTTGACAAGTGCGGAGGAAGCTTTCATAATAAACATATCTTATTTTCCATTTTTTTTTGATTCCTAATTTTCCCGATAAAAATAAAAAATAAATTCGAACCAATGATGGATGGCATTTTATGTGCATTCGTCTGAATATGGAGATGAATATGGATTTGGAGACTCTTTCCCAAAAAACACTGGCAGATCTGCGAGAAATTGCGAGATTGGCCGGGGTCAAGTCTGTGACTACTTATCGAAAAGAACAATTGATTCGCAAACTGGTATCGCTGCATAACGAAGCATCTGTGCCAGATTCTGAAATGCCGGATTCTGAAGCGCCGGCAGAAAACGCACCGCTGCCGCAGGAAGAGGAAGAAACGCAGACTTCTCCTCAGGAAGGGCATCGCCAGAAAAAAAAGAAAGGCGAAAAAAACAGCGAATCGGTCAAAGGGCAGGGAGGCCCGGATGCAGAAGGCATATTGGAAATCCACCCGGAGGGATACGGTTTTTTGCGGAATGAAAATTACTTGCCGGGCAGTAAAGATGTTTATGTTTCCATGATGCAGATTCGCAAGCTGGGATTGCGCCCGGGAGATAAGATTTGCGGAAAAACGCGCCCGCCCAAAGACGCAGATCGGTTGCTGGCTATGTTGTATGTGGATACAATTAACGGGTGCCCTGTAAGAGAGTGCTTCAACAGGCCGAATTTTGAGGATTTGACACCGATTTTCCCGGAAAAGCGGTATACCTTGGAATATGCCCAGAGAGATACGGATCTTTCAATTCGTTTGATTGATTTGGTGGCTCCGATTGGAATGGGGCAAAGAGGCTTGATTGTAGCGCCACCCAAAGCGGGAAAAACAACGATCCTTAAAAAAATTGCCAATCGGATTACGGAAAACTATCCGGATACGGAAATGCTGGTGCTGCTGATTGACGAACGCCCGGAAGAAGTGACGGATATGCAGCGCTCAATTCGGGGGGATGTCATTTATTCTACATTTGATGAACGCCCGGAAAATCATACGCGCGTTTCCGAAATGGTAATTGAGCGAGCCAAGCGGTTGGTCGAGCACGGGAAAAATGTGGTAATCTTGCTGGATAGTATTACGCGATTGGTGCGCGCGTATAACCTGACTGTGCCACCCTCCGGGCGTACACTTTCAGGAGGGTTGGATCCCAGTGCGTTATATAAACCCAAACGCTTTTTTGGTGCCGCCCGCAATATTGAGGGTGGTGGTAGCCTGACGATCATTGCCACTGCTTTGGTAGAGACGGGCAGCCGGATGGACGATATTATTTTTGAAGAGTTTAAAGGAACCGGCAATATGGAATTGCATCTGGATCGTAAGCTCTCTGAAAAAAGGATTTTTCCGGCGTTGGATCTGGCAAAATCGGGCACACGGCGGGAAGAAATGCTGCTCAGTGCAGAAGAGTTGGAAGGAATGTGGACAATGCGGCGTGTACTTTCTATGGGCGATGCAGCTGATGGTACGGAACAGATGATTTCTATGCTGGCGCATACGAAAAGCAATGAAGAATTTCTGCAACGTCTGCAGGATTGGCAACGTGCCTGGGAAAAACAGGGATATAAAATGAATAATTCCAGATATTGAACGATTTTTCATAAAAATCACTTGCAATATGACGGAAATATGGTATACTATTTTATGCTTACTTTAAAAGGAAGAGGTGAATACTTATGAAGCCTGATATACATCCTCAGTACGGAGAATGCGTCGTGAAGTGCGCGTGTGGAGAAACCTTTGTAACCGGCTCCGTGAAAAAAGAGATGAAGGTAGACGTATGCTCCAAGTGCCATCCGTTCTTCACGGGTAAACAGAAGCTCGTTGATACAGGTGGGCGTGTAGACCGTTTCAAGAAGAGATACGGAATAGATTAATGTGTAAAAAAATAGACCGCCTGTCGGTCTGTTTTTTTATACAAAAAATAGGTATGGAGAAATTAAAAATGAAAAAATGTACAATTGGCGGGCAGGGTGTGATGGACGGCATCATGATGCGCTCTGTAGAGAAAAGCGCACTGGCAGTCCGCAAACCATCTGGCGAAATTGATCTTAAAATATGGAAAAATAAGGAACATACCTCGATATTTTATAAAATCCCGATTATTCGTGGAGTATTTTCCTTTATTGAGATGATGGTAAATGGCGTATCGGTGCTGACCGAATCGGCAAAAATGGTCGGTTTGGATGAGGAAGAATACGAACCATCCAAAATGGAAAAAGCAATTGCCAAGAAAACGGGAAAGTCGGCGGAAGACATTATGATGTTTTTTGCAGTAGTGATAGCTTTGGTGATGGCAGTAGGATTGTTTTTTGTCTTGCCTACCTTGATTACCAATCTGATTAAGGGAAGCATAAAAAGCAGTTTTTTAATTAATTTGATTGATGGAGGCATCCGTATCCTGATTTTTTTGGGATACATGTTGGTCGTTTCACTTCTGCCGGATATCAAGACGGTGTTCCGCTATCATGGGGCAGAGCATAAGACAATTTTCTGCTATGAAAATGATTTGCCGTTGACAGTGGAGAACGTAAAGCCGCAAAAACGGCTGCATCCTCGCTGCGGAACCAGCTATTTGTTGCTGGTAATGGTGTTGTCGACGGTAATTTATTCCTGTTTCCCATGGGGAAACAGCATGTTGCTGCGCATGGCCATTAAGTTATTGTTGCTTCCGGTGATTGCGGGAGTCTCCTACGAAGTGCTTAAATTGCTGGCAAAAGGGAATCATATTCTGGTGCGTGCTCTGCGCTGGCCGGGCATGCAATTGCAGCGGCTGACAACGGCTGAGCCGGATGAAGAGATGATTCAAGTGGCAATTGTTGCTTTTGAAGCGGCGTTAGGGGAAAAAAGCCCGGAAGAAATAGAACAGATGCGGCAGGCTTTTGCGGCCGAAAGCATAATGCAGGCGCAACAGGCAGAAGAGCCGGAGGAAAGGCAGGATAATGAAGAGCAGGCTTGAAATGCTGCATGAATTGTCCTGTGGTCTGAGAAAAATAGGCTTAGAGGAGCGGGAGGCTGTGGCAGAAGCGCGTTATGCGCTGACCTTTTTGCTGGAAGTTCCTTTGAGTGAGCTGTATCTGCAGGGGAATGAATTACTGAGCGTCGAACACGAGCAGAAACTGCAGAAAATTCTGCAACGCCGGGAAAAGGGAGAGCCGCTTGCCTATATTTTGGGTGAGCGGTATTTTATGGGGCTGCCTTTCCGGGTAGGGCCCGGCGTTTTGATTCCGCGGCAGGAGACAGAATTACTCTGCGAACAGGCAATTGAAAAAATCAAGCAGGAGCATTTGGAACGGGTATTGGATATCTGTACCGGTTCCGGTTGTATTGCGGTTTCAATTGCAAAGTTCAGCAAGGCTTGTGTATATGCTGCAGATATCAGCATGAGCGCGGTGGAAACGGCTCGCGAAAATGCACACAGGCAAAAGGTAGCTTTGCAGGTAGTGCAATCCGATCTTTTTTTGAATGTGCAGGGTAAATATGATATGATAACAGCAAACCCTCCGTATATTGACGATGCGGCTTATGCCGGGTTGGAATACAGCGTGCGGCAGTATGAACCTGCACTGGCATTGCGGGGAGGTACTGATGGACTGATGTTTTATCGCAGAATTGCAATGCAGGCTCCCGCATATTTGCGATCAGGTGGATATCTGGTACAGGAGATCGGTTACGATCAGGGTGAAGCAGTGCGCACGTTGCTGTCAGAACAAGGATTTGCTGAAATTGAGATTCGGCAGGATTATGCCGGGCTGGATCGCATTGTCTGGGCACGATGGCTGCGCTGATAGGAGTAAAAACAGAATGTTTGAAAAACTGGAAGCATGGAAAGCAAGATATGAAGCACTTTCGGAAGAAATTGCCAAGCCGGAAGTGATTGCCAATCAGGAACAGTGGCGGAAACTGATGAAAGAGCATGCCGAACTGGAAGAGGCGGTGCATAAATACGAACAGTATCTGAGCAAATGCCGGGAAATGGAAGATCTGGAAGAAATGATGGCACAGGAACCGGATCGGGAACTTCGCCTGATGGCCGGGCAGGAAGCGGAAGAACTGAGAGAAGAGCTGTCTGCAATGGAAGAAGAGTTAAAGATACTGTTGATTCCTAAAGATCCCAATGACGAAAAAAACGTCATTTTGGAAATTCGTGCGGGAACCGGAGGAGAAGAAGCGGCTTTATTTGGAGCAGATTTGCTGCGGATGTATACCCGTTATGCAGAACGGCACGGTTTTTCCATGGAAATTCTTTCTTCCAATTATACGGAATTGGGTGGCGTTAAGGAAATAATTCTTTCGGTTGCCGGAAAAGGTGCTTTTTCGCGATTGAAATATGAAAGTGGGGTACATCGGGTGCAGCGTGTCCCCGAGACGGAAACGCAAGGGCGTATTCATACCTCGGCTGCGACGGTAGCTGTACTGCCGGAAGCGGAGGAAGTAGATGTGCAGATTGGCCCAAACGATGTGCGTATAGATGTATTTCATGCAAGCGGGCATGGTGGCCAGTCGGTCAATACGACGGACTCTGCTGTGCGGGTGACACATCTGCCAACAGGCATGATTGTTACCTGCCAGGATGAAAAATCTCAGTTGAAAAATAAAGAAAAGGCAATGAAAGTTTTATACAGCCGTCTGTACGACCTGATGAAAAAGGCGGCTGATGCTGAGCATGCACAAAACCGCAAAAACCAGATTGGCAGTGGAGATCGCAGCGAACGTATTCGCACCTATAATTTTCCTCAGGGCAGGGTAACGGACCATAGAGTTGGCATCACGATTTATAAATTGGATGCATTTTTGGATGGCGATATGGATGAAATCATTGAAGCGTTGATTTATGCAGGTAAGGAAGCACATCTGAAGGAGATGCAGGCATAAAAATGGATACGACGGTTTATGATTTGAAAACGCAGTTTGAACAGGCGATGTCAGTCGCCAGTGAAACGCTTGCACGGGGCGAACTGGTGATTTTTCCGACAGAAACGGTTTATGGAATTGGAGCAGACGCCGCAAACGCGCAGGCGGTATCAAAAATTTATGAAGTGAAAGGGCGCCCTTCCAACAATCCGCTGATTGCACATATCTGGGATTTTTCGCAAGTAAGAGAAATTGCAGATCAAATTTCGCCGTTGGCAGAAAAGCTGATGCGTGCATTTTGGCCGGGACCTTTTACGATTGTATTGCATAGCAAAGGAGTTTTGCCTAACTGTGTTTCCGGTGGCTTGGATACCATTGCGGTGCGTATGCCTTCTAACCTGTATGCGCGGGAAATGCTGCACAGAAGCGGAAAAATTGTAGTGGCTCCCAGCGCGAATTTATCCGGGTTGCCCAGCACGACAACGGCTCAGCAATGTCTGGATGATTTTGAAGGAAAGGTACCGGTGATATTGGATGGCGGGCCCTGTCGCGTGGGATTGGAATCAACTGTGTGTCAGGTGACCGGAGAGATTCCGGTAATATTGCGCCCGGGTGGAATTACTGCAGAAATGATCGAAAAAGAAGCAGGCATTGTGGAAATTTCTCATGCAGTATTGCATGGCGTGGCACCGGGCGAAAATGCCCCCTCGCCGGGTATGATGTATAAACACTATTCTCCCAAAGCAAAGGTCTGTATTGTAGAGGGTAGTGGAGAAGCTATTGCAAATGCTGTAAAATCCATGTATGATAAAGAGGAAAAATCAGCAAGAAAGCCATGTGTGTTCTGCGCAGCAGATCGCGCTGCCGTATATGGCGGGCGTAGGGTGCGCAGCCTGGGTGATACACCGGAAGATGTCGCGCGTTTGCTGTTTTCCGCTTTACGGGAAGCTGATAAACAAGGTATAGACTCTATTTATTTTGAGGGAGTGGAACATACGGGAATCGGTTTGGCGATAGCTAACCGAATCATTCGGGCAGCAGGATTTGACGTGGTGAATGCCGATAAGGAGGACGAAATTGAAAAACATATTGCTGGTATGCACGGGTAATACGTGCAGAAGCCCTATGGCGGAGGCAATGCTGGATGGCGCAGTAGACGAAAGCGATATATTGGACGGAACAATAAAGACGGATTCTGCAGGAACTTTTGCCTTTGATGGCAGTGAACCGGCTGCGCATGCAAAGACGGTAATGAAAGAATTGGGATTTAATATTGATCGGCATCGTTCCAAACAGGTTGATCAGGAACTGGTTGATTGGGCGGATATGATTCTGACAATGGATACCTATGGCCTGGAACAAATGCAGGTAATGTTTCCGGAAGCTGCAGATAAAATGCTGCCGCTTAAGAGCTTTGCTTGTAAAGACAGTGCCGAGAAGGAAAATGAGGAGTACTATAATATCGAAGATCCATATGGCGAGGATTTGGAGACTTACCGCTCCTGTGCGGCAGAAATTAAATTCTGTATTGATAAACTGGTAGAGGAATTGGAAAATCTCCACGAATAAACAGATAAGAAAAGAAGAAAGGGAATGGAATATGAATATGAAAATAGCAATTGGTTCAGATCATGGCGGTGTAGAATTGAAAAATGAGATTATTGAATATTTCAAGGAAAAAGGATATTCATACCATGATTATGGTACCTATAGCACTGCTTCTGTAGATTATCCGGATATTGGGCTGACAGTGGCGGAAGCGGTAAAGAATAAAGAGGCTGACCGTGGTATCGTAATCTGCGGCACGGGAATTGGTATCGGCATTTCTGCCAATAAAGTGCCGGGTATCCGCTGCGCTATGCTTTCCGATGTTTACAGCGCGCAGATGACCAGAGAACATAATGATGCCAATATGATAGCCCTGGGGGGAAGAACTATGGGCGCAGGGCTGGCGATTATGATCGTAGATAAATTCCTGAATACGGATTTCTCTTATGAACAGAGACATCAGCGCCGGATTGATAAAATTACGGAAATCGAAAAAAAATATAATAAATAAAAAAGAGGCGGAGGAAAAACGATGAGCCAGCTACACGTAATAGATCACCCGATGATTCAGCATAAGCTCACTCTCATGCGGAAAGAGGAAACGAGCAGCAAGGATTTTAGAGAACTGTTGGATGAAATCGCCATGTTTATGGCATATGAGGTGACGAGAGATTTGCCCCTCATGGAAGTTACAATCAAGACGCCTATCTGTGAGACAACGCAGCATATGATTGCCGGTAAAGCGCTGGTCATTGTTCCGATTCTGCGGGCAGGAATTGGTATGGTAAATGGTCTGCATCGATTGGTTCCGGCAGCAAAGGTGGGGCATATCGGTCTCTATCGTGATCCGGTAACACATAAGCCGGTAGAATATTATTGCAAGCTTCCCCAGGGAATTGAAAATAGAGAAATGATTGTAGTGGATCCCATGCTGGCAACAGGTGGAAGCGCGATTGACGCAATTACGCTGATTAAGCAGCGGGGCGGAAAGAATATCAAGTTTATGTGCCTGGTATCTGCGCCGGAAGGAATTAAGGCTCTGCAGGAGGCACATCCTGATGTGGATATTTATAC
>QANA01000014.1 GCA_003149735.1 Clostridiales bacterium | reverse complement strand
TAAAAATTTATCTTAGTGTATATTCCGAAAGTGAAATGCTCAACACTTTCAGCAGAGAGTATGAGCAGATTTTAAAAACAGTAGCGCATTCTTCGGAAGATGAGGCCGCTACTTTGCTGCAGAAACAGTCGGATACCTCATATGTCATAGGTGTTTTGTCTATGAAAGCTGCAGCTTATGCAGGTGCGCAAAGGGCAATAGCACAGAATTTGTTTTCACTGACAGAAAAGAAGCCGGAGCAAGAAGAGATAAAAGAAAAGTAACAGAGAAAATTTTACGGATAGCCTGAAGAAGCTTATTTTTAGAAGTGGAAAAAAGCAGAATTACATGCTATACTGAAGCAAATAATTTATATCACATTATGATAAGAGGGTAAATGGAAAAATGAAAACAGTAGGATATTATAACGGAGAAATTAAACCGGTTGAAGAGCTGAGTGTTCCGGCGTTGGACAGAGCTGTGTATTTTGGCGATGGGGTTTACGATGTCGTAATTTGCAGAAACAGAAAGCCGTTTACATTGGATATGCATATCGATCGTTTTTATAATAGCTGCCAGGCATTGAAGATCAATTTTAGTATGTCGAAATCGGAATTGGCGGCATTGCTAAAACAGTTGATTGCAATGGCAGATGATGCAGATACCATGGTTTATTGGCAGGCCTCCAGAGGAACGGCTGGACGCAAACATGAATTTCCGGCTGAGACAGTGGAACCAAATCTGTTAATTATGATTACACCGTGGAAAATGGGAGATATGAAGAAAGCGCTGCGCTTGATTACAGTAGAAGATACCCGTTTCTTACATTGTGATATTAAAACGCTCAATTTGATTCCCAATGTGATGGCAGCACAACGGGCCGCAGAAGCGAATTGTCAGGAAGTGGTATTCCATAGAGGAGAGCGAGTGACGGAATGTGCGCACAGCAGTTTGTTTTTGTTTATGGATGGAAAGGTCGTTATGCCGCCGCTAGATGAATATATTTTACCGGGTATTACCAGAAAGGTTGTGGCACAGTTGTGTGCAACAAATGGAATTATTTGCGAAGAGCGAATTTTTACCTTGCAGGAAATGATGCAGGCAGATGAAATCCTGGTGGCGAGTACGACGAAACACTTTGCGCCAGTGGAAGAAATCGATGGTATAAAAGTAGGCGGAAAAGATGCAGCATTGCTTGAACGTATGCAGGCGTTATTTATGGAAGAATTGAATAGACAGACAGTATGAAACAAAAACGTATCCGAGATTTTGGAATAGAAATTGGCCATTTTCCTTGTGGCGCGCATAATAAGATTACAGATGTCCCCGGCGTTACGGTAGGACAAGTAACATTGCGGAAAGGAGAAATACAAACGGGTGTTACTGTTGTGATGCCTGCGCAGGATAATCTTTTTACATGTAAAATGACAGCTGCTAGTCATGTATTGAACGGATTTGGAAAAACGACAGGGCTTTTACAGATACAGGAATTGGGATGCCTGGAAACGCCGATTGCCTTGACGAACACATTAAATGTGGGATTGGTCAGTGATGGGTTGATACAGTACACGCTCGCATGTTGTCGGGAGGAGGGAATAGAAGTAACCTCGATTAATCCAATTGTGGCGGAATGTAACGATTCTCGTATCAATGCGATTGCACTACGGGCGGTCACACAGCAGCATGTATGGCAGGCGATTGCTCAAGCTGGTGAAGAATTTGATGAGGGAGCCGTGGGTGGCGGAACAGGTATGGTCTGCTTTGGGTTAAAAGGCGGTATAGGCTCTGCTTCGCGTAGGCTGCGTATTGGGGAAAAAGAATATACATTAGGCATATTGGTGCAAAGTAACTTCGGTTCTCTGGAAGAATTACGCATTGAAGGAAAACAGCTGGGTTTGGAGATAAAGGAAAAGCTCGCGCAGCACAGTGAACCAGAGAAGGGCTCCATTATTGCAGTAGTGGCGACCGATGTGCCTTTGAGCGACCGACAACTGACAAGATTGCTGCGACGTGTTCCGATTGGACTGGGACGTTTGGGATCTTATACCGGGCATGGCAGTGGGGAAGTATTTATTGGTTTTTCAACGGCTCAGCGCTGGATGGAAGAAGAAAAAAGCGATGTTCTGACGGTGGATGTATTACGCGAAGAAAAATTAGATCAATTATTTTTAGCCGTTGCGGATGCTACGGAGGAAGCTGTGCTCAATTCCATGGTGACAGCGGAAGCGACAGAAGGGCGGAAAGGTGAAACTTTCCATAGCCTGAAAGAGTTTTTATGAAGAAGACGGCAGAATGGTGGGAAATTTATGCAGATATGCTGGATTTGCCGGATGGGCAATGGCAACAGCGCCTGCAGGCATGCGCGGAAGCATGCAGCAATTCCTATTCGTTGCATCTTTATCGTCAATGTGCGAAAAAGGCTGTTTCGATTGAAGATTTCTTTATGGCACTGGCAGAGGCCTTTGCCGACATGGAGGTAAATAAGCTGTCGGAAGGAAGATATGAGGTTTGCTATCGCGCGTGTGGATGTGATTTCTATCGGCAAAAGCTTTGCAATGATCCGCGATTGTGTATGTGTTCGAAAAAAAGCATGGAATATAATTTGTCAGATATTTTTGGCAAAGAAAATATTTTAGTGGAGTTAAAGGAAAGTATTTTGGCAGGCAGAGAAAAATGTCGCTTTTTGGTTTTGGTAAATGAAAGGACGGAGAACAGATGGACTTAAAGGAAAGAACTTTATCTGTAAAGGAAATTTTTCAGGGAAAGGTTTTCAAAGTACATGTGGATGAAGTGGAATTACCAGATGGCAAAATTTCCAAAAGAGAAGTTGTGAATCATCCGGGTGGAGTTTGCATTGTGGCAGAAGATGTTGAGGGGCGCTTTTTGTTTGTGAGGCAGTATAGATATCCATGTGGCCGCGTTATGCTGGAATTGCCAGCAGGCAAGCTGGAACAAGGAGAAGATCCACTGGCTTGTGCAAAAAGGGAATTAAGAGAAGAAACCGGTGCTTTGAGTGAGCATTTTATTTATTTGGGAAAAGTGTTTGGAAGTCCGGGCTTTTGTGATGAGGCAATTCATCTCTATTATACTAAAATTGAACGCATAGGAGCTACACAGCCGGATGAAGGAGAATTTTTAGAGCTACAGGCAATTCCTGCTGAAAAGGCTATTCAGATGGCTGCGGAAGGCGAAATTGAAGATGGAAAAACAGTAGCAGCTCTTTTCCGAGCCATGTCGGTTCGTTAAAACAAAAATTATATTATGCTAAATGTTTTTTTGAAAGAATCGATACATCCTTCTGCTATAGAATTTTTACAGAGATATGCTCGCATATTAAAACGGGACGAAGAATTGGAATGGGCAGATGCCGTACTCACGCGCAATCTTCGGATTGATAGTTCTTTTATAGACAAAGCGAAGTCGTTAAAAGTAATCGGGATTCATGGGACGGGGACTGATGGTGTAGATATAGCTTCAGCGCAGGTACGGGGCATTGAGGTATTTTGCACACCGCATATCAATGCACAGTCAGTAGCAGAATTGAATGTGGCTTTAGCACTTCAACTCTCCAGAAAATTGACTTATGTGCGGCAGTATTTGCAGCAAAATGCGCCGAAGGCGCTTCAGGGGATTGAACTTATGGGTAAGCAGGCAGGTTTTTTGGGGACAGGTGAAATTGCTCAAAGAACCGCAAAAATCCTCTGTGATGGGTTTGGAATGCAAGCAAATGGTTATTCACCTTCCTATACTCTGGAAAAGGCCAATGGGAAAAGAATTGCTTATGCGGCGGATCTGAAGACAGTTTTGCAAAAAGCAGATTATTTTTTTGTATGTACACCGCTGAACAAAGAAACATATAATTTGGTTGATGCAGAACAATTAACTCATATGAAACAAAGTGCCTACCTGATTAACTGTGCCAGAGGTGGAGTAGTAGACGAAGTGGCGTTGGAGGAGGCTCTGCGCAAAAAGAAAATAGCGGGGGCTGCCTGTGATGTGTTTTATAATGAACCGATCCAACTACAGCACCCGTTATTGCGATTGGAAAATTTTATTGCGACGCCGCATATTGGTGCCAACACCGAGGAAGCATTATATCGGGTGGGTATGGAAGTAGCGCAGGGGATTGTGCAGCGATTGAATGGCGAAAAGGAGGTCGACTGTGCAGGTAAGACAATTACAGTCGGGAGAAATCAGAGAAGTCTATGAGCGGTATATCCAGGAGGCCTTTCCGCCGGCGGAACGAAAGCCATTCTGGAAAATACAGGATGCTATTCGTCAAGGAAGGTATATATGTTACGGATTGTTTGAGCAAGAGACTCTGCTATCCTATGCGTTTTTTATGAAGGAGAAGGGGGATGGCGGCGGCTTATTATTGGATTATTTCGCTTCCTTGCCACAATATCGCAACCAAGGTTATGGCAGTATATTTTTACAAAAACTGAATGAGGTTTGCGAAGGAAAAACTGTTTTTGCTGAAGTTGAAGCTCCTGAAGATGCGCGTGCTTCGGAAAGGGAACTATGCAAACGTCGGATTGCTTTTTATCAACGAAATGGTTTTATAGATACTACCATATATTGCAAATTCTATAAAATACAGTATAAAATTTTATTGAAAGCTTCTGAAGTAATTTCGGTGCCAAGTATTGGAGAATTGATATGTTTTTATGAGAGAATATATCATAGAAAATTTCCACGAAACAAATTACGTTTTTGGAAACAACGAAAGAGGCGGATGAGCAGATTTAAAAATGTCTGATAGAAAATTGTAAATTGATATTGACTTTTATCATAAAATACGATAAAATAATTCTCGCAGTCAGTTATGGCGGCGTAGCTCAGTTGGCTAGAGCAATCGGTTCATACCCGGTCGGTCATCTGTTCGAGTCAGATCGCCGCTACCAGAAACCTCGCAAAGTTGTGTTTGCGAGGTTTTTTATTGTTTTGAAAATTATTTTCAAAATTTTCTATGGAATTTCCCTGGAGTAACAGAGCAAAGAAATTTTTTGGGTAACATAACGGAATCAGATGTTCGAAAGAAGGAGAAACGGATATCAATAGGGTTTCTATTGCACTTTTTTTATTTTTTATATAATATTAATACGAATGTTGAACTATGGTAATCAGTGTTATCTTGGAGGAATGACAGTATGTCTCGTCAGGAAAAAATAAGAAATTTTTGCATTATAGCACATATTGATCATGGCAAATCTACTTTGGCAGATCGTTTGATAGAAAAAACGGATACAATTGCTATCCGTGAGATGGAAGATAGAATTCTGGATCGCATGGATCTGGAAAGGGAGCGTGGTATTACAATAAAATCACAGGCTATTAGTATGCGGTATACCAAAGATGGTACACAGTATACCTATAATTTGATTGATACGCCCGGCCATGTGGACTTTACTTATGAGGTTTCGCGTGCATTGGCCGCTTGCGAAGGAGCAATTCTGGTAGTAGATGCTACGCAAGGTGTAGAAGCGCAAACTTTGGCAAATGTATATTTAGCATTGGATAATGATCTGGAAATATTACCGGTAATTAATAAGATTGATCTTCCTTCGGCGCGACCGGAAGAAGTAGCTAAAGAGGTGGAAGATGTCATAGGCTTGGATTGCAGCTATGCACCTCGTATTAGTGCAAAAGAGGGAATCGGCATCGAAGCTGTGTTGGATGCGATTGCGGATTATCTGCCACCGCCTGCCGGTGAAGAAAAGCAACCGCTGAAAGCTCTTATTTTTGATTCTTTTTATGATAATTATAAAGGGGCGATTAGCTTTGTCAGAATTAAAGATGGAGTTGTCCGCCCGGGAACAGAAATTCGTTTTATGGCAACGGGTAAGCAGTATACGGTGACAGAAACGGGAATTTTTACTCCGCGTTTTCAGCCGGTAGAGGAATTAAAAACTGGCGATGTTGGATATATTGCTGCCAGCATCAAAACAGTTGCAGATACCCGAGTGGGTGATACCATTACAGAAGCGGAAAATCCGGCTGCAGAAGCTTTACCGGGCTATAAGAAAGCGTTACCCGTTGTGTTTTGTGGTATATATCCGGCAGATGGGGGAGACTATGATGCGCTCAAAGATGCATTGGAAAAGTTACAATTGAATGATGCGGCACTCTCTTACGAACCGGAAACTTCCATTGCCTTGGGCTTTGGTTTCCGTTGCGGATTTTTAGGTTTGCTGCATATGGAAATTATACAACAGCGCTTGGAACGTGAATTTGATTTGGATATAGTAACGACAGCACCCAGTGTTAATTATCGTATTGTAAAGACAGATGGAGAAGTACTGGAAGTAGATAATCCAAGTAATATGCCGGATCTTTCTCTGGTGGATTATATGGAAGAGCCGATTGCTTCAGTGAATGTGATTACACCAAATGATTATGTAGGAGCAGTCATGGAAGTTTGTCAGGATAAGCGGGGTATATTTCAGAATATGGAATATATTGAAGGATCACGAGTCATGATTCATTATGAGATTCCGCTCAATGAAATTATTTTTGATTTTTTTGATGCGTTGAAGTCTCGAACCCGGGGATATGCTTCTATGGATTATGAGATCAAGGGGTATGCAAGAAGCGAGTTGGTGAAACTGGACATATTACTTAATGGAGAAATATGCGATGCTCTTTCTTTGATTGTCCATAAAGATCGTGCTTATGGAAGAGGCCGGGCAATTGCCGAGAAATTAAAAGATGTAATTCCGCGGCAGATGTTTGAAGTGCCCATTCAGGCCGCAATTGGAGGAAAAATCATCGCCCGGGAAACAGTAAGGGCAATGCGTAAAGATGTATTAGCGAAATGTTATGGCGGAGATATCAGCCGCAAAAAGAAACTTCTTGAAAAACAAAAAGAAGGGAAAAAGCGCATGCGGCAGATTGGAAGTGTGGAAGTGCCTTCTGAAGCCTTTATGAGTATTCTCAAATTGGATTGATGAATATGAAAGAAAAGTTTGGGCTGTATATCCATATTCCTTATTGTGAGAGCAAGTGTGGCTACTGCGATTTTACTTCATATACTGATCAGATGCATACAATTCCCGAATATTTGCAGGCATTGGTTAAAGAAGCACGGTATTATCATGGTTGTGTGGCGGATACGGTTTATATCGGAGGAGGGACGCCTTCCTGTCTGCGAAGCGGAGATATTTTTAATTTAATGACAGCTTTACAAAAAGAAATTGAGATTTGTAAGGATGCAGAAATTAGTATTGAAGCAAATCCGAATTCGTTAAGCAGGGAAAAAGCAGAGGAATTTTGGGCGGCAGGAATTAACCGATTGAGTATTGGTTTGCAAACAGTCCAACCAGATTTGCTCAAACGTATTGGGAGAACACATATTTATGCTGATTTTCAGAACGCTCTGGAAAATGCTGTAAAAGCAGGATTTTCTAATATCAGTGCAGACTTAATGTATTCGCTACCGGGAGAATGTGCCCAACAGGCAATAAAGAGTGCTCAGGCAATTGTACAACTTCCGTTGATGCATATTTCCGCTTATGCACTACGGTTAGAAAGGGGTACGCCGTTATACGGAGCCGAACAACCGGATGAAATGCAGGATCGTGAGATGTTTTACGGTATGAAGCAAGTGTTTGAAGAAGCTGGCTTTATGCGTTATGAAATATCTAATTTTGCAAAAGAAGGTTATTGCTGTAAACATAATTTGAAATATTGGCGAGAACAGGAATATATTGGCCTTGGAGTTGCGGCACATTCCTATTATCAAGGATACCGATATGGCAATACTGCCAGCATTTCCGGATATATTCATAAAATCTATGCCGGACAAACAGCGGAAGTCCAGTGCGAAAAGGCGGATAAGCAGTTGGAAACTATTATGCTGAAAACTCGCCTTTGTGAAGGAATTCCCTTGGCAGATCTACCTCAGACAAAAACAATGCAGAATTTTCTGCAGATGTTGGAACAACATGCATTGGCAAAGCGTGTGGAAAATGCTTTGGTTTTGACTGAACGTGGTATGGATATCCATAATACGATAGTCTTGGAATTGTTAAAGTGCATCTGAAAAAAGCAAGGTATATGAAAATTTTTAAAGGGGAACTTTGCCCAAAAGCATTGCTATCATCTTTTGAGCAGGGTATAATAAATAATATAGAAAAATCAAGGAGGATTTTTTATGAAATCAACTGATAACCTCAGCATCAATACGATCCGTGTACTGAGCGCTGAGGCAATTAACAAAAGCAATTCTGGCCATCCTGGCATTACCATGGGTGCGGCTCCTATTGCTCATACGTTGTTTTCCAGACACTATAAAATGAACCCCGGTGATCTGGCTTGGGACAATAGAGACCGTTTCGTTCTCTCGGCAGGACATGGCTCCATGTTACTCTATACCATGATGCATCTTTATGGTATGGGTGTTTCCATGGATGACATTAAGAATTTCCGTCAGTGGGAATCCAAGACACCCGGGCATCCTGAATATGATGTGACTCCTGGTGTTGAAACAAGCACAGGACCCTTGGGTATGGGCGTTGCCAATGCGGTCGGTATGGCAATGGCAGAAGCTCATTTGGCTGCTATTTTCAACAAGCCCGGCTTCCCTATTGTAGATCACTATACTTATGTAATGACTGGTGATGGCTGCTTGATGGAAGGCATCTCCGGCGAAGCAAGCTCATTGGCAGGTACACTGAAATTGGGCAAGCTGATTCTGCTGTATGATAAGAACAATATTACCATTGAAGGCGATACAGATACCGCTTTTACAGAAGATGTTGGCAAACGTTATGAAGCGTATGGTTGGCATGTACAGCATGTAGATAATGCTGACACTGATGTTGACGCAATTGATGCAGCGATTGAAGCTGCAAAAGCTGTAACAGATAAGCCTTCTATCATCATTTGCAGAACAACGATTGGCTATGGTTGTGCTCCTGTTGCCGGCACTGCAGGCTGCCACGGTTCTCCTATTGGTGAGGCAAACCTCAAAATTTTGAAAGAAACTTTGGGTGTGGATACAGAGAAATCTTTCTATGTTCCTGAAGAAGTATATGCCGCTGCCAAGGAACAGGCTGATGCAAATGCCAAGAAGGAAGCGGAATGGAACGAAATGTTTAAAAAATATGCAGAAGCATATCCTGAATTGGCTAAGTTGTATGAAAATTACAAGAAAAAGCCCTGCGAATGCATGTTTGATGAAGAGTTCTATCAGTTTGGCGGCGCAATGGCGACCAGAGAATCTTCTGGAAAAGTGCTGAACAAACTGGCTGAAAAGCTGCCCAACCTGATGGGTGGTTCTGCAGACCTGGCTCCTTCCAACAAGTCTACTATGGACAAGAGAGAATTCTTCTCTGCAGATAATTATGCAGGTTCCAATATTCATTTCGGAATTAGAGAATTTGCTATGGCTGGTATTGCAAATGGTATGTATTTGCATGGTGGAATTTTGCCCTATGTGGCCACATTCTTCGTATTCAGCGACTATCTGAAGCATGGCATTCGTCTTTCTGCATTGATGAAATTACCGGTGATCTATGTTATGACGCATGATAGCATTGGCGTTGGAGAAGATGGTCCTACGCATGAGCCGATTGAACAGTTGGCTGGCATTCGTTCTATTCCGGATACTTACATGTGGCGTCCGGCAGATTCCAAGGAAACGGCAGCTGCCTATGAGTTCGCTTTGACCAAAGCAGAAGGCCCGGTAGTGATGGCTCTTTCCCGCCAAAAGTTGCCGCTGTATGAAGAAACTGGTAAGGCAGCTCTGAAAGGTGGCTATGTGCTGAAGGATTGCGAAGGCACGCCTGAGTTGATCCTGATTGGTACTGGATCTGAAGTGGAACTGTGTGTAAAAGCTTACGATCAGCTTTCTGCAGAAGGTATTGCAGTACGCGTTGTTTCCATGCCCTGCCAGGAAGTATTTGATGCACAGTGTGCAGAATATAAAGAAAGTGTATTGCCTGCTGCGGTGCGTAAACGTATTGCTGTAGAAGCAGGCTGCAGCTTCGGCTGGCAGAAGTACGTCGGCTTGGATGGCGACACACTTTGCATTGATCATTTTGGTGCTTCTGCACCTGCTGATATTTTGTTTAAGGAGTTTGGATTCACGACAGAGAATCTGGTTTCAAAAGCAAAAAATCTGCTCAATAAATAAATTTATAAAATAAGAAAAGCGCATGGATTTTTCCATGCGCTTTTTTTAGAAAAATCAGTAAGGGAATTGATTATCGATAGATTGTAAAGAATATTATTTGAAGAAATAATTGGATCGTTAATCAATTGTACACAATTCTGCTATTGACTAATATGAGAAAGAGTGATATTTTTATAATATAAATTAGCACTCGTAATTATCGAGTGCTAATAATTCCGGGAGAGGAGTTATGGCATGAGCATATCAAAACGTAAATTGATGATTTTGAAAGCAATTGTAGATGATTATATCATGACGGGCACTCCTGTTGGCTCCAGGACGCTCGCCAAGAGGGCTGATATGAATATTAGCCCGGCTACAATTAGAAATGAAATGGCAGATCTGGAAGAAGAAGGATATCTGGAGCAACCGCATACTTCTGCAGGTAGAAAACCTTCTGATAAAG
The DNA here is from genome assembly GCA_003149735.1 of Clostridiales bacterium. The sequence goes on along the minus strand of QANA01000014.1, from coordinate 4,819 downwards.
CTTACAGATTATACGTAGATACTTTAATGAAAGTGTCCGCCCTGAATAAAGAAGAGATTGGTTTTGTTCAGCAATATCTGAATACAAAAATCAGTCAGGTTGATAATGTAATAGAGGCAACGGCTCAGGTCTTATCAGAAATGACAAATTTGACTTCGCTGGTATTGGTTCCGCAATTGGAAAAAACGGAAATTAAGCGGATTCAGATTGTAAAGATCACTTCCAGTAAGGCCTTGGTAGTCTTGGTATTTGATACTGGAATGGTAAAAGATGTTTTGATAAATCTTCCTTTGGGAATGGAAGATTCTTATCTTGAAAACATCTCTAATTGGCTAACCAGTTTGGTAGCTGATAAGTGTTTGGAAGATGCTTTGCAGCAGGTACATTATTTTGCGGCAGGGGATTTGGAAGAACATAGAGCCTTTGCGGAGCAATTGTTATGTGCAGTGGTAGGTAACCTGCAGGCACAGGCCAGTAAGGAAATTGTATTGGGTGGTGCGAAAAATATTTTTAATCATCCGGAATATCAGGATATTGATAAAGCAAAGCGATTTTTAACTTTGTTGGAAACAAAGGATACTTTATATAATATTTTAGCTGGAAATAATGATATGGAATTCACAATTCGTATCGGAAAAGAAAATACGATACCCGAATTGGAAAATATGAGTGTGATTACGGCAACCTATCGGGTCAGTAATGAAAAAATAGGAACTTTTGGAGTGATTGGCCCTACAAGGATGGATTATGCGAGAATTCTTTCAGTGCTACATTATATGAGCGCCAGTATGAATGAAATATTTATGCATAACCTGAATTTGGAACAGAGTAATCATAGTAAGAAAGAGTAAAGAATATAGGAGTAGAGATGGCGAAGAATAAAGAGAAAAAAGAGCTGCAGCAAACAGCTGAAGAAGAAATCGAGCAGGCAGCAGAAGCAGAAAAAGAGACAGAAACTGAAGAAATTGATGTACAGAAGCTGCTGTCCCAGGCTGAAGCGCAGCGAGATGAATATTTGGATGCGTTGCTTCGGGAACGTGCTAGTTTTGAAAATTTCAAACGCAGAAATGAAAGCGCGGTTTCGAAAGCACGTATAGATGCAAAATTGGATACTGCAGCCGGCTTTCTGCCAGTGTTAGATAATCTGGAGCGGGCGCTTACGGCGGCGACAGAAGATTCTCCATTGAAAGAGGGAATTGAAAAAGTATATAAGCAGTTGATTACTTTGTTTTCTGAAATGGGCGTTGAAGAAATTCCGGCTGAGGGTGAACAATTCGATCCCAATTTACATAATGCAGTTATGCAGGTGGAGCCCGAAGGGGAAGAACAGAGCGGAACTATCAAAACTGTTTTGCAAAAAGGATATCGCACAAAAGATCAGGTATTGCGCCATAGTTTAGTTATGGTTGTAAAATAAAATTAGAACATAAAAATTTGTTTCTTATATGTTAAGGAGGATAATATGAGTAGAATCATTGGTATCGACTTGGGTACGACAAATAGCTGCGTTGCAGTGATGGAAGGCGGAGAGCCCGTCGTAATCCCGAATGCAGAAGGTGCAAGAACAACTTCTTCTGTTGTTGCTTTTACAAAAACCGGAGAGCGTCTGGTAGGGCAGATTGCAAAGCGCCAGGCGGTAACTAACCATGAAAATACCATTTCTTCTATTAAAAGAGATATGGGTACCAACAGAAAAGTACAGATTGGTGATAAATCTTATTCGCCACAGGAAATTTCCGCAATGATTCTGGCAAAACTGAAAGCGGATGCCGAGAGTTACTTGGGTGAAACGGTTAGTCAAGCAGTTATTACCGTTCCTGCGTATTTTAACGACGCACAGCGCCAGGCAACGAAAGATGCTGGTAAAATTGCAGGTTTGGAAGTTTTGAGAATCATCAATGAGCCTACTGCGGCAGCATTGGCTTATGGTTTGGATAAAGATATTAGCCAAAAGATTCTGGTATATGACTTGGGCGGTGGTACTTTCGACGTATCCATTTTGGAAATTGCAGATGATGTAATCGAAGTGCTGGCAACCAATGGCAATACCCGCTTGGGCGGTGACGATTTTGATGAACGTATTGTCAATTGGATGGTAGAAGAATTCAAAAAGGAACAGGGAATTGATCTTTCCAAAGATAATGCGGCTATGCAGAGATTGAAGGAAGCTGCTGAAAAAGCCAAGATAGACCTTTCTGGTGTCATGCAGAGCAATATCAACCTTCCTTTTATTACGATGGATGCAAGTGGCCCCAAGCATTTGGATTTAACACTTTCCAGAGCGCAATTTAATAAGCTGACAGAAGATTTGGTAAAAGCAACGGAAATCCCCGTGCAGAATGCTTTGCGGGATGCGGGCCTGAAAGCTTCTGATTTGGATAAGGTTGTGCTGGTAGGCGGATCTACGCGTATTCCGGCAGTGCAGGATAAAGTGAAAGAATTGACGGGTCATGATCCTTATAAGGGAATCAATCCGGATGAATGCGTTGCAATTGGTGCTGCAATTCAGGGCGGTGTTTTGAGCGGTGAAGTAAAAGATGTCCTTCTTCTGGATGTTACACCTTTGTCTCTGGGAATTGAAACACTGGGTGGTGTATGCACGAAACTGATTGAGCGTAATACGACGATCCCGACTAAGAAGAGCCAGGTATTCTCTACAGCTGCCGATGGACAGACCAGCGTTGAAATCCATGTCCTTCAGGGTGAAAGAGAAATGGCTCAGTATAATAAGACGTTGGGACGCTTTAATCTGACTGGAATTCCTCCGGCACCCAGAGGTGTTCCGCAGATCGAGGTCACCTTCGATATTGACGCAAACGGTATTGTACATGTTTCTGCAAAGGATCTTGGTACAGGAAACGAACAGAATATTACAATTACAGCTTCCACTAATCTTTCTGATGAAGATATTGATAAAGCCGTAAAAGAAGCAGAACAGTTTGCTGAAGAAGATAAGAAGCGCAAAGAGGAGATTGAGATTCGCAATAATGCTGATTCCCTCGTATACCAGACTGAAAAGACGGTAAAAGATCTGGGCGACAAGATCAGCGAGGCGGATAAGAAGTCCCTTGAAGAAAAGGTTGCTGATGTTAAAAAAGCTTTGGAAGGTACTGATTCCGCTGCAATCAAAGCGGCGACTGAAGCTTTGACCAGCGTATCCTATGAGGTATTTGGCAAGGCTTACAGCACGACGGCCGAATCTGCTTCCACAGCAGAGGGCGCTCAGCAGCAATCTTCTAACCCCAAAGATAATGTGGTAGATGCAGATTACGAAGTTGTAGATGAGGATGATAAGAAATAAGTAAACGTACTTATTTCAAAACATTCGCAGAAAAGAAGGCGAGTTCCGCCTTCTTTTCTGCGACAAAAAAATATAAAGGTGGAATGAAAATTGGCAAATAAAGATTACTATCAAACGCTTGGCGTCGAACGGGGCGCATCTGCCGATGAGATTAAAAAGGCATATCGTCAGCTTGCCAAAAAATACCATCCAGATCTCAACAGAGATGACGAAAACGCAGCACAAAAATTCAAAGAAGTCAATGAAGCCTATCAAGTATTGTCGGATGATCAGAAGAGAGCTCAATATGATCAGTTTGGATCCAGCGCTTTTGATGGAAGCGGTGGTGCAGGTGCCGGATATAGTGGTTTTGGTGGAGGCGGTTTTGGCGGCTTTGAAGATATTTTTGAGAGCTTTTTTGGGGGCGGGGCCTCGAGAAGGAGGGGGCCTGCAAGAGGAACGGATATTGAAACTTCAATCCGCATTGAATTTGAGGAAGCGGCTTTTGGCGTAAAAAAAGATATTACAATCAATCGCTATGAGTCCTGCGATGCTTGTGAGGGAACTGGTGCAAAAAAAGGTACAGGGAAACGTACCTGCCCTACATGCGGCGGTAGCGGTCAAGTTCGACGTTCAATGGGAGGCTTTTTAAATATCACTACATGCCAGCAATGCGGAGGAAGTGGTGAAATTATAGATGATCCTTGCGAAGTATGCGGAGGCACAGGAAAAGTAAATCGGAAACGCACAATCAGTATCAATATTCCCGCTGGTATTAATGATGGACAGACTTTGACGCTTTATGGGCAAGGGAATGCCGGAGATCAGGGTGCACAAGCTGGATCGCTATTGATTTATGTACGGGTTAAACCACATAAACGCTTTAAAAGAGAGGGCGCGGATTTATATCTGGAAATGCCAATCAGCTTCGGTCAGGCGGCCTTGGGATGCGAATTACAGGTGCCTACTTTGGAAGGTGAAGTAAAGTATAAAATACCGGCTGGTACACAGACAGGGACGGTTTTCCGCTTGCGTGAAAAGGGTATCAAATATTTGAGGCAGGATCGCAAAGGAGATCTTTTTGTGGAAGTAAACGTGGAGATCCCAAGGAAACTAACGGACAGACAAAAAGAATTGATTGCTGAATTGGAAGGTATGGAAAAACCGGAAAAGCGCAATAAAGGAATTTTTAGAAAATAAAAAAGGAGATGCAGAAGCATCTCCTTTTTAAAATACAAGTTATAATAGAGAACGAAGTAATTTTTCAATTTCAAGATCCCAAAACCGCCAAGCGTGTCCCATTTCCTTTTCAATATGGAATTTTACCTGATAGCCTAAAGAACGGGCTTTTTCCACAAATGCTTTATTTGCCGGCAATAGACTGTCTGCAGTTCCACAAGAAATATAGAGCTTTGGCAATGGAGCATTATCCTGTACGCATTTTTCCAATAAATAAGAAGTATCGTTTACAGAATTGGTATATTCTTCCAATGAACCATAAATAAAGTTGAACAGATAATGCTTATCCTGTTCGGCAGC
>QANA01000044.1:16809-22566 GCA_003149735.1 Clostridiales bacterium | reverse complement strand
CCGCCATTGCCTGCAACAATTTCACTGCATTTTGTACGTCTTCCATATCCACTACTTCCACAGGCGTATGTACATATCTGGAAGGAATGGAGATGCAGCCTGCCAAAATACCCTCTTTTACCTTCTGAATCGCAGCTGTATCCGTTCCACCACCGCGTAATACTTCTCTCTGATAGGGAATTCCCGCCTGTTCTGCACAATCTATCATAAATTTGCGCACACTCATGGGAACAATAACCGAAGCATCCATCATCTTAATCGCCGGGCCCTTTCCCAAAGCCACACTCATGGCAGGAATTTTAGGCAAATCTCCGGTCAAGGTCACATCCAGGTTGATATTCAAGTCCGGATCAATGGCATATGCCGCAGCTCCGGATCCGCGCAGCCCCACTTCCTCCTGTACAGTAAAGACCGCATAAATATCATGCGGCGATTGCAGTTGCTGCAAAGCTTCTGCAATAATGGCGCAGCATACGCGATTATCCATAGCACCGCAGGCTGCTCGTTTCCCCATTTCCACAAAATTGCTGACAAAAACGCACATATCGCCTATCTGCACCTTAGCCTCTGCCTCTTCACGGCTGCTGCATCCAATGTCCACATACATATTGGGCAATGCTGCCACAGCTTTTGCATCCGGAGTTTCATAATATATAATTCCATGCACTCCATTTTCAAATACTACTTCTCTGGCAACACTAAGCGCCGGCAAAATACCTCCCACATTGGCAATACGCAAAAATCCGTTTTCATCGATATCTACGACAATGAATCCAATTTGATCCATATGTGCGGAAAGCATCAGTTTTTTACCGGAAGTTCCCTTTTTATAGCCAATCAGATTACCCAGGGCATCTGTCCAAACCTCATCACAATAGGGGCGGATATATTCGGCCAAAACCTGCCCTACTTTTTCTTCATTGCCCGCAGGCCCGAAAGCCTGTAATATATCAATCAGCATTTCCTTCAACATTGCTATTTCACCTCATCAAATTTACGTTTTTTCAGAAAAGCATCTGCCAGCTTTACTGCATTTTCATAGTCAGCTTCTGCCGCTACCGATACCGGCCCATGAATATACCGACAGGGAACGGAGATTCCAATTGCCAAAGCACCTGCACAGGCTTTATGAATTGCCCCTGCATCCGTACCGCCTCTGGTTCCCTGCCGCACTTGATAGGGAATTCCTTCCTCTTCAGCGGTCTGCTTCATCGTTTTAAACAATTTGGGATTCACAATGGTAGCGCTATCCATCATAGAAATAGCCGGGCCACCCCCAACCTTTGTTACATGTTGATGTCCCTCAGCCTCCGGCATATCGTTGGCAGTCGTACCCTCAAAAATCAAAGCCAATTCCGGCTGCACCTGATAAGCCGCCGCCATTGCACCGCGCATACCCACCTCTTCCTGCACCGTAAAAACGCCATAAAAATCGCAGTCGTAATCCCGCTTCAGCAATTCCAGTACAACAGCGCAGCCAATGCGGTCATCCAGCGCCTTTCCTTTCATTTTTCCATCGCCAAAATAAGAAAATTCGGTATCAAAGCAGATATAGTCTCCTACATTTACATATTTCAGAGCATCTTCTCTGCTCTCGGCTCCGATATCCACAAATAACTCCCCGTGAGGAATCGCTTTTGCCAAATCTTCACGTCTCTGTAAATGGATTGCTTTTGAACCAATTACGCCTGGAATCTTATTTTTTCCCACCAGCACACGTTTGGAAACACATACTCTGGAATCTATTCCCGTTGCAGCATAGGCCAACAACCCATCTTCCATGATCCCCTTGACCATCATACCCACTTCATCCATATGAGCGCAGGCCATGATTTTCTTACCATTTCCTTTTTTATGCACATAAAGATTTCCCATGGCGTCCACCCGGATCTCTCCATACGGTGCTGCTAACTCTTTTAAAATGGCGCGGATTTCTTTTTCATTGCCGCTTACGCTTACGGCTTCACTCAATCGTCTAAGCATAATGCGTCCTCCCATTTCTCATCAATGCCGGCAATCATGCCGCTCAATACTTTTGCACATTGATGCAGCGTTTCTATCCGAATCGTTTCCACCGAAGTATGCATATACCGAAGTGGTGGAGAAACAATCGCACTGGGAATACCGCCACGTTGCACCTGCATCATCCAGGCATCTGTTCCCGTGTTGCCCATAGCGATTTCCAATTCTGTGGCAATGTTCTGCTCCTTTGCAGACTCCTGTAACATTTGCAGCAGCTTTTCATGAATATTGCTGCCTTTGGTCAGCACTACTTTATCCATGGGGGAAGTCTCAAAGGGCTTTACACCCGGCGTCGGCCCATGACATACATCAATGGCGATGGCCATGTCGGGATGTATTGTGTAAGCGCCTAAAATTCCTCCCAGACCACTGCGTTCTTCCTGTACCGAAGCACAAAATACTACCGAGCATTGCAATTTCTGCTTGCTGAGACGTTCCATGCACTCCAGCATCACTGCTACCAATGCTCGGTCATCCAATGTTTTTGAAGAAAGGTATCCATTTTGCAGCTGCAGCGGCGCTTTCGGTGCAAAGGTAATATAATCTCCTTCATGCACCAGTTTTCTGGCCGTTTCGCCATCATATCCAATATCACATATCAGCTCAGAAATCTGATAAGCGGCATCGGTCTGCCCGTTGGTGAGATGCGGCGGAATTGCGCCAATTACGCCCGGCAGCGGCTTTTCTCCCAACACCAGCACTTCGCTGCCCGGCAACACGCGAGGATCCACACCGCCCACATTGATCATGCGCAGCATTCCGTTATCCTCTATCTTCGTCACCATAAGGCCAATCTCATCCATATGCGCCATAATCAGGATTTCCGGCCGGCACTTCTGCCCGATACGCCCATATACGTTTCCATATTTATCCTGCCAAATATCCTGTGTGTATGCAGAAAAATACCGTTTGACCACTTCTCCTACAGCCTGTTCTGCACCTGTTACACCGGGAGCCGCAACCAGGTCGGAAATGGTTTGCAACATATCCATATGCTATTTCTCCTTTGACCGGTAATGATTCTATGCAAATTATACCATGTTTTTTGCCTCAATAGTCATGTTCCGTGCATTTTTTCCTTGCAAAAAGCAGTTTCTGATTATATACTGAACTAAATATCTTTTCCTGTGTAAAAATATACGGTTTGTATATATAATATCATACTTCAATACTTTATTTTTCGGAGGTTTTCGATGAAGCACTACAACGTAGCTGTAATCGGCGCTACCGGCATGGTCGGGCAGCGTTTCGTAAGCTTGCTGGAACATCATCCATGGTTTGACATTGCTGCCCTGGCAGCCTCTTCCCGTTCTGCCGGCAAAACCTATGCCGAGGCCGTAGGTACCCGCTGGGCCATGACGACACCTATGCCCGAAAAAACCAAAAACATGATCGTTTTGGATGCGGTTAACGACGCTGAAAAGATTGCTGCTACAGTAGATTTTGTGTTCTGCGCCGTAGATATGCCTAAGGAAGAAATCCGTGCTTTGGAAGAAAAGTACGCCAAATTGGAATGCCCTGTCATTTCCAACAATTCGGCACATCGTCATACCAAAGACGTTCCCATGATCGTTCCTGAGATCAATGCAGAACATGCCGAGATTATCCATGCACAGAGAAAGCGTCTGGGCACCAAAAGAGGCTTCATTGCCGTTAAATCCAATTGCTCTTTGCAGAGCTATGTTCCTGCGCTGCACCCTCTGATGCATTTCGGTATCACTAACGTACTGGCTTGCACCTATCAGGCAATTTCCGGTGCCGGCAAAACTTTTGAGACTTGGCCCGAAATGGTAGATAACGTCATTCCCTTTATCGGCGGCGAAGAGGAAAAAAGCGAGATCGAACCTTTGAAACTGTGGGGACATATCGTGGGAGATGAAATCGTCGACGCGACCACTCCCAATATCACCACACAATGTCTGCGTGTACCTGTAAGCGACGGCCATATGGCGGCAGTATTTGTTTCTTTCGCTCAGAAGCCTTCTATCGAGGAAATCAAGCAGGCATGGGCTCAATTCAGCGGCCCTGCGCAAACTCTGGAACTTCCCTCCGCACCCAAGCAATTCCTCCACTATTTCGAGGAAGATAACCGCCCGCAGACCAAATTGGATCGCAACCTGGAAAATGGCATGGCTGTTTCCATCGGTCGGTTGCGGGAAGATAAACAATACGACTATAAATTCGTTTGCCTCTCTCACAACACGCTGCGCGGTGCAGCCGGTGGTGGAATATTAATGGCAGAACTGCTCGCCAAATTAGGCTATATGGATTGATATGCGCTACAGTATTCATCCCAAAACGGGAGAAAAGTTTTCTATTTTGGGCTATGGCTGCATGCGTTTTTCCAGAAAAGGCGGTAGCATCGACCAGGAAAAAGCAGAGCAGGAACTGATTTACGCCATTCAACATGGCGTAAATTATTTTGATACTGCCTATATCTATCCCGGCAATGAAGTAGCTTTGGGTAAATTTTTATCCAAAGGATGGCGCAGCAAGGTAAACATCGCCACCAAAGTTCCGCATTATAAGATTAAAACCTTGGCCGACTTGGAAAAAATCTTTTCCGAAGAGTTGGCGCGTTTGCAGACCAATTATATCGACTTTTATCTGATGCATATGTTGCCGGGCGTAGAAACCTGGGAACGCCTGAAAAGCCTCGGGGTACTAACCTGGTTAGAACAGAAAAAGTCAGAAGGGGCTATCCGTTATCTTGGTTTTTCTTATCACGGGGGCACACATAATTTTAAAGCGTTAATCGATGCCTATGACTGGGATTTTTGCCAAATTCAATATAACTACGTGGATGAGTTTGCGCAAGCAGGCAAAGAAGGGTTACAGTATGCCTATTCCAAGCATATCCCCGTCATGATTATGGAACCGCTAAAAGGTGGGCGGCTGGCTAATCGTTTGCCCGAACAGGCTATCGCCGCCTTCCGGGCTTCTGGCAAACAAAGAACACCGGCAGAATGGGGATTGCGCTGGTTGTGGGCACAGAAAGAAGTCTTTCTGGTCTTGTCCGGCATGAATCATATGGAGCAATTGGAGGAAAATCTCAATATTGCTTCTATTCCGCAGTCGGAAATGTTAGAGGAATCTGATTATCTTTATTTTTCCAAAGCCACAGAAGCCATTCGCAAAGCCTCTAAAATCGACTGTTCTGCTTGCGGCTATTGCATGCCTTGCCCTGCAGGGGTTGATATTCCCGTTTGTTTCCGCTGCTATAACAATTTATACGCAGAAGGATGGTATATCGGCTTTAAAGAATATCTGATGTGCACCACATTGAAACCGACGCTTACTTCCGCTTCTCAATGTATAGGCTGCGGAAGATGCGAACAGCATTGCCCGCAGGGTTTGCCAATTCGGGAAAACCTCAAGAAAGTGCGCAAAAAGATGGAAACTCCGCTTTATCATCTGGTAAAACACGGTGCGCGTTTGCTTTTCAAATTTTAACTTTTTTTAATTGCCATTTTGCGCAATCCATAGTTAACGTTTCCCTTATTGCAGCTTTTTCAAGCTCCAATAAGGGATTTTTTTGCCATCCATCCAAAGAATTTTCTCCTTAAAATTTAAAATATGAAAAACGCGCTGCCAAAGCAGCGCAAAAATCATGCCGACTCGTCTATCAGATGGCTTGCCATCATTTCAATAAAATGGGAAACTGCCGGCGGCGCTTCCAGAGGAAAGCCTGCCAGTTGTGAGAGAAGCGGCCGGTTTACTTTCCATGCACGAAAA
>QANA01000044.1:0-13568 GCA_003149735.1 Clostridiales bacterium | reverse complement strand
AAATCTCAGTATTGCTTCTATTCCGCAGTCGGAAATGTTAGAGGAATCTGATTATCTTTATTTTTCCAAAGCCATAGAAGCCATTCGCAAAGCCTCTAAAATCGACTGTTCTGCTTGCGGCTATTGCATGCCTTGCCCTGCAGGGGTTGATATTCCCGTTTGTTTCCGCTGCTATAACAATTTATACGCAGAAGGATGGTATATCGGCTTTAAAGAATATCTGATGTGCACCACATTGAAACCGACGCTTACTTCCGCTTCTCAATGTATAGGCTGCGGAAGATGCGAACAGCATTGCCCGCAGGGTTTGCCAATTCGGGAAAACCTCAAGAAAGTGCGCAAAAAGATGGAAACTCCGCTTTATCATCTGGTAAAACACGGTGCGCGTTTGCTTTTCAAATTTTAACTTTTTTTAATTGCCATTTTGCGCAATCCATAGTTAACGTTTCCCTTATTGCAGCTTTTTCAAGCTCCAATAAGGGATTTTTTTGCCATCCATCCAAAGAATTTTCTCCTTAAAATTTAAAATATGAAAAACGCGCTGCCAAAGCAGCGCAAAAATCATGCCGACTCGTCTATCAGATGGCTTGCCATCATTTCAATAAAATGGGAAACTGCCGGCGGCGCTTCCAGAGGAAAGCCTGCCAGTTGTGAGAGAAGCGGCCGGTTTACTTTCCATGCACGAAAATCACCGTGTGGATATTGCGCTCAACATTTGCCAGCGGACAGCAACAGAGAATGGATACCGGGCGGTATATCTCTTTGGTGACCAAACGCAGGCGGTCCTCATCTTCTACCGCCAGCTGCACGGCTGCCAGAATCAACCGATAGCCATCGTAATTTCTGGTGTGATACCAAGCGCGCGAAGTGTCTTTTGAATTGTTATTTTCGCAGAGAAATCCTCCCAAATATTTCTATTTGAGACAATAGTACGATAGATTCGCCCCCTTCTTTATAAAAACGCCATTTGCCGTCATAAAACGACACATTCATATCAGTTCAGACAAAAAACAAACTTATTACAAAACAGCTTTCGTAAACAACAGCAAAAATTATGCTTCCTCAAAATGATGCATTGGCTTGATTTTCCTTCCTAAAATTCGCCCGGAAACAAGCCATCCTATCGTCAACATCAATTTGATGCCTTCCTTTGATACACAGGTCCCGATATATCGCAATGCTGTGCTGTCAGCTCCGATCACAATAAGGCTTGTTTTTCATATACTTCTCTGTTCGCTTTCTACTTGCTTCTGTTAATTTTCCTGATTTCCTTCTGTTCCCTGTTCTATAAAATATCGAATCAAATCGCTTCCAATACTGGCCTGATTTGTGTTTTGGAGGATATCTTTCCGATGCACCCATTTTGCCTCGGCAATTTCCTCTTCCTGCAGCACAAAAGGTGTGCGCTCCCCATCCAGTTCTGCCGTGAATCCAACCATAATTGTATCTGAAAAAGCCCATGGCTGACTCTTGTAGTAACGGATATTTTTCACCTTTACTCCTACTTCTTCCATTACTTCCCTGGCTACAGTCTGTTCAAACGTTTCCCCCACTTCCACATATCCTGCAATCAAATGATAACGCCCAGAAGTAGAGCCCGGGCTCTTAATCATCAATAGTTCATCTCCATCTGAAACGGCAACAATAATTGCCGGATTGATTTTGGGATATTCCCGTATTCCACACTGCGGACAGACAAAAGCTCTCTCCCGAGCACTTCTGCGCATAAGGGATCCGCATTTACCGCAGAATTTATGCGTTTGTTCCCAACGTTGCAGCTGCCACCCGGTAACCCCTGCAAAACCAATCCATTGCTCCGCTTCTCGCATCAATTGTACCGGTCGCATCGTCAAGGCTTCCCCATTTTTTACTTCCGGGCGTTTCCACAGCAGGTAACATCCAATTGTATCAATAGAAAAAAGATACTCTGCTTGTTCCATTGCCGTTTCGTCCAGCTGACTGAAACGCGGCAACTGAATATGTCCTGCTTCCCCATCCCCTGCCAAAAGCATTTCTTTGCCTTCATAATATAATGCAATATCCTGCATCCCCGGCGTATATTGATGGAAACTGTTATCATAAATATGCGGTTGTATCTCGTGTATCATCACTATTTTCTCCTCTATTTGCTAATTTCTTTGTAATCGAATATCTTCTCTTCCTGTTCTGCAGCCAGCTTTGCCAATCCATAAAGTGCCTCATCCTGTTTTGAAGAACAAACAACCTGCAAACCCGTGCAGCACTCCAGCGCCTTCTGTAATCGTTCCAACTTTGCCAACTGGCCGCCACACAACAAAATCCTTTGCAATCCCGGTTCAATCTTCCTGAAGGCTTCGATTGTTTTCGCATATGCCTGCGCCAACCCATCTATTGCGGCCGCAAATAACAAGCGAGGTTTAAAATTATTTACACCGATCCCTTGAATTTCCCCTTGACCGGTTCCGATAAAATAATCCGGCTTTACCTGCAACCCTTGTGTCTGCTCCGGGAGATCTTCCAGCAAAGTCTGCCATATCTGTTGCGTCGATAAGGTCTGCCCTGTGCTCATTTCGCCACAATTGCGTATAAAATCAATCAATAAATCCAAGGTACGCCCACCCGGTTGACGTGTCTTTGTCAACAGCCACTTTTCGTGAAAAAAAGGCCGCCCTTCCATTCCTTCATAAAACGATTTTGTCGATGGCATACACAGAATACCCGCCGTCCCCAGCGTCAGCACGATGCTGTTTGCTTCCTCTGCTTCCAGGCCGTATACACTGGCCTGATGGTCTCCGATATCTCCATAGAGCGGAATTCCTTTGTACATACCTGCTGCCTGTGTGTGGGAAATGACAGTAGGCAAAATCAACTTTTGGCCGCCGATCACTTGCAATGTTTGCTTATTCCACGTATGCTCTGCACAATCGTATAATCCAAGAGATGCCGCCATACTTTCATGACAGATATGTGCCCTGCCATCAGAAAGCCGATAGTAAATATATCCACCCAGCGTATGTAAAAGCTGATTGCGCAATAACGGCTTCTTTTTATGCCGTGCGTAAAAACTGCAGACCGCCAGCCCTGCCTTAAAACGTGTTCCCATGCATCGTAAGGCAGTCTGCCCCAATCGTTCAGCCAATTCAGGTAACAGCGGTTCCGCAAGGGTATCCTGCCAGCTGATATAGGATTCTGCTCCGGTACCATCCATTTCAGAAAGAATATAACCATGCATCTGCGTATCCAGATAAATAGCCTGTATATCGCGGTGCCGTTCAAGGCAATCGTCTATCATTGCCTTGACCAGCAAAAAAATTTCTTCCGGCGACAATTCAAAGCGTTCTTTTTCCGTCAACGAAAGTTTCTCGGGCATCGGCCGTACCTGCTTTTCCAGCATTATCCCATTATGCGATTGTAATACAGCACATTTTGCATAAGTGCTTCCAATATCAACAGCGATCAGTTTCATAATTTCTAATCCCTTTCTCCTTTATTGTAGCGACTTCCCATATATTTGGCAAATAGAAACTGTTATAATAATAGATAACCGTTTTTCTTTCAAGGAGTTTTTATGCACTATCGGGAAGTGAAAAGCATTCTCTCTGCCAAAAATGGAATGAATCTGTTTCGCGGTTGTCTCCATGGCTGCATTTATTGTGACAGCCGAAGCAAATGCTATCAAATGCAGCATGATTTTGAAGATATCGAAATCAAAAGTAATGCGCTTGAACTGTAGGAGCAAGCCCTAATCAGAAAGCGGCATCGCTGTATGATCGGCACCGGTTCCATGACCGATCCTTATTTGCCACTGCCTGAAGCGCGCATCTACACCCGGCGCGCACTTGAGTTGATCGCACATTACCGCTTTGGCCTGTCGATTCTCACCAAATCGGCAGATATTCTGCAGGATATCGACCTGTTGGAACAGATCCACCGTAAAGCCAAATGCGTGGTACAAATGACGCTTACCACTTATGATGATACCCTTTGCCGCATCATTGAGCCTGGTGTCTGCCCTACTTCCGAACGCCTTGCCGCACTCCGTGAACTGCATCAAAGAGGGATCCCCACAATTGTCTGGCTGACGCCAATCCTTCCATTCATTAACGATACGGCGCAGAATATACAGGGCCTCCTGGAGAGTTGCCAACAAGCAGGTGTTTACGGGATCATCCATTTTGGCATGGGCCTTACTCTGCGCGAGGGAAATCGGGAATACTATTACCGTCAATTGGATTTGCATTTTCCTGGCCTGCGCAGGATTTATGAACAAAAATATGGCCTCTCTTATGAGATATTCAGCCCTTATCATCGTCAGTTGACACAGCTATTTTATAAACTCTGTCAAAAATATGATTTGGAAACAGATCAAAATGTTCTTTTTCAATATTTGCAGACATATACATCTGCTCCGGCGAGCAGACAGCTTACTTTTTGGAATTGATATTTACAAAAAAAGCACAGGTTCGTAGAAGGAACCTGTGCTTTTCTGTCAAAAAGTTTAAAACCTGTCAGGATAATTCCCAACTGTGCATGCATATAGTTAGAAAAAGGAGGTGCTCTTTTATAATGCAGCAACCTAAAAACTATCAAAAAATTTCCATGCTCCTGAAAGGGCAGGACATAGGGATTCTTGAATTGGAGCAGCGTCAATCACTGCATTATGAACTTCACTGCAGTCATCTGCCCAAGCATCCGCGCTTACTGTTTTTCTTCAGCGAGGATCGCTTTTTAGAGCTTCCGAATTTACATGGAGAAACCTCAGAGGCACAGCTGAAATCACTCAAAGCGGTTGTTCTGTTATCCGAAGGACATCCCTTTATGAAAGCAAAAATAGGGGATTTCCATTGGGCAGCCGCTCTTTCTGCCCTGCAGCCGCAGTCTGTTACCGCCGCGCCAATCGCTGCGCCCCCTTCCTCTCCTTCTGCCGCTGCCAAAACAGCAGCAGAGGAGCCTCCCTGCCGAAAAGCAGATGCTTCCAACATCAGCAATCCTTTCCCGGGCTTTTTGGAAAATACCGTCTGGAAACGGGTGGAATATCCGTATTTCGCAAATGGCAGTCATTATCTAACAGGGGAAATTTTTGAACAGGGTATTTTGCGTGTTACCCTCTTAGCTGTGCCCGGTGAATATGCCGTAAATCCGCCTCCATGGCTCAAGGGCTTCGATTACTTCCTCAATAACGCAGACGGCTCTCAGGGCTATTGGCTATTTGCCAAAGATTTCGCAACCGGCAAGCCGCTTTCTATCCAATCGATCGCCCATACGGAAGCGCTGGGGTGACTTTCACGCGTTTTGTCAATATCTCACTGTAAGAATAGCAATATTTCCGGCAATAGCCACCCTGTTCCACTTGCACAACAAATACTTCAGGATAGACACCTTCTAAAATTCCATAGGTATCCAATATTTTATTTCGCTCTCCTATCGCATACAGTTGAACCATGCATCCCTGATAGGCAGATAGCAAACTTTTAATGCGACCTAATTGATTGGGCATGTTAAGAAAATTCTCCTTTTTATTCCTATCATGCCCTCAAAGGAAGTAAAATATACGTGATACCCTTTCAAAATGCAGGAGATTGCTTTGCATAAATTCATGTATTTCTCACATATCAACTATGTGCATAAACGGGAATTATTGCAAAGAAGTTATGCACATTATCAACAGTCTTGTTGAAAAAAGCGATGATTACGGCTTTATTTCTGTTGATAAATCCACAAAGTTATCAACATTATCAACAATTCCCACTTTCTTTTGTGCATAACCTGTGTCTGATTCATGAATATTTTGACGAAAAAAATGAATATGCAATCAGGCAGGCACTTCAAGCGTCAAACGATCCGCAATCAATGCTATGAATTCACCATTGGTGGGTTTATCATTTTTTGTGTAAATATGATAACCAAAAATAGTATTCAGATTTTCAATACGGCCACGATTCCAAGCGACCTCAATGGCATGGCGGATCGCACGCTCAACTTTGCTCGGCGATGTTTCAAAATTCTGTGCAATGGCCGGATAGAGCTGTTTGGTAATTCCGTTAATCATCTCCGGCTCTTTAATTACAATTTTAATGGCTTCCTTCAAAAACTGATAACCTTTGATATGGGCCGGGATCCCAATAGAAAGGAAAATACTGGTAATCCGTTCATCCAGTGATTTACTTTTAACCAGAGTCGGCTTTTTCTGAATATTCAACGGACGCAAATCAAAGAAATCCAGCAGCCGCTGATATAATGTTTCTATCACAAAAGGCTTATTCATATAATAAGTAGCACCAAGAGAAATAGCCCGCGCATATAGTGTTTCGCTGCTGACTGCCGAAAGCATAATCACCTTCGGCATTTCGCCATATTCTCCGGTCGCCAGCCTCTCCAGCAAAAAGAATCCATCCGTCTGTGGCATGATCAAATCTGCAATGATAGCGTTGGGATTCAGCAGCTTCACCATTTCCAATGCTTCCTTTGCGTTTTCTGCAGTCCCTACCACCTGTATTTCCTGCTGTGCATTCATAAATGCACTGATCTCAGAAGCCAAAGCCTGATTATCATCCACTACCAACAATCTGATCTGTTTTTCCATATTCTCTTCTCCTAAAATCTATGTTTTCCGTTTTTGCTGCAGCATCCGCCGTTTTTCGGCTTCAAGGGCATTATAGCATAGCATTATTTAAAAAAATACAAATACAAAAAGCCATAAAAAAATTATTTTTTATAATAATGCCCCTTTTTTTCATAAAAGGGGCTCAATCATCTATTTTCTCCATTTTCCCGATTTCATACGCATACCTACATAAAGCACCACAAACGGCAGCACCAAAAGTCCTCCGATCATGATCAGCATTTGTGCCGCACCACCGGACCTCGGTATTCCGGGGATGCACAGTTCTTTGCTTTCTACGGAAATCAGCGGTTCCATAGGCGAGATGGTATTGATCAGGCTCTCAAAAAATAATCGATTTCCGGGGATTGAAAGGGATTCATCGCCGATACACAGAGAATCTGTGATCACAGCCAAACATGAGGCATCTTTTTCTGCCAATGCAGCGACAATAAACGTCCCTTGCATATCCTTACTTTGATAGGTAAAATTTTCCACACCATTCTCCAGTGTTTTCGCAAAACAACGCGCGTCCGCTGCCAATAGTGCAGAAATTTTCACTTCCCCGCCATTCAGGAAACGCAGGCTCGCCGCTTCGTTGACGACCACTCCCTGATCATTCTTTATCAGTTGTTCTGTCACTGAATGCATCAGAGGAGTTGCCCGAAAAGAAGTGCGCCGCAGATTCATGGCCTCTACACTTCTGGAAAAAATCAAATCGTCATTCACCTGTATGTTGTAATCAGCCATCAGCTTTGAAAAGGACGGCAGCTCTGTAGTATAAATCTGTAAAGTGCCCTGTTTTGTATTAAAACTGGCCCGATCCAGCAACAGCAATGTACGCCCGCCTTCCTCCATGAATTTCGAAATTGTCTCATATTCATTGTGTTCCAGGTCTGCTTTGGGTGAGACAATTACCAAAATATCTGTCTTGGCATCAAGTGGTTGCGTATCTGCAGAAGGGTCATAACTGCTTACCTGAAAATTTCCAATATCCAGCATCTGCAAAAAACGGCTCAAGTCCTTTTCGGTTGTTTCTCCATGGCCGGTCAGCAGACGCACATTGCAAAATGCGCCCCGCACAATGCCCTGTATTGCAGCAGTGATTTTTGCTTCCGCCTTCCATCCCATCTGATTCCCTTCCTCATCCGTCATATAAAAATTTTCATACGCAAATGTGTGGGAAAACGAGTGATCTGCGTTAAAAAAGACAACGCCTTCACTCATTGCAGGTTGTGCCTTCATCTCTGCAGACTGCAGTACTTCCGTAGATATGGAAGTGACGTGAATATACGGCGATGCCGCCCCATATTTTTCCAATAAAGACTGCACGCGGATATCTTCATTTCCCGGGGAATATACTGCGTAAATATAAATATCTTCTTCCAATTCCTGTAAAATCTTTTTGGTACTGTCAGACAGCGTATAAATATGATTCTTTGTTAAATCCGTTTTCAGAGCATAGCTGCGTTCTATTGCCGGGAACAACAGGTTGGCAACAATCAATAAAAACAGCGACACTCCAAATATAATATTAAAGCCAATCCCCTGTCTGCCATGAATTCGCTCCTTCCAGTTTGTCCACCATTTCATGCTCTTCTCTGCCTCCATATTCGCAAAACCTGCATAGCCAGCAATTGAAAGAGAATTGTCGCCGAAACCAAATAAAGCACAGCCGAATAGCTGAGCAATCCCTTCTGGAAAGCTTCAAAACGGCTGAACAACGAAATAAAAGAAATTAATTCACGGATCCAGATATTTCCCATATAGGGCAGTAAGGCATCCAGCATCCACCAGGCAAATAATCCTGTCACCGTCACCAACAGCGCTCGAAATCCATGGGAAGACATAGAAGAAATCCATATGCCAAATGCACAGACCGCGCTGCCCAGCAGCAACACGCCGCCATACAAAAGCAATGCTTCTGTCCAATAGATGCCCGAAAGCAGCAACATACCCATAGGCAGCAACAGCGTTACTCCAGAAAATACTGCAAAAGTCAGAAAGGCTGCCACATATTTTGCACATACTACATTGTACATACTGATTGCCGAAGAAAAGAGCAACCGATCCGTCCCATTATATTTCTCTGCCGCAAAACTATCCATCGTAAGCAGCGGGATAAATAAGAGCAGCGTAAACGCCACTTCTGCAAATATGGACTGAATCGAAGAAATTTCCACGGAAAAAAGAATTCCGCTGAATCGAATTCCCGAATAGAGCGTCAATCCTGTGCCAATCATATATAACAGAATGTTATGAAAATAGCTCCGTATCTCTTTATGGATGATTGCCTTCATGCGCCTATCTGCCCTCCCCCTGATTCTGGCCGGTCAGCTGCAAAAAAATATCTTCCGGAGAAATATTCAGATAGCGCATTTCCAGCACGGGCACTTTGAAAGTCGCTGCCGCAAACCATATCTGTCTGCGGATATCTATCCCCTCCTCCGCATGAATCAAGACATCCCAAACACCTTTTTCCGGTGCGCATTGAAAATCCAGATTCAGTATTCCCGGAATAAATTGAAATGCGGCTTTCACCTGCGAAGGCGCGCAGGCAATTCTCAGCCGCAGCCGGGCCCCTGTATTTTTCATGGCAAAAAAATTTTCACCGGCAGTTGACGCCATCTTACCCTTATTGAGAATAATCGTGCGCTTACATATCTCCGAAAAACCGGAAATGGAATCGGAGGCCACTATCAATGTCAGCCGCTGTGCCACAGCCTTTAAAAAGTTCTGATACACTGCGATTTCATCCATACGCAACCCATAGAACGGTTGATCTATCAGCAGCAGCTTGGGTTCCGTCGCCAGAGCCGCCGCAACTGCAACTTTGGCCCGATCCAGCGTATTCAGCGATTGTATGGGATAAGCTGCCAGGCTTTCGATCCCTGCAAAGCGCATCGCCTCTGCTACCTTTTTTTTACATTTTCCATTTTTCCGATGATTGAGACCACCAACAAACAGCGCATATTCCTCCACGGTCATTTCCGGATATAACCCGCCGCCCGTCGGAATATAGGCGATCTGACGGCGATACAGAGAGGGGTGCTTATGCAGATCGACACCGCATAGTTCCACATGGCCTGTATAGCGCAACATGTACCCTGAAATAATATCTAATAGAGTCGTTTTTCCGGAGGCAGACATACCAAAAATTCCCGTAGTTTCCCCCGGGGCAATATGAAAAGAAATGCCGCTCAGCGCGGCAGTATCTCCATAATGTTTTGAAATATTTTTCACAGTCAGCATATCGGATACACTTCCCTAAATAAATTTCTATAAGAAAATTATATCAAAGGCCGTATTTTCCCGGTGTAAATAAATTATGAATAAACACGTTCCCGCAAAAGGGAGGTATTTTTTTGCCGTCCGCGCGATACATATAAGTAAGCCGAAGAATGCAGAGCAAAATGCGGAGGTAAATATGAATTTAAATGTCAAAACAATTACTGCTGAAAACAGCAGATGGATCGCCGGCTCTCAAATTTTAGTCGAAGGGGTTTTGGGAATTCCGGGAGAGTTAGAACCAATCGAAACAATCCTGGAGGTTTCAGGCACCAGCGAAATCACAGAATCGCGCATCGAAGAGGGGAAAATCCTTCTTCGGGGCATTGCTTATTTCAAGGTGTTGTATCTCAATACTGAGGGAGAATTTTCGGGCTTTGATGCGGAAAGTCCTTTTTCTCAAACTTTGGATTTTACAGATGCTTTACCCGATGCCAAATTGCTGGCCTGGAGTGAGCTGCGCGATATCTCTTATCATCAGGCAGATGGCCGTAACCTCTCCATCAAGGGTATTGTAGAAGCAGATCTTTATGCTGCCGGAAATCAAATATATCAGATTCTGGATGGTCAGTCGCGCGAAAAATATATGCAAACCCGGGAACGAGATCTTCCTTTTTCCCAAATCGGATGCATGAATGCCAGCAAATCCTATGTCAGTGCTCAAGTACGTGTTCCGCAAAGTATGCCGACCGTCAAGCGTGTCCTTTCCGAGCGTGGATATGCTATGTTGCGGAAGACGGTGGCAGAAGATGGTCGAGCAGCAGTAGAGGGGGATCTCAAAATATTTATCATTTATGAAAGTACCGATAAAAATGCGCCCCTGCAATATTTTGAAGAAACGCTTCCCTTTGGTGAAGTCATACGCGATGATGCCTTACGCACAGGTTCCAAGGTATTTTGCATTGCCAATCTGGAAACGTTGGCAACCGAGCCCGATGCCGAAGATATGGATATCCTCAATATTTCCGCCGCTATCGGCCTTTGCCTGATAGGCAGGCGGCACGAGACCGTCCGCATCATAGAAGATTTATATGATGAGAAAAGAGATGTTCAGTTGGATTATACTTCTATCGGTACCTGTAATATTTCCGAAGGCGAATGTATGAAAAAAATCCTTCGGCTCAGCGCCGAGATTCCCTCGGCCGCACCGGAAGTCTCCCGCATCCTCTTTTCCAGCGCTTACCCGACGATTCTTTCTTCCAAAGAGGAAAGCGGCATACTTTCCATGGATGGCATTATGACGCTTTTGCTCTGTTATACCACTTCACAGGCAGGTATCCGCAGCTTGAAGCTGCAAATTCCTTTTGAAACAGAAGTCTCCTACGAGAAGAAATTACCGGATAGTGAGCTACTTATCCGCTGCTTTGGCGAATATGCCCTCTGCGAAGGCTCCGGTCGAGAACTCGAAATCAAATGTTGCCTGGATCTGTGTATCTGGGAAGTAGAAACACAGCAGGCACAGGCCGTTTGTTCTGCCACGTTTTCAGAGATGGCCTCTCCCAAGCAATGCGGCATTATCATTTATTATGCCGATGGCAAAGAAACGCTTTGGGATGTCGCAAAAAAATTCCGAGTCGCCCCTGACACCATTCGCAACGCGACTCCGGAAGATACAATTGTAAAAGGTCAGAAACTCATATTAATCAGCCGGTAAAAAGCGAAAAATGCTCTTTCCCAATTGTGGAAAAAGGGACTTGACACCTCTTCCTCCAGTCATTATAATAATAAGGCAGTGACATTGAGCTGGAGTGGTATCGAAGAGGTCATAACGAGCACGACTGGAAATCGTGTTGCCGTGATGAGCGGCACGCGGGTTCGAATCCCGCCCACTCCGCCAACAAGATAGCTCTTTACTTCATATTGCAATTCATGAAAATGGATTGCAATATTTTTTTGCTATCCGATTCTCCCCCCTCACCGATTTTCGCGAAAATATTTTGAAAACAGGTAAACAATCTGTTAATATATTGATACACGATTTTTCATGATGCGTTTCAGGGAGATACCCTTATGATATATAATATCAGTTTTGATATATGTGCATTGATTATTTCTGCATTTTCTTTATTTATTATCATTTCCCGAAAGGGATTGCAGCGGGAATCCAACCGTCTTTTAATGTATGTGATCATTCTAGCGCTCATTTCCGCCGTTTTTGACATTTGGAGTTCGGTGGCCAACTCTTACGTCTATCATTACAGCTATTTATATCGCGACATACTCAACTATATCTTTTTATTTGCGCATACCAGTACGGCTGCCTTGTTTGCCTGGTACATGGTATCTCTATTAGTGTTGCGCCCACGTTTCACTCCCTGGCTGACCGCTCTCTTTTTTTTGCCGCAAACTTTAGGAGCTGCCCTGCCTTTGCTTTTAAATCCCTTTTTCCGCTGGGTTTTCTATTACGATGCAGCTCGTATATATTCTCATGGTTTCATGATTTATGTCCTTTATGCAACGGGTTATTTCTATATGCTGCTTTGCGTATATCTGGCCGTGCGTTTTCGCCATCTGTTGCTGAAATCCCAGCAAAATATGGCGTTTCTATTGCTCATATTCAGCATCCTGCCCATTGGTATACAGCAATTTTTTATGCCGCACCAACTTTTGGAGCTCTTTTTCCAATCCATCGGCATATTCGGTTTTCTGACTACGGTGGAGGATTTCGACCGTATTTACAACCCCGCTACCAATACCTATAACCGAACCGCTTTTTTGCACGATATTCCTTTGGCCAAGGAAAGCGATATTCCGCTCTCCCTCCTAATTGTGAAGCTCTCCCGCCCATACTATTGGGAAATCGCTTCTTTGGATACCGGATATGCCAATGCTTTTTTGGCAAAAATTGCCGAATTGCTCGGCAAGGTTTCTAAAAAGGCTATGCTTTATAATTGTGAACACGGGCATTTTGCAGTATTGTGTTCTTATATTCCAAACCTTTCACAGTCTGCTTATCAATGTTTTTCCGAAAACTGGATCTATCGCGGGCATGATACTTCCTTCCCGATGCAGATTTTTACGGTCGATATCTCTGCAGAAAACTTTTCGGCTGAAGAGATTCTGCGCATCATCGATCAACCGTATCTGGAAAAGCCCTCTCAGCCTGTGATCGCTGCGTTCACGGAAATTGCCCCCACTACAAATACTATCCCGGATGCATTTGCTTCCGACCTTCAATTGATGTTGGATGATTTTATTGAAAGCGCATCCTCATTAACCCCTGCGGAGCGGAATGTCCTGCAATATTATATCCGCGGGCATGAGATTTCAGAGATTCCCTCTCTGGCTTATATCAGCATCAACACCGTACGCAAACATAATAAGAATATCTATCGCAAACTCGGCGTGGATACTCGAGACGAATTGTTAATCTATATTGATTTGCTGCGCCGCAGCCAACGTCTGGAAGATTTGCTTAGGCTGCTCCAATAATCGGCCCGGGAAAACGGGCAGGCGGTAATTCCCGCCGAGAAATACTGCATTCTGGCAGGGTATCTTTCCGATACCCTGCCCTTTTATTCCTTTCAAACGACAAAGTACCCTTGGGATACTATCTTTTTACGACGTTTTTTACTATACTAACTTTGAAATTCGTTTACATTTAGTAAAGAAAGGAAGACAACATGCGTAAGAAAAATATTCAAAAATGTTTCCTGCTGATTCTGGCTTTGGCTATGCTGCTGGCTCTTACCGCTTGCGG
>QANA01000052.1 GCA_003149735.1 Clostridiales bacterium | reverse complement strand
TCATGCAGCAGAAGGGGAAATGTCTGGCACTGGGCGCGGGCGCCATCGGCAAATCGGTGAGCGGCTATATTTTTACGCAGCTGGGCTTTGATTTCCGCTATGCGGAGATCGACGATGCTGTGATTTCGGATATCAACCGCCGCGGAGGGTACGACTTGTATACCGCCGTTTCCGGCGACCAGATAAAAAAACAGGAGATTCGCGGCATTTGCGCCGCGCGGGTAGAGGATGCGCAGACGGCGGAATTTGCCGCTGAAGCGGATTTTATTGTGACGGCGGTGGGTGCTGCCAACCTTGCTGCCGCAGCCGCCTCGATTGCGGGCTGGGTGCGCAGGCGCAGCGGGCAAAAGCGGCTGGCAATTCTGCTTTTTGAAAACGGCAGTGGCCTCAGGGAACTGGTGGAGGGCGAACTGCGCCGTCAGTTGGGCAGCCTGCCCGCCTGGCTGAGCGTCTCCCATGCATCCATCGAGCGCATCTCCAAAAAGGTGGTGCGGGAGGATGGCCGCATCGATGGGGTGAGTGAGGAGTTTATTCCGCCCATTCTTACCCGCCGCGAACTGGCGGATACGCAGCTGGTGCTGCATACGGAATATTTCGAGCTGGCAGACGATGTCAACCGCTATTACTACCACAAACTGTATCTCAATAATATCGGCCATGCGGTGCTGGCCTATCTGGGCAGTAAAAAAGGCTATGCCACTACGCTGGAAGCAGTGGCCGACGATGAAATTCAGGATGTGCTTTTTGCAGTATGGGATGCGGCCGGGGAAATGGTGCGCCTGAAATACGGCTTTGACGAGCAGGAAATCGACGAATATTTCGCCGGCCGCCTGCAGTGCTATAAAAATGCGGCACTGGCCGACCCGCTCGCCCGATTGGCGCGTTCCCCCATGCGCAAACTGGGGCGGCATGAGCGCATCATCGGCGCGGCAGAGCTGTGCCATGGCTACGGCATTTCGCTGGAGGCCTTTGCACCGGTGCTGTACTGTGCGGTCAATTATTTCAGCTTTCAAGATGAGGAAAGCATCCGCCTGGCAATTTTGAAAGAACGCAAGGGCGTGGAAGCGGTGCTGCGGGAGGTCTGCGGGCTGGATCCGGAAAGCGAGCTTTTCCGGCAGCTGCTGCAGGGCTATATCGAGCAGTCGTATCGGCATATCTGAAGCAAATCAATAAAAGTGGGCGCCGGGGAGGCGTCCGCTTTTGTTGTAAATGTCGGAAACTGAGTTTGCCCATTATGCCGGGCGGCCGGAGGGCGCTTCTGTCTGCGGGGTGAGGCAGCAGGGGCGCAGAATATGCCACTGCCCATCCTGCCGCTCCGCAATGCCGTAGGGGAAGCCGGCCTCCTCCATCAGCTGCAGATAGGGCTGCGGGTCAAAGAATTCGGGCGAGTAGACACCTGCCCCCTGCCACAGGCCGCGGCCGATGCACTCGATCGCCAGCGCCGCACCAAAGCCGGTCTGCGCCACCACCGCCTGCATACCCCAGTCGGCCAGCGCTGTTTCCTGGCTGAAGATCTGGTAGAGGAACAGCTCCCGTTCCCGGCCGCCCCGGGTGCCGAGGCAATGTGCCCCCACACACATGGCGCCCTGCATTTCGGCGCCGATATCCTTGGGCTGGGGCGCGCAGGCGGCCACTACGTCCCGGGGAATCACTTGTACTCCATCCACCTGTACCGGCTTCAGGCTGCGCAGGCCCAGGGCGTCAATGACCTTGAGGGCATGGATGAGGGCGGGATCCAGCGCAATTTTAAAAGTGGCCCGCTGCAGGCCGTATTGCTTTAGGTAGCGGGGCAGCGTCACCGTCTCTTCATGTTCCACTTTGACCAGGCGGTTGTTGCCGATCCCTTCGGGCATGGGGAATTCCTCTTCGCCGGCAAAAGCATCCTCCACCCATAAGCCGCCGCGGGAGGCATCGTATTCCACATTGGGGTTCATCACTTCATCCAAAACCGTCCAGACATTGAAACCGAAAACGGGCGTATCTTCCGAAGCGCCGGGCACGGTCAGGTTGCCGCCATCCTTGATATGCACTTCGCGCAGCGTATCCAGCAGCTGCGTCGCCGCGTATTTGGCAAATACGTTGACCACGCCCGGATCGATGCCCATGCAGATGCAGGCCAGCAGGCCCGCCTGCTGCCATGCCTGATGGCGGTCGAAATTATAGCGGGTCATGGGCTGATCATAGCTGTTTTCGATGCCAAGGCCGAAGGCGGGGTGCTCTTTGGGGACAGACCAGGTGCCCATATTGCCGTAGCGGGCGCCGGCGGCAAAGGCTGCGTCAAAGATGTGATTGCTGACGTAAGGGTCGGCCGCATCCATGACGAAGTCGATGCGATGGCTGCGAATCAGCGCAATCAATCCCTGCTCATCTTTGGCATCCACAAATACGGGTGCGAAACGGACGGGCGCGCCCGGCTCCTGCAAATACGCTGCCACTTCACGGGCGCGGTCCTCATGATAATCGCCGACCAGCACAAATTCCAGCCACCGGGCTTCGGGGTCTCGCTGTTTCAAAATGCGCAGAATGCTCTCGCCGACTGCGCCTGCACCTACCAATAACATTCTCATAAAAAAACCTCCGTCA
The DNA here is from genome assembly GCA_003149735.1 of Clostridiales bacterium. The sequence continues at coordinate 5,646 of QANA01000052.1, read as the reverse complement.
GAAAAAGACCATCCCTGTGATATGGGTCTGCCTGTTTCCTGCGGAAGTCTTATTTTATTTTCCGGCATGAAAAAGGGCAGAGCGCCAGCAAATGTACTCCCCCGACAGGGGAAAACCATGCTGTGCGCTCTGTCCTTTTGCCAGTTGGTTGTAGCCACGTAGGCGATGCGCAAAGGCGCATTCTCTCCAGAGTTTCGTCAGACGACCTTCTTTTTGCCTGTCAGTTTCTGTGAGCGGGGAATGGAGCCGCACCCACCTTGCTTCTTCGGCCTCCGCTGCCTTGCGGATGTCTAGAGCCGTCTTCTGCCGAACATATCAATTTTGCTTTATTATAGCGGCCGATATGCAAAAATGCAAGCACTTTTTTCGCCTGCGCGGGAATTCTTGATAGAGCGATGGTACGAACAGGGCAGACGTGCTATAATCGGATTGGTGAAGAGGAATTGGAGGAGGTATTTTTTATGCAACATGAATTAATGAAACTGACTGCCCATCAGGTGGCGGAAGGCGGCTATGATAAGGCCATTCTGGCGATAGGTTCCTGTGAAGCCCACGGGCAGCATTTGGCTTCGGGGACGGATACCCTTGTCTCCTACATGCTCAGCTGCAAAGTGGCGCAGCGGGTCAGGGGATTGCTGGTGCTGCCGCCGGTAACGGTAGGCTACAGCGCTCACTACGATGCGTTTCCCTGTTCGCTGACGCTTTCGTATGATACGATTACCGCAGTGATTTATGATATTCTGGAATCCTGCCTGCGCAACGGGATCCGGCATATCTTCCTCATGAACGGGCACGACGGCAATATTGCCCCTATGGAGATTGCTTCCCGCAAGATTAAGGAGAAGTATCCCGAGGCGCGCATTGCAGCGCTGCCTGCCTGGTGGGTGACGGCGGGCGAGCTGCTGCCGCCGGATACCTTTGAAGTCTGGGGCGGCCTTGGCCATGCGGGTGAGGGGGAAAGCTCCATTGCCTACCATTTGTTTCCGCAGTGGTGTGAACCGCAGCTGGCGAGGGGTGTGGTGCCCGATCGCCTGCCCGAACATATCGAAATCAAGTGGGATTTTGCGGAATTGACAGATACTGCTGCAACCGGGGATCCTACCAGGGCCACTGCCCAAAAGGGAGCGCAGATGGAACAGGTGTTGGTAGATTGCGTGGCGCAGGCGCTGGAACAGCTGGATGCCTGCGGCTGGGATTATACTTCCACGGCAATCCGCAAATAAAAGGCAAGGCATGTGCAGAGATATGCTGCACATGCTTTTTTTTGCGCATGGGCAGAGGTCTGCTGCGCGCTTGCCTGTGGGCGGCAGCGGAGAAAAGCACGAAAAAAGCGGTTTGTGCACTACTTTTGCCGAAAGGGGCGGGAAGGGCTGTCCTGCCTGCGGCCGGCATGATATGCTGAGCAAAAGGAGGTGCGCAATGCGAGTTTTTATAGTATTTCTGGCCGTTCTGGCTGCATGTTCGTGGATTCCTTCCTGCGGGAAGCAGGAGGGAAATGCCGTCTATTCGGCAGCGCAAAAGGCAGGGCAGGCGGAGAGCAGGGGCAGCTGCCGGGTTATGCAAGGGGAAGTCAGTTTGTTTTGCCTGTTTGTCGAAACAGATTCCCGGCCCTGGCAGGAGCAGGAAGCGGAGCAGGCAATGCAGCTGCTGCGGGCGGCGGCGGATCTGCTGGAGCAGCAAGCCGCTGCCTGTGGGCAGGCGCTGGAGGTGCAGGAGCCTTTGCGGTTGGGCAGCCTGCAGTATAGCGGGCATATTTCGCCGGAAGGGGAGGAAGCCATGCTGCTCAATGCGGCGGCCGAAAGCTGGTTGGACGCACAGCAGCCCGACCGTTTTGAGGGACAGGCTGTCTATGTCGTACTGCTGTGCGGCAGCGGGCAGAGCTATGCGCTGCCGCAGCTGTTGGCGGGGGAGCAAGAACTGCACCGGGAAAAGGTGGTCGTCTATGGGGAACATACCGATGCGCCGCAGCTGGCAGCTCTGCTGGCCATGTTGTTTGGCAGGCAGGAGGTGCCTTTTGGGGGGCAGACATGGCAGGAGGAAGCATTCGGCCCGGAATTTCTGCAGTATTTGGGCTGTACTGCTCCCTGATGTATTGCAAAGGGAGAGCAAGCGCCCGTGTTTATTGGAAAAATTCTGGCCGGAGGCGGTGCAAAGCATCCCGCTTTATTGATATACTTTATGCAGGAAAAGCAAACCGTGCAATCAGAAATGGGCAGGGAGAATGAGCATATGGATGAAAAAAATCGGGAAGTGGAAGCAATCTTGGAAGAGCGCTTTGGGAAGGATACGTTAATTGCCTTGGCGACTGCGCAAGGGGGCATCCCTTATGTGAGAAACGTGAATGCCTATTATGAAGGCGGCGCATTTTATATCATTACGGATGCACGATCCAATAAAATGAAACACATCGGGGAAAATCCGCTGATTGCCATTGCCGGGGAGTGGTTTACCGCACAGGGCAGAGGGGAGAATCTGGGCTTCTTCGGTAAAGAGGAGAACGATTGGATCGCGCAAAAGCTAACGGCCGTATTTAAAGCGTGGCTGGGCAACGGCCATGTGAATTTGGCAGATGAAAATACTGTCATACTGCGCGTACGGCTGACCCATGGGGTGTTGTTTTCGCACGGAGCGCGCTATGAATTTTAGCCTGAAGGGTTGAGGAAAAAGCAGAAACTGCCGGGATATGCATTCCGGCAGTTTTTTTGTTCCGTATCGTCAGTTTTTCTGTACCTTTCCGGTAGATGGTTTGGCATCCTCGGTGCCGTTTTGCAGGTTGGGTTGCACCTGCGCGCGGAGCAGCTGCTCCAGGCAGCCGAGGGGAAACGGCGGCTGTGCCAGCGGCCGTGCAGCCAGCGACAGCAGCAGCGCCGGGTTATCGTCGGCGGCAATGCGATTGGAGTGCAGGATGCCGCAGCGCCGGCAGCGGTGGATCAGCGCCCACTCGCCGCTCCGGCGTACCCAGACGCCGATAGGTTCCATGATGCCCCCACAGGCCGCATTGCGGTCGCCCGGCGTTTGATCCAGATGAAGGCTGCAAAGGCAGTAGGGGCAGTGATTGCGGTTTCTGGTGCCTGCGCCCTGCGCCGATACTTTTTTGCCGCAGCTGCGGCAGATAAACGTCGATTGGATAGAATCCGTTTGATTCGGTATATGCATGAAAATTCCTCCTGAAAGTCGTGATTTCTCGCCGGCCTGGGAGGTTTTCTGCATTCAATCAGTCTGCGAAAACCTCCCGGGTAATCACAGACACCGAAGAAACGCTGTTTGCCGAAAATGGTAATGCCATATTCTGGTTTCTCCTTAATTTCTGAATTGCGCATTGACTGCGGCAGAGGGAATGCCGCAAAGCGGCTCTGCACAGACAATCCGCAACTATCATACTATAAACGCGGTAAAAAGAAAAGAGCATGCATCGGCATACTCTTTTTTTACATTGATTCATTTTATTTCAGCGAATCAGTTCCAGCGACTGAGGCAGAATCCGGATATCCGCTTCGGCGAAATCGCCTTTGTATTCGCCGTCGATCGTCCAGGGGAGCGGATGATCCGCCTGCAGGCGAATGGAAGACGTCTGACAATAGAAAATCTCGGGGCAGTCGTCGTAGCGGCGCTTGCGCACTGCCTTGACTACCCGTGCCAGCGCAGCGGGCGTTTTCAGGCGGCGTATCAGCACCACTTCATACAACCCGTCATCCACCTGCACCACACCCTCCTGGAATTTGATAATGCCGCCGACGGCCACACAGTTGGAAATGCCGCCGAAAATAAACTCGTCGGAAAATTGCTCGCCGTTTACGGTGACGGTCATGGGATAGTTTTTCAGGTGGAAAATGCTCCGGGCGCCGCCCAGCACATAGGCGCCGTAGCCAAAACGGTTCTTCAGCTTTTGCGGCGTGGCATAGGAGGAATCGGTAAAAGCGCCGAAAGAAACGACGCTGCCAAAGCAATGCTCGCCCATCATGCCCAAATCAAAGGGCTGTGCACTTCCGCACGCTGCTTTATCCGCTGCTGCTACGACATCGTGGGGCAACAGCAGCGTATCTCCCAGCAGATTGGTGGTGCCGGCGGGGATGACCAGCAGCGGTTTTCTCTGCTCGGGCGGCAATGTATAAAGGGCAGTCATGATTTCATTGAGCGTGCCGTCGCCGCCGCAGCCGCCGACCACGTCGTAATCCTGCAAATGTGCCAAGGTCAGTGCGGTGCCGTCTCCCCGTTTTTCCGTCAGGTAGGTGTCGACTTCATAAGTTTTGCCCAGATGCCCGCAAAGCGCTTCCCGATTGGAGAGGCCTTTCAGTTTGCCGGATATGGGGTTGATGATCAGCATGAGTTTCTTGCCCATGGGCGTTCCCTTTCTGCAAAACAAGCTCAATTGCCAAAGAGCAGGTCGTAGTAATCCTCTTCCAGAATATATTTGGAGTAGGTGACCTTGTTCTTGACGATGTTGGAAATATTCTTGATGTAGTTCTCCTGCTCCTCCTCGCTGGCAAAGCTTACGCCGCTTGCCACCTGGAATTCATGGGTGGAGGCGTTGTAATAGCCCTTATCGGTGATCCAGCTGTAGTTGCGGAAGAGCACCAGCGGTGCGGCATCCGAGAAGACGTCGCGCCCGACCAGCAGGCGGGAATCGTATTCCAGCCCGAAAAGGTTGGAAACGGTGGGCAGAATATCCAGGCTGTAGCAGGGATCCGTCACTTCGATGGGCTCCTGATCCTCCAGGCATCCGCTCCAGATGATGAGCGCATTTTTATGCAGCTCGGCGTTGGTGTCGATGGTATGCCCGGCCAGCTCGTTGATGTGCTTGTATTTCTCCGTCTTGTCGGAGGATTCGGTTTCCAGGCCGTAGGGATAATGGTCTGCCGTGAGCACGATGACGGTGTCATCTGCCTTGCCGGCGGCTTCCAGCTGCTCCACCAGGTATTTCATGGCGTATTCCAGCTCCATGTTGCAGGCCAGATAAGCCTGGCAGGGCTCGGAAAGGGGCAGATCGGCCACGGTATCCTTATTGCGGTAAGCCATCATGTTGCCCGCCCAGGTATATTCGGCATGGCCGCTCACCGTCATGTAATAAATGCTGAAGGGCTGGTCGCTGTTGATATAATCCTGCACCGAGTTCTGCATCAGCTGCAGGTCGGAGCGGGGCCATACTTTCTCGACCCCTTCCAGACCACTGCCCATGGCGATGAATTTGGAGTATCCAAGGTTGGGGTGCGTCAGGTTGCGCCCGTAGTAGGTATTGGAGTTGTTATGATAAGCCAGTGTGAGGTAACCGAGGCGGGAAGTCTGATTCCCCAGCGTAAAGTAGAGGTTGTTCTCGGCACTGGCCTTCATGCTGTTGAGGCCTGCTTTGGGCACCAGACCCAGCAGGTGGGAATATTCGCCGTCCGAAGTGCTGACGCCCCAGGCCGGCTGGTAGTAGTTGGTAAAGTGAATTCCCTTGGTCGCCAGGCGATACAGCGTAGGCGTGCGCACCGGGTCGATGACGTAGTGGGAGAATGCCTCTGCCGTGATGACGATGAGGTTTTTGCCCTTGAACATGCCGGTGTATTCGTTTTGCTTGGTGCCCGGCTGGGAAGCAAAGTATTTGTGCATGGAGAGCAGCGTCTCATTGGAGGTATTGGCAATGAGCGAATCAAAGTCAATATCCAT
>QANA01000060.1 GCA_003149735.1 Clostridiales bacterium | reverse complement strand
GTTGTGCTCGTTTTTGCCTTGGCCATTTTGATTGGTAAGCTGACCAACTTCTTTGGCGGGCTCATCGCCCTTTTTGTGGGAACGTATCTGGCGGATACGTTATCCCAGAGCATGTGTAAATGGTTGCATCTTGAAAGCGATCTTGTGGGACTGCTCTACATTCTGCGGATCATCGGGGGCGTGATGGGTATCATTTTGCTGTGCTGGGCAGTGGCCGGGATTCGTGACAATCGCAAGAACGTCCAGCGGATCGCCAATGCGCTTAACGCCGCCGCTTCTTTAAAACAACTTGCCGAAGAATGCCATGAAGCGGCTGAAACGATTTGTGCGCCGCTGATTCGGGAAGAGATACCGGAAATAGCGGCAATGCGGGCTAAAATGATATACCAGAAAGCTGACCAGTGGGCTTTCCAACGGGTAAAAGGAAGCGCGGAAGAAAGCTGGGGCGATGCATTGGAAATGCAGACAGAGCTATTGGCGATGTGCGATTATTATGCGGATATGCTGGAAATGACAAAAAAATGATAATGGCAGGCAAGTCGTGCCCGGCTGTGAAAACGGCATCCCCAAAATAATCTTGTTGAGGCAATGAAAAAGCGGAACTATAAAAAGTGGCCCGGGAAGAGAGGCATTCACCTCGCCTAAGGCCACTTTTTCATGTCTTTTTCTTTCTTTTTTGATTTGACAAGTGGAGCTGCAGAATTTCCTGGCGAAACAGATGAGAATCCCGGCGGTTTTGCTTAAGGGAACCTCTGCTTATCCGCACATGGGAGGGCAAGCAGATCCGTTCAATCAGAAAAGTTTTCCCGGATAAAACATTCCGTCTGCTGTTCGATGCAGTTTTCCTTCGTTGTAAAGCTGGAAAGTCAGCTTGCTGACTTGTTGGATGGGCAGTGTAAGGACATCCGTACAATTGTTGGAAATATCGCTTACCGTACAGCACCCTACAGAGAGGATATATACATAGATTGCCTGCCGGTAACGATGATTCTCTGCTGCGCTTTCTTCCGGTGTTTTTGCGGGGGCGGCGGAAAAGAATAGCTTGTATTTGATTTCCTCGCATATGAGCCGATCCTCCATCTGCCGCAGCAGAGCCCTGATCCGAATTATGCTCAAGTCATGAACGGCATGACATTTTTCCTGCAGCTCCTCCAGAGTCAGCTTTTCATGTTGACTTAACGTCTGGTAGATTGCATCCTGATACTTCCGGTTTTCAAATTGTTGGGGCGTCATGCCGGGCGGACAGGGCTCTTCCGGGATGGGATAAGCCTTTTCTGCGGAATGCTGCCATTGCGCTTGCTTTTGCTCTATCCGGGATGCAATGGAGCGAATTTCCTGATCCCTGATGTTCCTGGCGGCAAGGAGCTTTTGTTCGGCTTCTGCAAGGCGGAGGTTTAGCTCCTCGATTTTCTTTTTCCAACGGATTTTTTCGCCAAATTGCAGGAGCCCCAAAGAAGAAAGAGAGGCCTGCGCTTGGGCTAAATCCGCCCGGAAATTCTGTTTCTCGGCTTCAATTTGGGCAGAAGCGATCTGGAATGTATCATGGGAGGCGGCTTCCAGGCGTTTCCGCTCTGCGGCTTCCAGGTCGCTGAGCATAGCGCTGCGCTGGCTCTGAGCCTGGGCGGCCGCGGCTTGCCAGGCTTTCAAATCCGCTTGATACTGCTCTTCTACGGCACGATTTCTTTTCAGAGATTTCTCATACAGTGCTTTTCGGAGTGCGGCTTCTTCCTGCTCTTTAAGCTCAGCCTCCTCTTTTTCCCGGCGCTCGAATGCTTCCCGCCCGGGAAGCGCGCGATACGTTGTTTCCCAGAAGGTCTGGATCATCCTGCTTTCTATCGCAGGCATATAGCGCACGCTGGCTACCTCGCCCAGATCATGGGAATGGAAGGAGGCAGTGAAGTTATTTTCTATTTCAGATTCGCTGTTGAGCCATTGCATCGTATCCCGCACCGCCCGTACCGCGGTCAATTCCGGTGCCTGATCCAACAAGGGGCGGCACTGGCCGTCCAGCATTGTTACAAGCGATTGATAAGCGGCATAGAGCTGATCGCAGATATTTTTGGACGCGGCGGCAAGATCGGCAATTTGGCTGACAGCCGTGCCCCCAAAGAGATCGATCGTTTGGTTTGCTTTCTCCTGCAGTGCGTCGGCGCGCCGATCATATTCCTGCTCTGCTTGCCTGGCAGATTCCTTGATGGTCTGGATGGCGGAAAGCATTTGTTCTGTTGCAGTATTGCTCATAACGATTCTCCTCCCGGATATGGCCGCGATGGTGTGATGGGTTTTGCGAATTTGCAGCTGCTGCAGAGGCTTCGCAAGAGCCGAAAGACAGCAACGCGCAAAATAAAGGAAAAGAAAGCTGCAGGTTTCTGCATAATACAGAGGATGCAGCTTTTCATATCCGCCGGTTTTGCGAGTTCCGGCCGGGTCATTTTGTTTTTAAAAGCACTTGGCTCCCTGTGAGGAGGTTACTCCCATTCCACGGTTGCCGGCGGTTTGCCGGTGATGTCGTAGACGACGCGATTGACGTGGGGCACTTCGTTGACGATGCGCGAGGAAACCTTGCCCAGAATTTCATAGGGTACTTCTGCGAAGGTGCAGGTCATGAAATCGCTGGTGCGAATCGCGCGCAGAGCCACTGTGTAGTCGTAGGTGCGGCCGTCGCCCATGACACCGACCGAACGGACGTTGGTGAGTACGGCAAAATATTGATGTGCGTCATAATGAGCGGCTTCCAGCTCCTGGCGGAAAATGGCATCGGCATCGCGCAATATTTCCAGCTTTTCTTTGGTAATATCGCCGATGACGCGAATAGCCAGGCCGGGGCCGGGGAAGGGCTGACGCTCTACCAATGCTTCCGGCAGACCCAGGCGATGGCCGAGCACGCGCACCTCATCCTTGAAAAGGCCGCGCAGCGGCTCAACAATGCCGCGGAAATCCATGCGCTCGGGCAAACCGCCAACATTATGATGGCTCTTGATATTGGCAGAGTTGTTGGCGCCCGATTCAATGACATCCGGATAGATGGTGCCCTGCGCGAGATATTTGATATTGCTCAGCTTGCGGGCTTCTTCTTCAAAAACGGCGATGAATTCTGCACCGATGATTTTCCGCTTGGTCTCCGGGTCGGTCACGCCGGCTAATTTGGAAAGAAAGCGTTCTTCCGCATTGACGCGGATAAAATGCAGATCGCGATTGGCGAAAGCGGCTTCCACTTCATCGCCTTCATTTTTGCGCATCAGCCCATGGTCGACGAATACGCAGAAAAGCTGCCCGGGCACTGCCTTGGAGAGCAGCGCGGCGCAGACAGAGGAATCGACACCGCCCGAAAGGCCGAGCAGAATGCGGTCGTTTCCCACTTTTTCGCGGATTGCCTTGACCTGCGTTTCGATGAAATCGTCCATGGTGTAATCGCCGGTGGCGCCGCAGACGTTATAGACAAAATTGCGAAGAATCTGTGTGCCGTTTTTGGTATGCTCCACTTCGGGATGGAACTGTACCCCATAGAGTTTGCGCGCCACGTTGGCAATGGCGGCGTTGGGGCAATTTTGAGAATGCGCGATGGAAACAAAGCCCTCGGGCAGGCCGACCACCTGATCGGTATGGCTCATGAGCGTAGTCTGAGCGGCATCCAAGCCGGAAAAGAGGGCAGAAGCAGGGTCGACTGTGACCTCGATCGTGCCATATTCACGCAATTCGGCCGGGCGAACTTCACCCTGCAGCGTATAGCACATCAGCTGCAGGCCATAACAGATGCCCAGAATCGGAATGCCCAGAGAAAACAGCTCGGGGTTGCAGCGGGGAGCGCCTTCTTCATAGACGCTGTTAGGGCCGCCGGTAAAAATAATGCCGATGGGCGCCATGGCCTTGATTTCTTCAATGGGCAAATTACCCGGCTTGATGAGAGAAAGCACATTGCATTCCCGCACTCTTCTGGCGATCAGCTCTTTATACTGGCCGCCGAAATCCAGCACCAAAATCGTTTGATTGCTCATAATTGAATGACTCCTTCAAAAACTTCTGTTGCAGGCCCCTGCATCACAACCTGCTCGTCGCTATAGTAAATCGTCAAATCTCCGCCTTTTAGATGTACCTGAACGGCCTCTCCCTTTTGGAAATAACCGTTTTCTACGGCAGCGACCACACTGGCGCAGGCGCCCGTGCCGCAGGCCATGGTCTCACCGCTGCCGCGCTCCCAGACGCGCATTTTCAGGGTATGGTCGGGCAGCAGCTGTATAAATTCGGTATTGACCCGTTCGGGGAAGAGCGGATCGAATTCAAATTTCGGCCCGATTTTTTCCAGATCCAGCGTGTCGATATCCTGTTGGCAGAAAAGGACGCAGTGGGGGTTTCCCATGGAGACGCAGGTGATGGCATGCTGACCGCCTGCGATTTCTACGGTGCGGCCGACGATGCGATCCCCTTCCAGCAGGACGGGAAGGTCAGCCGGCTTCAGGGAAGCTTTGCCCATTTCCACGCGCACTTGCGTGACAAGCCCTTGCTCCACCGTGAGATACAGCGTTTTGATGCCGCTTAAAGTGTCGATGGTAATGCAGGTGCGGTCGACCAGATGATGGTCGTAAAGGTATTTGGCGACGCAGCGGATGCCGTTGCCGCACATTCTGCCTTCGCTGCCGTCGATATTGAAGATGCGCATTTTTGCATCGGCCACTTCTGAAGGGCAGATGAGAATGATGCCATCCCCACCGATGCCAAAATTGCGGTGTGATAGGCGGATGGCCAGTTCCGCCGGATCGTCAACAGGCTGCGCAAAGCAATTGATATAGATATAATCATTGCCGCAGCCGTGCATCTTGGTAAATGATAGCTGCATAGAGGCTCCTTCCCTCATAAAACATGGAAAATGAATTTAAAAATTATTATAGCAGATTATAGCAAATTCTGCAGGGAAAATGAACAGTATTTGCAAATTTTTATCGTTTAATTGTCGTAAGTCTTTAAAATGTGCTCGGCAATGACTTTTTTGGAAACGCGAAGATTCATGGCCTGCTTTTCAATATAGCGATGGGCCTGCGCTTCGGTCATCCCCAGATACTGCATGAGCAGGCATTTGGCGCGGTCGATGCTGCGCAGGGCATCCATGCGGCGCAGCAGCTCGGTATTTTCCCGGCGCAGGCTGTGCGTGGCGGAAAAAGCGGCCTGCGCTACCGACATCGCACCCAGCAGGGTAAGGCGGGTAAAGGGCTTGGGCAACAAGCAGATGCCGGCGGCGATGCTGCGGTCGAGCAGCTGCGGGCACCATTTTTCCTCGGCGAAGAGGATGGCCTGCTCAAAGCGGCGCCCCAGAAATTCGCGGATAAATTCCAGGCCCAGGGCATCAGGCAGAGGCGCATCCACGATGCAAAGGTCGAAGCTCTGCTGCAGCAGGGCACAGCGCCCCTGCGCACAGTCGGCTGCGACAGTGCAGCGCGCCTCGGCAAAGGCGCTTTGCGCCAGCCAGGCACCGATTTCTGCCGGCAGGGCAGGGGAGTCGCTTAACAAAAGAATTTCATGCAGAATGGGCTTGGACATGGATGCTCTCTCCTTTCCCGCAAAAAGTCCCATAAAATGACAATACTGAAATGCATTGGCATTTCAGTATTGTATCACAGCACTTTCTTACAGCGCAATATATTCATTTCTTTCCGCGCCTACAGAGACGTAGGAAATCGGGCAGCCCATTTCGCGCTCGATATAGCGGATATAGTCGATTGCCGCCTGGGGCAGTTCTTCCAGCTTTTTGCACTTGGTGATGTCGCCGGAGAAGCCGGGCAGGTATTCATAGACCGGCTTAGCGCGATTGAGGCGGTCGCCGGTGGGGAATTCCTTGGTGATTTCACCATCCACATCATAGGCGACGCAGACCGGGATTTTTTCCATGCCGGAAAGGATATCCAGCTTGGTCAGCGCCAGTTCGGTTGCACCCTGTACCATGACGCCGTATTTGGAAGCGACGACATCGAAGCCGCCGACTCTTCTCGGGCGGCCGGTAGCCGCGCCGAATTCCGCGCCCGCACCGCGCAGGGCATCTGCCTCGGCGCCAAAGAATTCTGCCGTGAAGGGGCCTTCCCCGACGCAGCTGGAATATGCCTTGATGACGCCGATGACCTTATCCAGCTTCTGGAAGGGGATGCCGGCACCGATGGGGGCATAGGCAGCGATGGTGGAGGAAGAAGAGGTGTAGGGATAGATGCCGAAGTCGATATCGCGCAGCGCGCCCAGCTGAGCTTCAAACATGACGCTCTTGCCATGGGCGATGGCATCGGAGAGATAATAGGTGGTATCGCAGACGTACTGCTTTAAGGGATCTCCATACTGTTTGAGCCAGGCCAGCATGGCTTCTGCGTCAACCGCTTCTGCCTTATAGCCTTCGTGTACGGTCAGGTTTTTCCAATCGACGATGGCGGCCACTTTAGCGGGCAGCGTATCTTCGCCGAACAGATCGCCCATACGGATGCCCTTTTTCATGTATTTATCGGCATAGACCGGCGCGATGCCCCTTCTGGTGGAACCAAATTTGGCATCCCCCAGACGATCCTCTTCCAGAATATCCATCATCTTGTGATAGGGCATACAGATGATGGCCTTATCGCTGATTTTGAGATTGGCAGGGGTGATGTGAATGCCCTTTTCTTCCAGACGGGCAAGCTCGCCGCACAAATGCTCGATATCGATGACCATGCCGTTGCCCATGACGTTGACGGTGGTATCCCGAAGAATGCCGGAGGGAAGCAGGTTGAGAATAAATTTGCCTTTTTCATTGACGACCGTATGGCCGGCGTTGTTGCCGCCCTGATAACGGCTGACGATGTCGTAATCGGCGGAAAGCAGGTCGACCATGCGGCCCTTGCCTTCATCGCCCCAGTTGATGCCTACGATTGCAGTTACCATAA
>QANA01000040.1 GCA_003149735.1 Clostridiales bacterium | reverse complement strand
GACCCCCATGCGCAGGATAACAATCTGCCCAAGAAAGTGCAATGGGAACGCAAACTGCTGGATTTGGGCATGCGGAATACCTTGATTAACCTGCGTATGACCAAAACGCAGCTGCCAATCCTCACCAATTCCCTGGATGAGTTAGAGAATGCTCTGGCAGACGGAAGTGATTTTACCATCCTTCCCAAACCTGCTGATTGGCGTGTGGAGGAATTTTCGTTTGAAGCGCTGAATGAGATGGGCGCTGCGGGGATCATTAAAGCGGAATTTGAAAACAAGCGCCTTCGTTCTGTTTTTACCGAAGGCGAACTGACCAATGTCATCAAAGGGCTGTATCGTACAGCAAAGGCTGCTTTGGAAGAGAATGGCGCCAATACATTGTATTTGGCATTGGGTATGCTGAAGTGGTTCGAAAGCAAGCGCAGCACCAAGGCTCGATATGCGCCTATCATTTTGCTGCCCATTGAAATGGTGAGGAAATCTGCGGCGCAGGGCTATGTGATTCGGCTTCGAGATGAAGAGCCGCAGATGAATATCACACTTCTGGAAAAGCTGAAGCAGGATTTTGGCATTGTGGTAAAAGGATTAGATCCACTGCCCGGTGATGAGCACGGCATTGATATTCGCAAAGTTTTCACTGCTATGCGTAAGGCGGTGATGGAACAATCCCATTGGGATGTACTGGAAACTGCCAGCATTGGCATTTTCTCCTTTTCTCAGTTTGTCATGTGGAATGACATTCGTAACCGCACAGATGATCTGATGCGAAATAAAGTTGTCCGTAGCTTAATGGAAGGTAAACTGACTTGGGATGCACAACCCTTGGAAATCGGAGAGCGGGTAAACGAAAATAATGTTCTGCTGCCCATGCCTGCAGATGCTTCTCAGTTATACGCCATCCAGGCTGCCTGCAGCGGTGAGAGCTTTGTCCTTCATGGCCCGCCTGGCACCGGTAAATCTCAGACCATCACTTCCCTGATCATAAATGCCCTTGCCAAGGGTAAGCGCGTTTTGTTTGTGGCAGAAAAGATGGCGGCACTGGAGGTAGTACAAAAGCGGTTGGAGAGCATTGGGATTGGCCCTTTCTGTTTGGAATTGCATTCCAATAAATCCAAGAAAAAAGATGTTTTGGAGCAATTACGCAAGGCGACGGAAGTTACCAAGACGAAAACGGCTGAAGAATATGCCGCTAAAGCTGAACAGCTTGCCGCTTTGCGTGCAGAATTGGATTCTTATGCAGCGCAGCTGCACAGGATGCTGAATTGCGGAAGCGACCTGTATTCGCTGATCAATGAATATGAACTTTATAAAGATGCGCCTGATATTGCGCCATTTGATCGCGCCTTTATCCGGGGATTGACAAAGCAGACCCTGGAGCAACAGCAGTTGGCAATAGAACGCTTAATTGCTGCAGTCAAGGAAGTGGGGCACCCTTGCAATCACCCACTTGCCAGGGTTTCCTGTATGCAGTATACACAAAACCTGCGCAACAGTCTGAAAATTACAGTCGAGGCGTATACAAGGCAACTTGAAAGTATTGGCGGTTATGCAAAGCGATTGGCGGAAGGACTGGGGAAAAAACAGCCGGAGTGTCTCGAAGATTTGCAGTGGCTATCTGATGTTGCACACCAAATGGTATGCTGGTATGATATGCCTTCTGCCTGGGCAAAGGCTGATTGCCCGCAACTGTATTTAGCAGAGGTTAGCAAACTTACGCAACATTTCCTCAAAGCAAATACTTTGAGGAAGCAACTGCTGCAAATATTTGAGCCCGGTTTTTTGACACAGGATGGCGCGGTATTGTCTGCTGAATTTGCACAGGTTTCCGCAAAATGGTTCTTGCCTAGAATGCGGGGCTTGAACAAATTGACCAAGACTTTGAATGCATACGCCAGGGTTCCCGTATCGAAAAATAATATTCATCTTCATATTGCAGCGCTGCGGGATTATCAACAGGAGAATAAGATGGCCTCCGAGTTGCTCTTGAGATATGGTCAGGATTTGGGGGATTTTTATAACGGCGAGGCTACGGACTGGAACAGGCTTGCGCAGTTGGCAGAGGCTGCACAGACCAGTTTATATGCGCTATACTGCTTGGGCGGCAGTCACGATATCCTTTGTACCTGTGGTGGCATGCAGGAACTGCGTGATGCCGTATATGGACTGGGAGCTGGGTTGGCCGAATTTACAGAGGCGAAGACTGCATTTGAGAATTTGTTGGATATTGCTCAACGGACAGAAGAAAATTGGCTGGATGGGCAGCTCGATCTTTGCAAGAAGGTCCTTGCTCATGCAGATAAACTGAAGGAATGGATTGCCTATATCGGCGTCGCCGCAGAAGCTCAAACCATAGGTCTTGGCAATGTGGTGGATAACTATCAAAATGGCGCAGAGCATGATTCTGTATTCCGATCTTATAAAAAGAGATTGCTGCAAGGATTGATCTCAGACGCGATTGATGACAGTGCTACCTTAAATCAGTTCTCCGGAGCAGTATTTAACAAGAAAATTGAGCAATATAAGCGAATGGATCAGGAGTGGAGCCGCCTTTCCCGACAGGAAGCATACTGTCGTCTGGCAAGTAATGTTCCCAATTTTACCCGAGAAGCAGCGCACAGCTCCGAATTGGGGATTCTGCAGCGCTGCATCAAGAGCGGCGGCAGAGGGGTCAGCATTCGTAAATTGTTTGATCAAATCCCCAATCTTTTGTCGCGCCTGTGCCCCTGTATGCTGATGAGCCCTATCTCCGCGGCACAGTATTTGGATCCCAAGAGAGAACCCTTTGATATTGTGGTGTTTGACGAGGCTTCACAATTGCCCACCAGTAAGGCTGTAGGTGTATTAGCGAGAGGTAGGGAAGCTATCATCGTAGGAGACCCCAAGCAAATGCCGCCGACCTCTTTTTTCACTACCAATGCGGTAGACGAAGACAATATAGAGGCAGAAGATTTGGAGAGCATTCTGGATGACTGCCTGGCCCTGAATATGCCACAGTCTCATTTGTTGTGGCACTATCGCAGCCGCCACGAAAGCCTGATTGCTTTCAGCAACAGCCAGTTCTATGAGAATAAACTGTTTACATTCCCATCGGTCAATGATCGCGAATCCAAGGTGCGGTTAATCCATGTGGATGGTGTCTTTGATCGCAGCAGGACGCGCACCAACAAGGCGGAAGCTCAGGCTGTGGTAGAAGAAATCAAACGTAGATATAAGGACCCGGAGTTATCTAAACAAAGCCTTGGAGTCGTTACCTTCAACATTTCTCAGCAGCATTTGATTGACGACTTGTTCGCCGATGCCTGTACGCAGGATTCAGAGTTGGAAAAATGGGCATTTAATGAAGAGGAGCCCCTGTTCATTAAGAACCTTGAAAATGTACAGGGAGACGAACGGGATGTAATCCTGTTCTCTATCGGCTATGGTCCTGATGAAAATGGAAAACTCTACATGAATTTTGGCCCTTTGAATCGTGACGGCGGATGGAGGCGGCTGAATGTCGCCGTATCCCGTGCCCGTTGCGAGATGATGGTGTTTTCCACCATACGTGCCGAACAGTTGGATCTAAATCGCACAAAAGCAGAGGGCGTAGCTGCTCTTCGCAACTTTCTGGAATATGCAGAGGGTAGAATTCCGGCCATGGAAGAAGCTGTCGTACCAAGCCGGCAGGGAGACTGTAAGGGAATTGCCATAGCAATCCGCAAAGCTCTGCAGGAAGCGGGATTCGATGCGGATCTGTCGATCGGCCGTTCGGAGTATCGAATCGATGTCGGTGTTATTGATCGCAAAAAGCCGGATCAGTATATCCTCGGCATTATGTTGGATGGCTATAGCTATGGTGCTGCCAAAACCACCCGCGACAGAGAAATTGCCCAAATCAGTGTGCTGAATGGGCTTGGGTGGAATATTCTCAGAATCTGGTGCATGGACTGGTGGGATAACAGTGAGAAGGAATTGAAGCGGATATTCCAAAGGCTGCAGGAACTTCAGGATAGTGTAAACGATTCTGTGCAGGAAGCTCCTAGGCCAGTCAAAGAGCCTGTGCAATTGTATGGGAGCACTTCTGTACATACACAGGCAGTACAAGGCAAAGGAGTGCCTGTCTATCAGGCTGCATCTATTCCTGCAAAATCCTTATCCGCCGATGCATTTGTCGAATCTGGGAATGAGCCTGACATCAAAAATATGATTGAAGTGGTCATCAAAGCGGAAGCGCCAATCAGTCTGTCTATGCTGACAAAGAGAGTGGTACAAAGCTGTGGTATCGCTCGTGCCGGAAGCAGGATCCAAAATCATATGAGTGCCATTTTGCAGAAGGTGCATTGGAAAACGACAATCCAGGGAGATGTGGTTTTCTATTGGGACAAGGATCAGAATCCGGATGGATATAGCGGGTTCCGTGCCAGTGGTGACGGGGAAAATCGCCGTGATGTACGGGATGTTCCTGTGCAGGAAATTGCAAATGCCATTTACACTGTCCTTTATGAGCAGGTGAGTATGGAGCAAGAAGATCTTTTGCGCGAAGCTGCAAAAAAATTGGGCTATACCCGGCTTGGCGGCAATGTGCTCTCTGCCTTGGCAGCGGGCATCCAATATGCACAGGAGCAAGGCGGGATGCTCCTTGGCGTAAATGATGCATTTGTTTTATCTGATATGGGAACAACACGAGCGGAAGAGATTATAAAAAGTTTTTAATCTATCGTTAACTAAGTTGTTTTGGATAACAAACACACAAACAGACCACGCAACAGATATATCGCTTGTTGCATGGTCTGTTTCTTTGTCATTGCCTGAAGATGTTATACAGGAAATACTTGTCATTTTATGGAATATCCAAGTTAGGATGCTGCATTGGATGGCGCATTTTTGTAAAAAGTTTGATAAGTAAGAAAGCAATGCACGATGCCAAAGATCAGGATGCATCCTAAAGCGATGTAATTTTTTAGCCAGAAAGCTGAGCAAAGATAATAAAGCACAGGGAAAATTGCCAGTGGTATGGGAAGTTTCAGGAATGGTTTCCCTAAAAGAGCAGTTTTTCGTCCTCCTGTAAAATAGCGCAGCCAAGTCAACATATACAATAGCAGGAAAGCAAGGGCAAAGTAAAAAAGCCAGTGATTCAAAGTAGGAACAGGCCCGCTTTGGAGGAAACAAAGTGCTGCGGCAAATAATATACGGGAGCCTTGCTCGAGAAAATCCAGTAATTTTGACGGTGAAGTGGTTTGTGAAACGGAGTCCCTGGGCGGCAACAGCATATAGAGGATGTTGACCGGCATCGGCAATAAGAATATGATCAATCCGATCAGAGAAAATTTGAAATACATTATCTTAATCCCAACTAAATTTCAGAAGAATCCTTTTCAGGTTTGGATGAGCGGAATACATAGTAGCGTTGATAGAGAAATTCCGCCACAAAATTGAGTGTCATATTGAGAATCGTTACCAGATATTCGTTCCAAAGAAGTGTACGATTGAGATAATTTCCCAGTAGTGTGGAAAGCGGTGTGAAGATTAGATAATAGAGAGCAACTTTGACCATGGCAACGGGAATATTGGCGGCGGAATGAAAGGTGAATTTTCGGTTGAGCGTAAAATTCCACAGCACGGAAAGCAAGAGAGAAAACAGATAGGAGGGCCAATAGCTCAAATTTGTACATTCATGCAGTAAAGCGAAGCTGCCCATTTGAATCAGTCCGGCACTGAAAGAAAAAAGGGAGAACTTGACAACCTTCCAAAATTCTGACATAGGAATCTCCTTCGTAGTGAGAGAAAAGTCAGTAAACGACAAAGAAAGGCTTTGTACAAAGCCTTTCTTTGTTTATTTTACATCAATAATATGAGAGAGATCATAATCATGGGGCACTTTATCCATAGCACGATGCCCGATTGCAATGCCGATGGCATATTTCAAACCTTCGGGGAAACCAAGCTTTTGTTTTAAAGCATCGCCTTGCGTTCCTGAAAATGCCATGGCCGGCATGCCGAGAATGACGGAATCCAATCCCATGGATTTGGCGGCTAAGGCTAAATTCTGTACAGCGATGCCGGCATCTACTTTGCCATATGCGTTGTTTGGGTCAACCGCAATGATGATGAAGAGCGGTGCATTATAAAGCACTTTGTTGTTTCGTTCAGCTGTTCGCTGAATGGCAGCCTGGTCTCCACTGGCTAAAATTTGATGGACGACAGCCTGCTCGATTTCATCCAGCATTTGCCGGTTTGTGACAAACAGAAAACGTTGAGAGCGAGCATTAACAGCAGTCGGTGCGGCCAGCGCAGTGCATTTTAATGCAGCCAATTCATCCTCTGATAAGGGCTGGTCAGAATAAGCACGGATGCTGGCACGCCGCGCGATAGTTTCCAAAACAAAATTGTTTAACATGAATCAATACCTCCTGAAATGAATATTTAGCCGAGATCATCGTTGGGGAAGTGCATTTGCATTTGAGCGCGCGCTGTATCCATGGTTTCCAGGGAAATACGTGTGCGTTCATTAAACGATGCTTCGGAGCCATCCCCTTTTTGAATCATATCAATAAAAGCCTGTACTTCATAGGATAAATCCTTGCGGAAAGGAATATCTTCCAGAGGGAGTTCTTCCACCCGACCATCACGATAGGTAATGGTCACCCGGCTGGGCGCGTTGAGCCCTTCAATGGTCATATAGCCATCCTCGCCCTGAATTTCGCAGCGATTGCCGGAAGGAGCGACTTTTCCGTAAAACAACGTGACCAGCATAGTTTCGTAAGAGGCGGTAATAGTACCTACGCCATCCAACCCATTATATAATTTGATGGCAGAGGCGGTGATCTCTTTTGGCTTCCCGAAAAGGCCGGTCATAAAATTCATAGTATATACGCCTAAATCCATAAGAGCGCCATTGGCCATCTCGGGAATAAAAGCATTCTCAATAATGCCTTGCTTGAAATTGTCATATCTTCTGGAATAGGAACAACAGGAAAAAATACTGCGGCGCAAAGTTCCCAAACGCGGCAGCGCTTCCTGGATGCGAGCATAATTGGGGTTGAAAGCGGTACGCAATGCTTCCAAGACAATAAGGCCCCGCTCTTTGGCAGTGTCGACCATCTGCTGCCATTCGCGGGCATTGGCAGCGGCAGATTTTTCTACCAGTACATGTTTGCCGGCATGCAGCATCTGTAAGGTATATTCTTTATGGCAGAAATTCGGAGTGGCAATATAGACGGCATCAACTTCCGGGCAGGCAGCCAGTGCTTCCAGGCTGGTAAACCATAACGGCGCACCCCATTGAGCCGCATATTCCCGTGCGCGCGCCTCCTTGCGGGAATGGACAGCCATCAATTGAAAATCCGGGCAGGATTTCGCTGCTTCCAACAGATAATCGGTAATAAAATTGGTACCGACAACGGCAAAACGTACCATAAATTCAATTCCTTTCTATTTAAATCTCTTTGTTCTCAGTATACGAGATAGGCGGCAAACAGTCAATGCGGAAGCCTTTTTTATTGACTTGCCAGTCCGATTGGGATATTCTAACATAGACGAGGTGTGGTTATGAGCAAAAGAAAAATAGCAATTGGTATATCGGGCGGCGTCGATTCCGCAGTCAGCGCGTATCTGTTGAAGAAACAGGGATACGATGTGATGGGCGTTTTTATGAAAAACTGGAATGAAGAGGATGAGAACGGTGTCTGTACGGCCGATCAGGATTTTGAAGATGTGCGCCGAATTTGTGATACCATCGATATCCCCTATTATTCAGTAAATTTTGCAAGGGAATATTGGGAAAAGGTATTTTCGATTTTCCTGGAGGAATATAAAGCAGGGCGGACGCCTAATCCGGATGTATTATGTAATAAGGAAATCAAGTTTAAAGCATTTCTGGATTTTTGTATGGAAATCGGAGCAGAGGAAATTGCTACCGGGCATTATTGCCGGGTCAACAAACTGTGTGGTACCCGATTGATCAAGGGCAGGGATACGCGCAAGGATCAATCTTACTTTTTATGCACGTTGGAAGCCAAGCAGCTGGAGCGGGTACAATTTCCGGTGGGTGGTTATACAAAGGAATATGTCCGCCAGATTGCGCGGGAGGCGGGAATCCCGGTTGCGGATAAAAAGAATTCCACCGGCATATGTTTTATCGGAGAGCGCAATTTCCGCAAATTTCTGCAAGGCTATCTGCCTGCACAGCCGGGAGAAATGCGCACCAGTGCAGGCGAATATATCGGAATGCATCAGGGCCTCAT
The DNA here is from genome assembly GCA_003149735.1 of Clostridiales bacterium. The sequence continues at coordinate 12,259 of QANA01000040.1, read as the reverse complement.
GTATTATACGCTGGGGCAGAGGCGCGGCCTGAATATCGGCGGCCGGGGCACAGGAGAACGCTGGTTTGTGGTCGGAAAAGATCTTAAAAATAATATTTTGTATGTCGAGCAGGGAGAGGACAGCCCTAAGCTTTATTCCAAGGTATGCGTGGTCGATCATTTCAGCTTTGTAAATCCATTGGACGTTAAAGAGTTTGACTGTATGGCGAAGTATCGTTATCGTCAGCCTGATCAAAGGGTGCACGTATTTATAGAAGGAGACAAAGTGCTGATCGAAGCATATGACAAGCAGCGAGCAGTTACGCCGGGGCAATATGCCGTGTTGTATAGTGGAGATGAATGCCTGGGCGGAGGGCCGGTGTCGGTAATTTTGGAATGAGTCAAGCGGAGGAAACGAAAATCATGTTGCAGGAAGATATGAAAGTAGTAATTATGGCGGCGGGAGAAGGAACGCGTATGCGCTCATCTTTGCCGAAAGTATTGCATCAGGCTGCAGGCAAATGTCTGGTGGAGTGGGTGGCTGATGCGGCTCGCGCAGTAACGGAAAAGCCGGTGCTGATTTATGGAAACGGCGGCGAGGCAATACGGGAACGATTTGGAGAAGCCTTTACCTATGCGCTGCAGGCGCAGCGTTTGGGAACGGGGCATGCGGTGATGGCGGCACGGGAGCAGATCGCCGGCAGCAAATATACGATTGTATTGGCAGGAGATATGCCGCTGGTCCGCCCGGAGACCATTAAACGTCTGGCAGAGGAAGCGATTGCTGCAGATTGCGACTGCATGCTGCTCACGGCTTCGCCTGAAAAGACGCCTGCCTATGGGCGCATTGTGCGCGATGCACAGGGAAAAATTTGCCGCATTGTAGAGGATAAAGACGCAACACCAGAGCAGAAACAGATCAAAGAACTGAATATTTCTTTTTATTGCTTTAAGACACCTGCATTATTGGAAGCACTTGACCAGTTGAAACCGGAAAATGCACAGCATGAATATTATTTGACCGATTGCATTCAGGTGCTGTATGAGGCAGGGAAAGAGGTGCGCAGTATTGATATCGGAGATATGCAGGAATGTATGGGCGTGAACACGCGCGTGCAGCTTGCAGAAGCAGAAGCGGCTCTGCGAGCCCGAATCAATGAAAAACTGATGTTGTCGGGCGTGACTATGATAGATCCGACCAACACTTATATCGGTGCTGATGTGGAAATCGGGCAGGATACGCTGATCTATCCGGGCGTTATTTTGGAAGGGAAATGTCGTATCGGCAGCGGATGTATCCTCTATCAGGGCAGCCGGATCCGCGACAGCATTGTGGGCGATGGTACAACGGTTGAAAATTCAGTGCTGTTGCAGGCTGAGGTAGGCAGCTGCAGTAAAGTAGGCCCCAATGCTTACTTGCGGCCGGGCACACGTATCGGGAATCATTGCCGAGTCGGCGACTTTGTAGAAACAAAAAATGCTGTAATCGGCGATGGCACCAAAGTGTCTCACCTGACTTATGTGGGCGATGCACAGCTGGGCGAGGATATTAACATCGGCTGCGGCGTGGTCTTTGTCAATTTTGATGGAAAAGAAAAGAAGATGACTACGGTAGGGGACGGTGCGTTTATTGGGTGCAATACTAACCTTATTTCGCCCGTTCAGGTAGGGGCAGGTGCCTATATTGCTGCCGGGACGACAGTCACGAAAGACGTGCCGGAGGATGCATTGGCTATCGGCCGGGCCAGAGAACTGGTCAAGGCAGGCTGGGCTAAAGGCAGGTATAAAATACACAGAGAATAAAGGGAATTAAAGGAAATGTATTTGATAGTGGGGCTGGGCAATCCCGGCCTGAAATATCGCAAGACGCCGCATAATGCCGGCTTTATGGCATTGGATGCGTTGGCAAGGGAGAAGAAACTGCGCTTTTCCAAAAGCCGGTTTGAAGGACAGACAGCAGAATTGAATGTGGGAGGAGAGAAAGTACTGTTGCTCAAACCACAGACTTTTATGAACCTCAGCGGCAAAAGCGTAGCAGCGGCGGCAAATTATTACCGTATTCCAAGTGAACACATTATTGTCATCTATGATGATAAGGATTTAGAGCCGGGAAAGCTGCGCATCCGCGCTAAGGGGAGTGCGGGCAGTCATAATGGTATGAAATCGGTGATTGCAAGCCTGGGAACAGAGCAATTTCCGCGGGTGCGGTTTGGAATTGGGAAACCGCCGGAGGGAATGCGCCTGATGGATTATGTGCTGCATAAACTGAGTCGCGAGGAAAAGGAGCTTTATGAGCAGACTGCGCAAAAAAGCGCGCAGGCTGCATTGGAGATTGTTTCGGCCGGGTTGGAAGTGGCTCAGCAGAAATACAGCTCCAAATAAGGAATTTAGGGGGAAGAGTGGAACAATTTCTTGAATTGGTGGCAAAATTGCCGGAATTACAACAGCTTTTTTCCAGCGTGCAGGGCGGATTGCCCTGCTCGCTTCTTCGTGTGGCCAAAGAACTGCGCCAGCATCTGCTGCATCTGTTGTTTGAAAAGACGGGGCGGGATGTTTTCTATATTACCTCCAGCGAATATCATGCACGCAGAGCCAGTGAGGCATATATTTATCCCGAACGTATTTTTTTGCCGGGACCTCAGGCGGAATTGCGTCCGGTAGAGGCGCAGAGTGCAGAAACACGGCATAATCGCGTGCAGGCAATCGACCGTCTGCATCAAAAGGGAGGCGTTGTATTTGCATCGCTGGATACGCTGCTATTTAAAATGCGTCCGCCGGAAAAACTCTTTGCTCAGTATATTACGCTAAACGAGAGCATGGAGATCTCACCACAGAAATTGTTAAATCGTTTGGCAAAAGCCGGTTATGAATACGCACCGCTCATTGAAAGTGTCGGACAGATTTCCGGCCGTGGAGAGATGGTCGAAGTCTTTGCCCCTGGTTTTGCACAGCCGCTGCGTATCACTTTTTTTGATGAAGAGATCGAGAGCATCCGGCTTTTTGATGCGGATTCACAGCGCTCTTTCGGAGGCAATCTGCGGGAGGCGAATATTCCGCCTGCTCACGAATTTGCACTGAATGCGCAGGAGATGGCTCTGATGCTGGAGTACTTCCGCAATTCGCAGACAACGAAATTGGAAGGAATTCGGGAAACTTATCTGTTGTCGTTGGAAGAAAACGGGAGTTTTCCCAATATTGAAGCCTATATGGATCTGCTGACAGAAAAGGTCAGCATTTTGGATTATGCAAAGGCGCCGATTGTATTGTTTGATGATTGCTCTGCTATGATGGGCGAGCAGAAAACCCGTATTGACAGCCGGGCAGCAATGTTTGGTGAGATACTGGCGGATGACAGTGCTTTTGGCTGTGAAATGTTGTATTTGTGGGATGCGGAGGAGTTCCTGGAAAGAAATAAGCAGCTGCTGATTGATGTGGAAGGATTGCAGCCGTATCGATTGTTCGCAAATGCATCGCAGATAGATTTTCATACGCGCAGTACGGTTGGTTTCCAGGGGAATGCAGATTTACTGGCGGAAGCGATCAAAACGCGTATTGCAGGGGGATATCAGGTTTATCTCTGCGCCGGTGGCCGTCAGACCAGCATCAGCGGTGCGCTGCAAGAGCGGGATATTCTGGTGCCGCTGGGCGCCAAGCTGAAGGCTCCGGGCGTGAGCATGCTGCCAATCTCGATGGAAGAAGGATTTGAAGCCGAAAGCATTCGAGCGATCTTCTTTTCAGAAGAAGATATTCTGGGAAAAAGGGCGCGCAAGGGAACGCCTGCAAAAAAGAAGAAGACGAAAGAAATCGGCCTGTTGGCCGACCTGCATTCTGGGGATATTGTAGTACACGAAATCCATGGAAAGGGAAGATATCTGGGCCTGCGCACAATGGAAGTGGCGGGCGTCAGTGCCGACTATATGGAAATCGAGTACCGGGATCAGGATCGTTTGTTTATTCCGACTTCGCAGATAGGGCGCATTGATAAGTACATCGGCCCAGACGAAGAGGAGACGCGTCTTTCAAAATTAGGTGGCAGGGAATGGGAAACGACGAAAGCAAAAGCGCGCACTTCTGTCAAGAAATTGGCGGAAGATTTGGTGGAGATATATCGCGAACGCAGCCAGGCCAAAGGGTATCAATTTTCAGAAGATACCGTCTGGCAGAGGCAATTCGAAGATAATTTTGCTTATGAAGAAACGCCTGGCCAGTTGGAGAGCATCCAACAGATCAAGCAGGATATGGAAAGCAGCAAAATTATGGATCGATTGCTGCTGGGCGATGTGGGATATGGCAAGACAGAAGTGGCCATGCGCGCTTGCTTCAAGGCAGTGATGGATTCCAAACAGGTAGCCATGTTGGTACCGACGACTCTGCTGGCGCGACAGCACTATAAAAACTTTTTAGAGCGGTTTTCCGGGTTCCCCATTCGCATCGAACAGCTTTCCCGTTATACCAAGCATCCAAAAACGGTCTTGGAAAATCTGCTCTCGGGAAAAACGGATATTGTAATTGGCACACACAAATTGCTGGGAAAAAATGTAAAATTTAAAAATCTGGGGCTATTGGTAATCGATGAGGAGCAGCGTTTTGGCGTTTCCCATAAAGAACGCATCAAGGATATGAAACGCAATGTAGACGTACTGACGCTGACGGCAACACCTATTCCGCGGACATTGGAAATGGCCTTGACCGGTATTCGCGATATGAGCACAATCGATACGCCACCCGAAGTGCGCAAAGAAGTACAGGCATTTGTCGCTCCTTTTGATTGGGGACTGGTAAGAGATGCCATTTTAAAGGAGATGAATCGGGGTGGACAGGTGTTCTTTGTATGCCGACGCATCAATGAAATGGAATCGTTGGCTGCAGGTATTCTGCGAGCAGTGCCGGAAGCACGGGTGATCTCTGCACATGGGCGCATGACAGAAGCGGAATCCGAAGCGGTTATGAATGCTTTTATGGAGCGAGAGTATGACGTGCTGCTATGTACTACGATTATTGAATCGGGCATTGATATTCCGTCGGTGAATACTATTATCGTCTATGAAGCAGATAAATTTGGCCTGGCGCAATTATATCAGCTGCGTGGGCGTATTGGCCGCTCTAATCTGCGCGGTTATGCTTATTTTACGCATCTTTCGGGCGATCATATGAATCCGACAGCAGCGAAGCGGCTGGAAGCGATTCGCGAATTTACGCAACTGGGCAGCGGAATGAAGATTGCCATGCGAGATTTGCAGATTCGCGGTGCGGGGAATCTGTTGGGTGCGGAACAGAGTGGGCATATGGCCAACGTGGGATATAATCTTTATTTGAAAATGGTCAAGGAAGAGGTTATGCAAACGATGGGGGAACCTCTGGTTACCGAGATCGAAACTTCTGTGGAAATGGGCGAAGATGCATATATTCCTGACAGCTATATCGAGGATGAAGGGCTTAAGCTGGATATGTACCGTAAAGTGGCTGACGCGGATACGGTAAAGAAGGCGAAGGAAGTGCAGGAAGAATTGATTGATCGATTCGGCCCGGTTCCGCGGCCAGTAGCCAATTTACTGGGGGCTTCTGTAATTCGCGGCTATGGTGCAAGGGCAGGGCTGGCCAGTATTGTGCGAATACGGGATACGGTACAGATGAAATTCGCCGATCAGGTCACGCCGCAGGCAGAATTGCTGATTCAGGCTATCAAGAGTGAGCGCGGCCGTGCGGAACTGCGCCGCGCTGAACCGCCCTATATTGTCTATGGCCTTAAAAAAGGCGGTTCTTATACGGAAATGTTACAATTCATGGAGAAAATCAGGCATTGCATAACCAGGGGCAATCAAGTATAATAAATATTGTTTTACTGAAACGATACGGCATGCCCGTAAGGAGAAAAGAATGATAAAAAAAGTTTTGATGGCAGCGTTGGCTGTTTTGATGGTGCTGAGTTGTGCCTCCTGCAAATTGATGGTGACAGATGAGCAGAAAGATTTGCAGCAGGTAGTAGCTTCGGTCAATGGAGTAGAAATCACAAAGGAAGATGTCATGGCGGTATATCACACTTATCGCTATTACTATGGATTGACTGATGAAAATGAATTGACTGATCAGTATAGCAGCAGCCGGAAAACACTGTTAGATAATGTCTACACCACACTGATTGAATACGAATTGATTCAGCAGTATGCAGGAGAACTTACTTCTGTGGAACTGACTGAAGAAATGAAACAGAGTATTGAAGAAGAAAAACAGCAAACGATTGCGTCTATTGAGAGCGGTGCTGCGTCAGTGGCTGAGGAGTTGGCGCAAAAAGATCCTCAAATGGATCAGGAAGCTGCCAAGCAGAAGCGCATTGAAGAGCGTTTGCTTTATCGTGGTATATCAACCGGAGAATTTGAAAAAGCACGTGCTTATGAAGTGGTGATTGATGCGGTGCGTACGGCGTTGTCTGCCGAATATGAGCCGACGGAAAAAGCAATTGAAAATTATTACGAAACTTATCTAAGCGTGCAGAAGACCTATGCCGAGGGGGATCTCAGTTATTATGATTACTATACTTCCGAATCGGTAAATCTGTATATGCCGGCCGGGTTTCGCTATGTAAAGAACTTGTTGATCGCGATTCCCGATGATGTGCGCGACGAGATTGCTGCATTGCGCAAAGAGGGCAAGGAAAATGAAGCTGATGAACTGCGTGATCGCGAATTGGCTAAAATCGAGGAAAAAGTGCAGCAAGTTTATGCGCGCATTCAGAACGGGGAATCCTATGAAGCGCTGCTGGCAGAATTTGGCGAGGATCCGGGCATGAAGGAGGGCGCAACGAATGCGGAAACAGGTTATCGCATTTATGCAGGGTCTTCCATCTATGAGGCGAATTTTAAAGAGGCTGCTATGGCTCTGGAAGAACCGGGCGATATTTCTCAGCCGATTGCTTCGGATTATGGCTACTATATCATCAAGTATCAGGGAGATTCTGTAGCGCAGGAGATTCCGCTGGAAGAGGTAAAGGATAAAATCCGCGAAATCCTTATCAAAGAGAAATCCAGTGAATATTATGAAGAAATGTATGAAAACTGGAAACGGCAAGCGGAAATTATAGAATATAAAGAACGCATTTACTAATAAATCTTATCGGCATTAAAGGAGCGGCGAAAGCGGCTCCTTTTTTGTATGAAGAAATATGGAAAAGAGAGGTATTATTGGCGGCGGATAAAAAAGCAACAACTGTTTAAAACAGTTGCTGCTTTTTTATTCTATAGCTGAAAATCAAGCTGTTTCAATGGAAGCGGCCTTTTGCAGCCCCAGTTTTTTAATTGCATCCTCGCGCATCTGATATTTGAGAATTTTTCCTGCGACATTCATGGGGAAGGAGTCCACAAAATCGATATACCGGGGTACTTTATGGCGCGCCATATGGGAAGTGATATATTCGCGCATTTCCGATTCTGTCATGGATTCGCCTTCTTTCAAAATAATGCAGGCCATGATTTCTTCGCCGTAACGCTCGTCGGGAACGCCAATAACCTGAACATCCTGTACTTTTGGATGCGTATAGATAAATTCTTCGATCTCCTTGGGATAGATATTTTCTCCGCCACGGATAATCATATCTTTCAAACGACCGGTAATACGGTAATTACCCTCCGGCGTTTTGCAGGCCAAATCGCCAGTGTGCAGCCAACCTTTGGCATCAATAGCGGCTTCGGTAGCACGAGGCATCTTATAATAACCTTTCATGATATTGTAGCCGCGAGCAACAAATTCTCCGATTTCGCCAACCGGCATTTCTTCATTGGTCTCCGGATCTACAATCTTGCATTCAATTTCAGGCATTGCACGGCCAACGGTAGCGACTCGGACTTCCAGAGGATCGTCGGTGCTGCTCATGGTGCAACCGGGAGAAGCTTCGGTCTGCCCATAGACGATGGTGATCTCACTCATATGCATTTTGTCAATAACATCTTGCATGACGGCGACAGGGCAGGGGCTTCCGGCCATGATACCAGTGCGCATATAGGAAAAGTCCGTTTTGGGGAAATCCTCATGCTGCAGCATGGCAATGAACATGGTGGGAACACCGTGGAAACAGGTGACGCGCTCATTGGAGATACAAGCCAGTGCTGGTTTGGGGGAGAAATAGGGCAGCGGCAACAGCGTGCCTCCATGCGTCATGGTAGCTGTCATAGCCAATACCATGCCGAAACAATGGAACATGGGCACTTGAATCATCATGCGGTCGGCAGTGGAAAGATCCATACGGTCGCCAATGCACTTGCCGTTATTGACAATATTATAGTGGGTGAGCATAACGCCTTTGGGGAACCCGGTTGTGCCTGAAGTATACTGCATGTTGCAGACGTCATGCACATCTACTGCTGCTGCCATGCGGTGAATCTGCTCCAGCGGGACGCGCCCTGCGCGGGCAACCGCTTCTTCCCAGGTAAGGCAGCCCTTCTGGCGGAATCCCACAGTAATGACATTGCGCAAAAAGGGAAGACGCTTGCAATGCAGCGGTTCACCCGGACGGGTATCTTCCAGTTCGGGGCAGAGTTCGGCAATGATAGCTGAATAATCTGAATCGCGGTAACCGTTGATCATGACCAGCGTATGGGTATCCGACTGGCGCAATAGATATTCGGCTTCGTGTATTTTGTACGCAGTATTGACAGTGACCAGTACGGCTCCGATTTTGGTAGTAGCCCAGAAGGCGATATACCACTGAGGGAGGTTGGTTGCCCAAACGGCAACATGATCTCCGGATTTCACACCCAGAGAGACCAGTGCGCGGGCAAACGTATCTACGTCGTCACGGAATTCGGAGTAGGTACGGGTATAATCCATGGTCGTATATTTAAAGGCCAGCTGATCGGGGAATTCTTCCACCATTTTATCCAGTACCTGAGAGAACGTTTTATCAACAAGAATATCCTTTTTCCAGACGAATTTTCCGCTGCCTGCCTTATTGCTGTAAAGATGATCGCGCATACGGGCGGGACGTTCAAATTTGCTCATGATACTGATAAAGTGCGAGAAGATAACTTCCATATCATCAATATCGTGTTTCCAGTGCGGATCCCATTCCAAAGAGATAAATCCACTGTAGTTAATGGAGCGCAGCGCATTGATCATTTCACCCAGAGGCAGGGAACCTTCGCCAATCAGGCGATATTCCAATTGCCCATTCGTCATTTCTGAATCCTTGATATGTACGTGCTTGGTATAGGCACCCAGATTCTGAATGGTTGTTTCGGGAGATTCGCCGCTGATGCGATAAGGATGGTTGAGGTCCCAGAGCGCGGCCAGCCAATCGCAGGCAAAATGATTGAGGATATCCCGCAATTTAGCAGTATTCGTATAAATACCAGTCGTTTCTACCAACAGAATAATGCCAGCGCGTTGTGCTGTTGGCACCAGCTGCTCAAGGCAGGCAATCACAGCAGCATCATCCTCCGCTTCGCTGCCTACTTGTGTGGCACGCACACGTACATAGGGGATATTGAGATTGGCCGCTATATGGATGCAGGAAGTAATTTCCTCGCAAACCTGCTTGTGTGTGGCGGCATCAGCCAGATTGCCTACAGAATCCAGGCAGGTAATGGAGAGTTTACGCTCCATCATTTCTCTGCGGATAGGGGCAGCCATTATGGGATTGGCCGGACTGTATTTATCTGCAAAATCGGGAGAATGGATATCATAAAGCTCGATACCCGAAAATCCCAGTTCGTTGGCAATGTCGCAAAAATTCTGGAAGGAATAGCCGTTCCAGCCTTTGGTGGAAAAAGATAATTTCATTCTGCCGTTTCCTCCTCATAAACAATTTTATTCAGTGCATTGAGATAAGCTTTAATGCTGGCGCCGATAATATCTGTGGAAATACCGTTGCCCGAATAAAGTTTGCCGCCCGAACGCAGACGTACCAGCGCAGAGCCCATGGCCTCACGCCCTTCTGTAACGGCCTGGATTTGGAAATCATCCAGTTCATAATGGCGGCCGACAATCTGCTCAATAGCCAGGAAAGCGGCATCAATGGGACCATCTCCCACACAAATGCCGGAAATGGGATGCCCATCCCGCTCCAGCTGCAGATTGGCAGAGGCATTGATAATATTTCCGCTATTAATGACATAACTGATCAACTTATAAGCGGGTGGCACCTGCAGTGCGGTGCTGGCAATGATGGCGTCCAGTTCTTTGGCACCGATATTCTTTTTGGAAGCTTCATTGCAGAAGGCTTCATAAACTTTAGCATTATCTTCTTCTGAAAGGTCGTATCCCAACTGATGGATTGCCTTAATCACAACTTCCAGCGTATCGTGTTTATCCAGGGAAATCTGTACATTGCTGTTATTGGCACCGTTTTCAAAAGGAGTGGATTGCGCGCGGCGCGTTTGTGTGATCCAGTTGATCTGGCCAATAATGCGCTGCATTTCGGTAAATTTCAAATTGCAATGCAACCCCAGGGCATCGCCGCGATGGCGAATGATATTGGCTGCTGCTGCAAGCGTAGCATAAGTTCCGCTGCTGGAAGATGCCTTAATATTGGCGGCGCCTGCCTGCACTGCCTGAATGGAGCAAGCAGCTGCGACATTCAGCGCATCTGCACATTGTACGGAAAGTACAATCTGTGAAAGAGTGGGCACGCGGTGGTAGAGTTCTTCGATAAAGGTTTTGAATTCATCCGGCATCATGGTTCCTGCTGTATCGCAGATGGTGATCATGGTAGCTCCGGCAGAAATAGCCGCCTCCATGGCAGCAGTGAGGAAATCTATTTCGCTTCTGGCGGCATCTTCTGCGGCAAATTCTACTTCCGGGCAAAATTCTTTGGCCTGAGCAACCAAAGAAGAAATCATTTCCAGAACGGCCGGGGCTTTTTTCTGGCAGGTATAAGCCATTTGGATGGGAGAAGTGGGGACGCTGACAATCAGGCGTGGATGCGCAGCCTGCTTGATGGCATTCCAGGAAGTTTCAATGGAAGCGGCATTCAAGGAAACCGGCAAAGCAACGGTACTGTTGCGCACCAGCGAAGAAATTGTTTTAATCAGGAGCGTATCCGTTTTTTCATCTTGCAGAGGGGCAAATTCAATAGCGTCCACCCGTAATTTATCCAGATGCTTGGCAATTTCAATTTTTTCTTTAAAGCTGAGGGCGTTATCGATGCGGTGCGCCTCTTCCCGCAATGTGATGTCTGTAAAAGTGACTGTCTTCAAAATCTATACTCCTTTACTGAAGTGTTCTAAATTAATAAAATAAAAAATCCCCGAAGCCTTGCGGCTTCAGGGACGATTTGCAATATCGTGGTACCACCCTGCTTGCTGAATAATTTCCCTTATTCAGCCACTCAATTCAAAGTTCCATTAAACTTCTAGCCATGGTAACGGGGCAACCGTAGTTCCTTACAAAAATCGGGAACTCTGCTCCGGAATGAGACTGTATACTTTGCTTCCATCGGCTTGCACCAACCGCCGACTCTCTGAAGTACGCGAGAGTATACATAATTCCTTCGTCGCATTTCAAATAATGAAAGTAAGTGCATTATAACAACATAAAAAAAGATTGTCAAGCAGTAAGGCAAAAAATGATTTTTCCGTCGAGGCAGCAAACTGAGAATGGACGATATGAAGCGAAAAGCAAGTAAAAATGGGAAAAGAATGCATAAAAGAAAGCCGGTTGCAGATAATAGGTTTGCAAAGAAGATGCAGCAAAGGAGAATTTTGAGAGTGAAGGCAACAGGAATCGTACGCAGGATCGATGACCTTGGAAGAATCGTTGTCCCTAAAGAGATACGGCGCACATTGCGAATCCGAGAAGGCGACCCTCTGGAAATATATACGCAGGCAGATGGAAGTGTGATTCTCAAAAAATATTCACCGGTAGGAGAACTGAGCGAATATGCAGAGGAATTGGCAAAGTCTATGGAAAGCGCATTGGAGAGGACCACGCTGATTTGTGACAAAGATGTTGTGGTAGCGGCCAGCGGCCTTAACCGGAGGGAATATTTAGGAAAGTCTATCAGCAAAGAATTAGGAGAAGCAATTGAGGGGCGGCGAGGTATTGTGAAGAACAGCCGTGAGGCAGATACGTTTATCCCCATTGGAAAAATCGAAAAAGCGGAAAGTTTTTCCGGACAATTGATACAGCCTATTATCAGTGAAGGGCAGACAATTGGAGCGGTGGTGTTACTGGAATATGGCAGTAATAAGCCGCTAGGAGAAGCAGAAATCAAAAGTGCGGAAATAGCGGCTGCTTTCGTCGGCAGTCAAATGGAACAGTAAAAGAAAAGGTGCAGGCAGCATGGATACGC
>QANA01000078.1 GCA_003149735.1 Clostridiales bacterium | reverse complement strand
TGTTGGAATATAGAGATCAACAGTATTATGAAGAACATCCGTACTTGCTTTTGGCTGTGCCGGACCAGGTTTATGTGCTGCAAATTTTTGCGGCGCGGGAGATTGAGGCCGATTTGGATAATTATCGTATTTCTTTTACGGACAGAGATGATTTTATGGCGGATATCCAAATGCTTGCGCAAGGATCGCTCATACAGACGGACGTACAAGTGAGTAAGGATGAACAAGTGGTTATGCTTTCCACTTGTGTTCGCGGAAACCATGCAAAACGGTTTGCGGTGTTAGCGAAACTGGTTCCTTACGAAAATTATCATTTTGATTGAAATTCCATATGTGATAGCTTGGAAATGAATTGTTTGATTTTATTTTCAAATTTATTCAAAAATATACGAAAAAGTATTGAAATCCACTGAATTTTGAGATACAATAGATGGGCAGTGCTGGTGTAGCTCAGTCGGTAGAGCACTTCATTGGTAATGAAGAGGTTCATGAGTTCGATTCTCATCACCAGCTCCAACAAAAGAACCTGTTCGTTTTGAACAGGTTCTTTTGTTTTTGTCTTTTTCTGTGAAAAAGATAAAGGACATAGATTTACAAATATTGTAAAATAAAATTGCTGTACATTAAGACAAATGAAGACGAATCTCCATTTACAAAAAAATATTGTCGGTATATAGGTGGGAGATAATCTGCGAGGCAACGACGAAATAAAGAATATCCCCAATATAACCAGCGATTTTGAAAAAAATAAAAGCTGCTGCGCATAACTTTTTATAATAACCTCTTACGTAAAACCAAAATTTGTGCTATACTATAATTGTATTGAAAATTATATGGAGGTGAAAGTATATATGTTTGAAACGGGTTCCTATATTATGTATGGCAAGACTGGTGTATGCAAAGTTAAAGCAGTGGGGGAACCTCAGCTTTCAGGCATAGATACAGGAAAATTGTATTATACGCTGGAACCGGTTTATGGCAGCGAAACAATTTTCATTCCGGTAGATGCAAAGGTGCCGATGCGCCCGATTTTGGAAAAGGAAGAAGCGCAGAAATTGCTGGAGCAGATTCCGCAGCTGCTGAAGCAGTATGGTGCACAACCTCCCGAACTGGAACAGCGTGAGCTGCCAAATTATTATAAATCCCTGTTGGAGACAGGGAATATTTTGGATGTATTGCAGCTGTTGGCCTATATATATGCCAAGAAGAACAGTGCAGAGCGAAACGGTAAAAAACTCTGCCAAACCGATAAACTTTACGAAGGAAAAGCGGAAGAACTGATTTTCGGAGAACTGGCCACGGCACTGGGTGTAAGTAAAGAAGAAATTGCAGCCGGCATGAAGGTGGAAAATTAGCGGAAGCAAGAGAGCAATCAAATAGAAGAAAAAGCGAATGAAAATGCCTGCCCATTAAATCGGGGCAGGCATTATTTTAAGCAGAGGGATATTCGGTACAAAGCAGGCGAAGCGGCGGCTCATCTTCCTCGATTTGCGGGAAGCGCCCCATCGGTTCCAGGAAACGATTATCGGTATTATCGTCGTTGCATTGGCTGACTTCGCCGATCAATACGGCACCACTGCCTTCTTTTGCCCAGAAAGCATGATACATACCATGGGTGAGTGTAACACTTTGCCCGGGCTGTAATTCCAGAACAGTGCCTGCAGGAACGGTAAGCGCGACTCCATCAGAAACAACATGCACAGGATTCAGCAGATCCAGCTCCTCTTCGGGGGTGGAATTATAGAGCTGCATCATCAGCGTACCGCCGCCACGGTTGATGATATCTTCCATCTTTTTCCAATGGAAATGCATAGGGCAAACTTGCCCTTCCTGGCTGATCAGCAATTTTTCAGCATAAGGTTTTGTATAGGCAGGGTTGTTCTGATTACCATTTCGAATCGTAATTAAGACTAAACCAACTTCGGAAAAACGCCCCAATCCATAATCGGTAATATCCCAACCTAACATATTATCCCGGATTTCGTTGCATTCAGGGCCTTTTTTAGCCCATTCCTCCGGTTTCCAGTAAGCGAAAGGCGGAAGTGCAAAATGAAAGGAATCAATAAAGCGCATTGCCTCTCTTAAAATCGCATTAATCTCACTGCGTTTCATAAAACAAAGTATTCCCCTTTTAAAATAATCATGGTGAAAGGCCCTTTTTCATTGTACTATTTTTATAGGGGCAATACAATTCCTTTTTGAAGTGAAAACCGGGAACACAATAAGGCACCGGCCCGAATTGCTAGGGCCGGTGCTGTACCGTGATATAGTTTGTTTGGCAGCACTGCCTGCGGGCAGTGCATTATGTTATCGTAAACAAGCGCTTTGTTTAGCAACCGCAGCCGCAGGAAGAGTTTTCCTGAGAACCGTTGTTGCAGCAGCAGAGCAGCAGGATGATCGGCCACAGGCAATTATCAAAGCCAGAGTTATTACCATTGCCACAACCACCACAGCACAGAAGCAGGATAATGATCCACCAACAATTGCTGCCGCCAAATCCACCGTTACACATATTCGTTCCTCCTGATTGATGATTTTTTGCCCTCGCTTGGGGCTTTAGTGTATAATACGCATAAGCAGGATTTTGGTGCCGCTTTTTTTGATGAAAAATTTGCGGAAACAAAAAAGTCGTATAAATGGCTTGACAGAAATGATCGCTTTGATTTATGATGTAATGCAAGGATAATTTTATATGAGCAGCCGGAGAAAAACGGGTATATTGGCGGTAAAGAGAGGCAGTGGCTGGTGTAAACTGCAGGAAGATATACTTTGGAAGGCGACTCCGCAAACGGGCTGCAGCAAAGAAGCGGGCTTTTTGCCAATGAGGGTGGAACCACGGAAGGTAGCCTTTCGTCCCTTAAGGGATGAAAGGCTTTTTTTATTGAATTAAATTAGAATGAGAACATTATATCAGGAGGTAGGTATTGATGGATCCCAAAGCAAAGACTATGGATAAAATCGTCGCGCTGTGTAAAGGCAGAGGGTTTATTTTCCCCGGCTCGGAGATCTATGGCGGTCTCGCCAATACATGGGACTATGGCCCCCTTGGCGTGGAATTCAAGAACAATGTGAAAAAGGCATGGTGGCGTAAGTTTGTTACGGAAAGCCGTTATAATGTCGGTTTGGATTGCGCCATTCTCATGAATCCGGAGACTTGGGTTGCTTCCGGCCATGTGGGAGGATTTAATGACCCGTTGATGGACTGCAAATCTTGCCATGAGCGTTTCCGTGCGGATAAGCTGATTGAGGAATATGCATTTGAAAGAGGAGAGGAGATTGACGTTGCCGTAATGTCCAACGAAGAAATGGAAGCTTTCATTGCGGAGCATATCCCTTGCCCTTCCTGCGGCGCAAAGGCTAATTTTACATCTATTCGCAAGTTTAACCTGATGTTTAAGACTTTTCAGGGCGTCAATGAGGATACAGCTTCTCAGATCTATTTGCGCCCCGAAACGGCACAGGGTATTTTTGTGAACTTCAAAAACGTATTGCGTACGACCAGAAGAAAGATGCCTATGGGTATTGCTCAGATTGGCAAATCGTTCCGTAATGAGATTACCCCCGGCAATTTTACCTTCCGTACTCGGGAATTTGAGCAGATGGAGCTGGAATTTTTCTGCAATCCGGCAGAGGAAATGCAGTGGTTCCATTATTGGAAGGATTATTGTGCTAAATTCCTGCAGGATCTGGGTATTTCCAAGGAAACTATGCGTCTGCGTGATCATGAGCCGGAAGAGCTCTCCCACTATTCCAACGCGACAACGGATATTGAATATCTCTTCCCCTTTGGTTGGGGCGAACTTTGGGGTGTTGCTGATCGTACGGATTTCGATTTGAAAGCGCATATGGAACATTCCGGTGAAAACTTCATTTATCAGGATCCGATTACCAATGAAAAATATGTGCCTTATTGCATTGAACCGTCTCTGGGAGCAGACCGTGTGGCACTGGCGTTCCTTTGCGAAGCTTATGATGAAGAACAACTGGAAAATGGTGATACGCGTGTCGTGATGCATTTGCACCCGGCGCTGGCGCCTTATAAGGCAGCAATCCTGCCGCTTTCCAAAAAACTTTCTGATAAAGCGGATGAGATTTATTCCATGCTGCTCAAGCATCACAACGTAGATTATGACGTTGCCGGCAGCATCGGTAAGCGTTATCGCCGTCAGGATGAAATAGGCACTCCCTACTGCATTACGGTGGATTTTGATACCGAAACAGATGGCTGTGTCACCGTACGTGATCGTGATACCATGGAACAGGTGCGTATGCCTATTGAAAAGTTGGCAGCATTCCTGGAAGAAAAAGAAAATTTCTAAGGCTATGAAAAAGCGGCGGCAGGTTTTGCGGCCGCTTTTTCTCTGCGAAAGCAGGCAAGAAGAATAGGGGACGGAAAAATGGCAAATGAGACTGTATTTAATCAGCGGGCAGATTATTATGATCGTGCACGGCCGGGATATGCGCCGGAAGCTGTGCAGGCGATTATGGGCTGGGTGAAGGCAGAAGCAAAAGCAGCGGATATTGGCGCTGGGACAGGTATTTTTACCAGAGAACTGTTACGGCATGGTATTGAAACCTATGCTGTCGAGCCCAATGCGCAAATGCGGGCAAAGTTGGAAAAAAACCTGGGGACAGAATACAAGCTGCATATCGTAGCTGCTTCTGCCGAAGAGACGGGGCTGCCTGCGGATTCTTTTGATTTGATAGCGGCGGCTTCTTCTTTTCACTGGTTGGATACAGCGGCATTTTTAGCGGAATGCCAGCGGATTTTAAAACGGGAGGGAATTGTTTGCCTGCTAATTAATGCACGCGACTATCAGGATCCGTTTACGCAAAAACAACATATGCTCTGCCAGAAGTATTGCCCGGGATTTTCTTCCTTAAAACATGGTCTGGAAAAAACGGAAACGGCTGCAGAGAAATTTTTTGGGCAGGCGTTGCAAAGGCAGGAGTTTGCTTTTCCTCTTTGTTATGAAAAAGAACAATTTATTGAGAGGAGCCTTTCTTCTTCCTATGCACCGAATCCACAGGATCCCTGCTATGGATATTATCGAAGCGAGCTGCGCAAGTTGTTGGATGAATGGACTCCGGAAAAATATATCACGGTAAAAAACACCACAGTTCTTTTTTGGGGTAAGCTGGATAAATAAATGCGGAAAATCAACAAGACCGTGCGGAAAAGTGATAGGCACGGTCTTGTTTTATTGGAATGAAGGTTTTCAGGAAAGAATGCGCCGCGCAGCTGTTTCGGGCAGCAGAGCCCGAATATTCATGCAGGTATCCTGATAGTCGATATCGATTTGCTCGGCATATTTTTGCAGTTGTGCCAGTTTGGCGCCTTCCTGATAGCCCAATTTCAGCGAAACTTCTATCAGCTTGGGTCGCAGCGCAACGTCGATTGCTTCCAAAAGCTGGTCAAGCCCCTGCTGTGTCTTGGCGGAAACATAGTAAGAATTGGGGGCAATCTGCTGTGGAAGCTCGGCTAACAAGTCGGCTTTATTATAGACGTGTATCAGAGGCTTATCCTGTGCGCCAAGGCTGGATAGAACTTCATGTACCACCTGTATCTGATGGAAATTTTCGGGATTAGAGGCATCCGAAATCTCGAGCAGCAAATCGGCACGCGTTGCTTCTTCCAAGGTGGAACGGAAAGCGCTTACCAGATCATGCGGCAGTTTGCTGACAAAACCAACGGTATCTGTCAACAGTACTTCTTTTCCGGAAGGCAAAGAGATTTTTCGGGTGACGGGATCCAGCGTGGCAAACAGCTTGTTTTCCGCATATTGTTCGGTGTTGGCCAAGGCATTCAACAAACTGGTTTTTCCGGCGTTGGTATATCCGACCAAAGCCACTTCTTTTACTTGATTTTTTTCGCGCTGTTCCCGGCGCAGATTCCGCTGTTCTCCTAATTTGTCAATTTCTTTTTCCAACTCGAAAATACGGCGACGAATGCGGCGGCGATCTGCTTCCAACTTGGTTTCACCTGGGCCGCGTGTCCCGATTCCGGCACCCTGGCGGGAAAGGGAGAGCCCCTCTCCCAACAGGCGCGGTAAGTTGTATTTCAGCTGTGCCAATTCCACTTGCAGTTTGCCTTCCCGTGTTTTGGCATGGCGGGCGAAAATATCCAGTATCAGCACAGTGCGGTCAATGACCTTGATGCCCAGCGCTTCTTCCAGATTGCGTGCTTCAATGGCAGTTAATTCGTCATTGACAATGATCAGATCGGCATCGGAAGCCGAAATTGCGAGAGAAAGTTCTTTCAGCTTGCCTTTTCCTATATAGGAAGAGGATTCCCGGTTTACTTTGGATTGCACCATCTGCCCCAATACCTCTGCACCGGCCGTATCGGCCAGCATGGCCAATTCCTGCATTTCGCTTTCCTGTACACCGACGCCGACCAAAATGGCGCGTTCCTTTTGCGTTCCGGTATCCTGCAGACGAATCAATTCTGCGACACGGGCGGTAGCGCGCTCGATTTCAGCCATAAAATAGGCGTTTGGAATGCGATGAATAGAATAAGGACCGTATAAAACGGGCTGGGTCAGTGTTTCACCAAGGAAACCTGCCTGCAGGCTTTTGGCTTCTCCGTCGCGCACAGCCAAAGCTGCCATGGAATCCAGCCGGGAAGAAAGCAGTGTGCCGATATCTACCGAAGAAAGCTGGGAAGATCCACCCGGATGCGTATGGATGCAGCGCACGCCGGAAAGCCCCTGAAGGCCTCTGCGTTTGCGCACATAGGGCAGGCTGACATGATCGCTGTCTCCGATAGAAACATCCAGTACCCGCCCGGCACGGGAGAGATAGATAGAAATTTCCTTGCCTAACAGGGAAGTATATTTTGCCAGAAAATCGATGAGCGTAGGGCTGATAAATTCATTGGCACCGCACTGATGTGAGTAAATCAGCTCCATTTCATCCAGAATATATTGTTTGATTCCGTTGGTATTGCCGTTGATCAAGAAAATACTCCTTTTAAAAAGAATAAATTACTATATACTATACCCTAATTCCGGCAATTCGTCATCTTTTTTCAAAGAAAGCATGCAACCTTTCTTGATTTTGTGAAGATAACAGTGTATAATCAGGAAGCAGTAAGAAAATGTGTACTCGTAGCTCAGCTGGATAGAGCGCAGGACTCCGACTCCTGAGGCCAGAGGTTCGAATCCTCCCGGGTACACCAGCGGCAAGTTGCCGCAACCAATATCGCAATTCACTTTGGTGGGTTGCGATATTTTTGTTGCCCGAAAGGAAATATCCATTTCGACAGCTTCTGCCATGTCGGATCAAGCTCCGCTTGCAATACCCCATCGAACGGATGGGTTTGTTTGCCTTGTGCTTCTTCTTTCCGCAGAAAGCGCGCTCGGCCCACCTGCTCGGTTGTAAACGCCCTCGCGGAAATTCGCTGTCACTGCCGATTTTTTTCAGATAGCCGTTCAAAATAGCTATATTTTCAATAATGAGCATAGCACGATGGACTTTATAGCAGTTAGCCCACCTGAAAAATCAGGTGGGTTTTTTAGGCTCGCTCATCGCCGACTTCTGGATGTAAGTTGGTTGCTCTGCCTATGTTTCTGTGCAGGTATGGCGAATTTTATTCCTCTGTTGTTGGTTGGCAACGATCTGCTGTGTTTTTGTTTTATTCTTGGGCAGTTATCTTTTGGCAAAGGCATGAAAATGAAACATCGAAATGCAAAAGAATCCTGTGGTTCCGGGATGTGACAGCATAAAACCGCATAGAACTGATCTGTGATTGATATCTGGGACGTTTGGGCGGAAGTGCTCGAGCGATTCTTATGAAAATGGTAGATTTCATCATGTTTTCCTGCAATACTTTGCTTAAAAAAGAGCGAGAGAAAGAAAAAATGAAATATAGGAAACTGTCTGAGGATGATGCAGAACAATTTTGGAATTTGATGAATCAATTAGATTATGAAACGAAGTACATGTTGTACGAGCCGGGCGAAAGGACAAAGAATCTTCCTGAAATTGAGGCTATAATACGAGATTCCGTGGAAGGAGAAGATTTTCTTCTTGTTGCCGAAACAGATAATAGACTTGTAGGATATCTCTCGGCCTAAAAAGGCCGATTGAATCGAAGTGCTCATTCGGCCTATATTGTTGTTGGCATTTTAAAGGATTATCGTGGAAAAGGAATCGGAACAGAGTTTTTTCTGGGCTGAGGAACAGAAGGTTATGCGCTTAGAATTAATTGTAATTTGTGAAAATGAAGGTGCAAAACACTTGTATACCAATAATGGATTTCAAATAGAGGGCATTAAACGAAAATCGGTTTATATCGGCGGAACATATTTGGATGAATACTATATGGAAAGGATAAGATGAATTCTGGTTTATTGGGGGTTGAGTAAACGCACAAATTTTTCATAGAAAGATAAGGCATGGCATAGTCCTCCGTATGGTCGAGGCCATACGGGGGACTAATTTTTGATAGACATCCCGCGGTGAGGCGGGCTTTTTTTATGCGAAAATCTGGTAAAATCCAAAAAAGGTGAGTGAAGAGCCGATGGTGAGGCAGACGCAGAAAGAAGTTTTTTGGATATATGTAAGCGATATGCCGATAGGAGCCTAAGGAAAATAACTTCTCGGTTGCATCTGCCTTGTTCTGGAAAGAGCGTCAGATGTCACAGGAAAAAGAATATGCGCCATAGCAGAATTTGGCAGTTTGCGAGCTGTGATGAAATTGAAAATCGGCATTTCCAGGTTCCAATGCATTGTGTAATGCGGAAAAACGTGTACTGGATGGAATATACGCATCCGGAATGGATTCGAGGCACAACACAAAGCTGTCATCCTGAAAGTTGCCGCCCCATGCTGAACATCGGTCCTGCTGAGAAAGACCAAAAAACTTAAAGCCACCGCCCAGATCATAAGTTGGATCTGCATAGTAGTATTCTTTATTTAGTTGAAAAAGCACCCATTGATGATAGGAATACGGAGCATTTCCGTTGACTGAAACGCAGTCTATGCCGACTTGTGTATAGAGGAATGATAATGCTGCCGCACAAGAACTGCAGATTCCGCTGCCGTTCAGAATGGCAGTATAAGGAGACATTGGCAAACGGCTCTCCTCAGCAGTCAGGTTTTCTTTATTGCAAATGTCATAATCATACACGGCGTTTTGCGTCAGCTGATGATAAAGCAGCATGGCTTTTGCGGTATCACAATTCTTTTTATCTAAACATCCCATAAAGCTGCCAACTTTATCTGAAAAGGCGTTCAGCAATGCGGCAGTATCTGTCGCATCATGGGAATAGGTCCATTTAAGAATCCCGTTATGAAAACCTTTATGGTAGTCCACTGCCGTCAATGCGTAAAATGGCGGACACATGCGCTCAAGGGCAAAGCCCAGCTTTTCCAAGTGTTGATAGACGTTATCTGAAATCTGGAGAGAAGCCTGAGTCTGATGAGCGGAAAAAGCGTCGATTACCCGATGGGCATTGTCGATGACCGATTCGCCTACTGCCTCTATCAGAAGGGGAGAAACACGGTGATAATTCAATGTGAATATATAGGGATTTGTGGGAATGGTGTCGTCCACAGGTGTTGGCTGCGGACGGTTCGATAAGTTTCCATCGGTAACCGAAATCAGTGCACTTTCGTTGATATAGAGAGAAAGGGAACAGGTGGAAATGATTTGATCATTGGTTTGACATATGAAATTTACAGTTGGTGAGGTCGAAAAGGAATTCGCTTCGATGTAAAAACAGGTATACGCTTTCTGGGTACTTTGTGCGGAAGTGACAGAAATAAGCGCTCGGTCATATTCGCCGATCTTCCAATCGCCCTGTGTCTTACTCAAAAAAACAATGATTTGTTCGCTGTCTTCCGGTGATTCATACCAACCATCGGGAAGTTGTTTGACTTCATCATCGGAAATGGAAGACGACTCCACGGAAGCAGCGCAGCCAATCAGAGAAAGCAAATAAATGAGCAGTAAGGAAAAAACAGAAATCCGATAGTAGTTTTTCATCTGTATACCTCCCCTTTGATTTAATAGTATACTCTGCTGCCGGTGCTGTAAAGAGGCGGTATTGCCCGGATTTATCCTGAGAAATGCCCTGAAAAGAAGTAAAGTAGTATAAATACAATGCATCAATGTACTGTACCGGGAAATTAGAGGAAATAAGGGATTGTACAGGGAAAGGCTGTTCAATTTATAAAGTAGATATGATATAATTTTTGTAGTATTTCAAAAAAGGTGAGGTGCCGGGGATGGGTGCAACGGAGATTATTTTAGAGGCGGTAGAATCGGCGAAACGAGAAGCAAAAAGCGCAGAAAGTTTATATGATATACGAGTGGAAACCATAGAGCGCCGTACCTCGCGGACTATTGATTTATTTGGAGGAACAGCAACCAGTCAGGTGGTGGAAATTGCCTCCATGGCGAAAGAGGCATGCGATGATCTGTATGTTGCCTATCAAACACAAGTCAAAATACTGGTTGAAATTTGCAGGCCGCTGTTGAATGAACAGCCGAGTGTTCGGGCAGTAAAAGAAGTCTTGGAAATGATTCGTTGGTTAAACAGTGAATCGAAGATAGAAAATAACTTTTCCGGCAGCCTGAATGGATCTTCTTTGGGGCAGATGTATAGTTCGAAATATATGCCCAGTATAGAAAACAAGATGATCGAGCAACTTTGGGAAAGCAAATATAATAGCATGCCTGGAGCAGCTGAGGAAAATAGGGCCTACCAGCAGCGCAAAATAGAAGAGAGAAAAGCACAGCGGGAAGCAGAGATGAGAGAGCGCCAAAGAATCCGCGAAGAGGAAAGGCGGGAACGCGAAGAAGCGGTGCAAAGGGAAAAACTCCGGAAAAAAACAGGCGAAAGAACACTTCTTGCAGAATAAAGAGGTTCTGATCAATAAGTGGAAAGAGACACGTAAATTACAGGGGTTGGTGTCCGGCAGCTATTATGCGAAAGCAGTAGTGAAAGAAGATGGAACGGTTGCCGCAAAAACTAATTTTTTTGCGGCGGATCAAGGGGTTGGTGATGTTTCTGCATTTAGAAATATCAGATCAGTCGTTTGTACGAGCGATGGTATTGTAGGCTTGAGAAATAATGGGACCTGCATCAGTACGAGAGTTTCCAAGTATTGCAATGCACATTTATGGGAAGCGAATCAATGGCAGCATGTGCAGGAATTAGCAGCCGGAGATCATCACGTAGTTGGCCTGCGTTCAGATGGTACTTGTGTAGCTACCAGCATTTAAATGGAATGTAGGCTATGGATATGATGGGCAAAGTGATGTTGCCGGATGGAGGGATGTTACGGCAATCGCCTGCGGCTATTATTTTACGATAGGTTTGAAGAAAGACGGCAGCATTTATTATGCAGGTAAAGGTGCGAGCGGGGTGGAAGACTGGAAAAATATAGTTATGATAGGTGCCCAAGGTGATGTAGCCTTTGGAATCACCGCCACGGGAGAATTAAAGGTTGCCGGAAAAGTCATGACGGATACAATAGATCATGCGGAAAATATCATCCAAATTACTGCGTTTGGAGGAATTGCCTATGCATTGCTGCTGGATGGCACTGTAGTCGGTGGCAGGGACAAAGGATATGGAGAACATGCGCAGAAGATTGCTTCGGGTGTGGTGGCAATCAATAGCAGTGGTAATAGCGGATTAATCATGCTTAAAGGCGATGGAAGTATTACAACACACGGTAGAATAAGCGGATCAGATATGCCATCGGAAAAGCCATTTACTTCAATAGAAAGCTATAGGGAAAGAATTGCGAGGGAAGAGGCACTGAAAAAAGCGCAGGAAGAAGAGAGAAGAAGATTGCAGGCACAGCAAGCGAGCTATCGAGAACAGAAGCGCTGCCAGTATTGTGGTGGAGAGTTTAAGAAAGTGCTTATTTTTTCCAAATGTACAAAGTGCGGAAAAATGAAGGATTACTAAACAGAAATAAAAAAGATTGCTGCTCAGCAATCTTTTTTATTTCTGTTTAAATGGTTTTGCATAATCTTTGTTTCGTAAAGTGGGCTAATCTGTTTCGCCTGACAAAGGGAAGAAGCCTCTGTTGATGTCTGCAAGTAAAAAAACTCAGCAGAATTCATTAAATTCCAGATGCTCGCCATCCGGGCCGCGGAACATTACCATTTTAATGCCCTGATAAACCTGAGGCATTTCACGAATGGGAAATTCGGTGGGAATACCATGGGCTGCCAGGTGTGCGACTGCTGCTTCGATATCGGTAACGCGCAGGCAAAGATGATCAAAGTGACCATCCGAGAGCTCGGCGCCAGAGCGAGCAATTAACTCTATTTCGCAATTGCCGTTGCGCAGAAAGCACAAATGAGGGCCACCTTCCTGATTTGTTTCAAAGGCAAATTGAAAGCCCAGAATGTCGGTATAGAATTTTTTGGAGACCTCCATATCACTTACGTACAAACCGAAGTGAGCTAAACCGCAAATTGTTTCCATAATAAATAGTGTCCTTTCTGATTTCCAATAGTATCTTTATCATACCGAAAAGTACTGTTTTTTGCAAGAAACGGGGATTGTGAATAATTGATGAAAAGAGCGAAAGGCTGTTTTTTTTGCCGCATGTGCGTGGTATATTGAAATATGTATTGGTGAATGATATAATCATGTAGTTAAAGAAGTGGGCGAGGTGAAAATCTGCCTGCTGATGGAGGAAAAGGTGAACCACAATAGAAAAGGAAATGGGACAAGCCGCAGGTTGTATGCCGGAAAAAATGCCAGAAAAAATGATCGTAAAAAAGTGATCAAAGGGCTGGCGATTGCGCTGTGTGTGCTGTTGGTCTGCTGTGTGGGAGCACTGGTTTGGGTGCTTAATATTTGGAAAGGAATCGATAATGATCCACTTTCGGTATTGGTAAAAAACAATACTGCGCATACGACAACAGTAGTGAATCAGGAGGGAGAGGAACAACAGTATACCCGGCAGGAGCATCTGGTGAATATTCTGCTGTTGGGAATCGATTCCAATGCCGAACGGGAAACCTGGGACTGGGGATATCGCAGCGACGTGATGATTGTGTGCACATTGAATTTTGACGATAATACGATGACGATGACATCCATCCCGCGGGATACTTATGTATCTATGAATAAATTGGATTATGAGACGGGC
>QANA01000047.1 GCA_003149735.1 Clostridiales bacterium | reverse complement strand
ATTAAATTCTCTCAGGAGATTAGCGGATGGCGCAGTTCTTTGGAGAAAGATAAGAAACTGTTGCAGATAGCATTGCCTGAGTTAAAAGAATTGGCTCTGGGCGGTACGGCAGTTGGTACAGGTCTGAATGCTCCTAAGGGATTTGACGTAGAGGTTGCCAATGCTGTTTCTCAACTGACTGGTAAAGATTTTGTTACTGCTCCCAATAAGTTCCATGCATTGACCAGTAAAGATGAATTGGTTTTTGCACATGGTGCATTAAAGGCATTGGCTGCAGATATGATGAAGATCGCAAACGACGTTCGTTGGCTGGCCAGCGGCCCCAGAGATGGATTAGGTGAGATTCGTATTCCGGAAAATGAGCCCGGTTCTTCAATCATGCCTGGCAAAGTGAATCCTACACAGTGCGAAGCGGTAACAATGGTGGCCGTACAGGTAATGGGTAATGATGTCGCAGTAGGAATGGCAGCTTCACAGGGCAACTTTGAATTGAATGTTTTCATGCCGGTTTGTATTTATAACTTCCTTCAGTCGGCAAGATTGTTGGCGGAAGCGATTGTATCATTTAATAATAATTGCGCTGTGGGTATCCAAGCCAATCGTGAAAAAATGCACTATAATCTGCATCACTCTTTGATGCTGGTAACGGCACTCAATCCTTATATTGGTTATGAGAACGCTGCAAAAACAGCGAAAAAAGCATTCCACGATAACATTTCTTTGAAAGAAGCCTGTGTAGAGTTGGGTTTCCTGACAGCGGAAAAATTTGATGAGGTGTTTCATCCTGAGCAAATGGTTTGACAGGGAAACACAGATCTATAGAGGAGAAGATAGACAATGACTTTTAGCTATTATCCCGGTTGTACACTGAAAACAAAAGCCAAAGACCTGAACCGATATGCATATAAATGTGCAGAAGTACTTGGTTTTGAATTGGCGGAGCTTCCGGAATGGCAGTGCTGTGGCGGAACTTATCCGATGGCTACAGATGAGACTGCGACGAAGCTTTCTTCTGTGCGGGCACTGGCTTCTGCGAGAGATTTGGGAAATGATCTGGTCACACTCTGCTCTGCCTGCCACAATGTTTTAAAACAAGTGAATCATGATATGCAGCAAAACGAAAACATAATCATGGAAGCCAATAATTACTTGAAATTGGAAGAACCATATCACGGAGAAACTAATGTAATCCATTATTTGGAAGTTCTGCGCGATCGTATTGGCTTTGATGAGGTGGCAAAAAAAGTTGTGAATCCCTTAAAAGGGAAAAAGGTTGCGGCATATTATGGATGTCTTTTGCTGCGCCCCGGTAAAGTTTTACAAATGGACAACCCTGAAAATCCCCGGATTATGGAAGACCTTATTCGGGCAATGGGTGCAGAGCCGGTGCTTTACCCATATCGCAATGAATGCTGTGGCGGATATCTGACAATGGAAGATAGAGCTTTGGCACAGAAAAAGAGCAATACCGTAATGGGTAGTGCAAAAGATTTTGGCGCAGATTTGATGATCACTGCTTGCCCGCTTTGCCTATATAATCTGAAAAAGAATGCAACGGAATATGATGTATCGGTTGTTTACTTTACAGAATTATTGGCAGAAGCATTGGGAGTCAAGGGGGATTGAAATGGAAAATAAAGAAAAGCAGAAAGAACGGATTCTCCGAGTAAGTGGTGTCAATGTATTGAAATGCATGAAATGCGGAAAGTGCTCCGGCACCTGTCCTTCCTATGATGAAATGGAATATCATCCTCACCAGTTTGTATATATGGTGGAGAAAGGGGAAATCGAGCCGTTACTCCGTTCAAAATCGATTTATAAATGTCTTTCCTGCTTTGCCTGTGTAGAACGCTGCCCCAGAGGGGTGGAACCTGCGAAGATAGTGGAAGCAATTCGCTTGGAAGTGATTCGTCGGCAGGGAGAGAATCACCTGAAACCTAATCAAATTCCGGAGTTGTTGGATGAAGATCTTCCGCAGCAGGCGATTGTAAGCGCATTCCGTAAGTACAGCAAGTAAGGAGGAATTACAATGCAAAGAATAGGCGTATTTGTATGTTGGTGTGGCAGTAACATTGCTGCTACAGTAGATGTCGCCGCTGTTTCAGAAGCGTTAAGCCATGAGCCGGGCGTTGTCTTTTCAACAAATTATCAATATATGTGCTCTGAAGCCGGACAGAACATTATTAAAGATGCGATTAAGGAACACAATCTGGGCGGTATTGTGATTTGCTCTTGTTCTCCACGTATGCACGAAGCAACTTTCCGCAAAACGGCAAAAGCTGCGGGATTGAATCCCTATATGGTAGAAATTGCAAATATTCGTGAGCAATGTTCCTGGATTCATAAGGAGATGGCAACTGCTACTGAAAAGGCCATTATTTTAGGAAAAGCTGCAATTGCTAAAGTGCATTTAAACGCACCGTTGACTGCAAGTGAAAGCCCGGTTGTAAAGCGCGCTCTGGTAATTGGCGGCGGTATAGCTGGCATTCAAACGGCTTTGGATATTGCCGATGCTGGGTTTGAGGTGGATATTGTAGAAAAATCACCCACTATTGGTGGCAAGATGTCGCAGCTGGACAAGACCTTCCCCACGTTGGACTGTGCAGCCTGCATTTTGACTCCTAAAATGGTGGATGTTGCACAGCACGAAAAGATAAAGATTTATTCTTATAGTGAAGTGGAAGCAGTTAAAGGTTTTGTGGGTAATTTCACCGTTACTATTAAGAAAAAGGCTCGCTATGTCAACGAAAGTGTTTGCACCGGCTGCGGATTATGCACGGAGAAATGCCCTCAGAAAAATGTACCGAATGAGTTCAACCTGGGTATGAATAAGCGCAGGGCTATTTATATTCCTTTTGCTCAGGCCGTGCCGAAAGTAGCTACCATTGATGCAAATTATTGTACAAAATTGACCACTGGTAAATGTGGTTTGTGTTCTAAGGTTTGCACTGCTGGAGCTATTGATTATACACAGAAAGATGAATTGATCGAAGAGCGTTATGGTGCAATTGTGGTAGCAACTGGATTTAATCCGATTAAATTGGATAATTTTGATGAGTATGCATATGCTCAGAGCCCAGATGTTATAACCTCTTTGGAGTTTGAGAGAATTACCAATGCAGCCGGCCCTACCAGCGGTCAACTTTTGCGTCCTTCTGATGGAAAACATCCGCACACAATTGTTTTTGTCCAGTGTGTTGGCAGCAGAGATGTTTCTGGCTGCGGTAAGCCTTATTGCTCTAAAATTTGCTGCATGTATACGGCAAAGCATGCCATGCTGACCAGAGAAAAATATCCGGATACAGATGTATATGTATTTTATATTGATGTCCGTACGCCCGGGAAGAACTTTGATGAATTCTATCGTAGAGCGGCAGAGGAATATGGAGTACATTACATAAAAGGAATGGTTGGTAAAGTTGCTCCTAAGGCAGATGGAAAACTGATGGTTCAGGCTTCTGATCTGATTTCTAATGAACAGCTTCATATTGATGCGGACATGGTGGTATTAGCAACGGCAATTGAACCTGATAAGAGTGCCCGTCCGTTAGCTACCATGCTTACAGCCAGTATGGATACGAATGATTTCTTTACTGAAGCACACCCCAAGCTTCGCCCGGTGGAAAGCCCCACTGCAGGTATTTTCCTTTCGGGTGCCTGCCAGGGCCCCAAAGATATTCCGGAAACGGTTTCTCAGGCCGGAGCAGCAGCTGCCAAGGTTATTGGACTATTGGCTAAGGATACCTTGACTGGTAACCCCTGCGTGGCTCACTCTGATGAGATGATGTGTAACGGCTGCTCTTCCTGCGAAAAAGTATGCCCTTATGGAGCAATTACTTATGTGGATAAAGAGTTCCGTATGCCCGATCGTACGGTAGCAATTCGCAGAGTAGCGGTGGTGAATGAAGCGGTTTGCCAGGGATGCGGAGCCTGCACGGTAGCCTGCCCCTCTGGAGCGATGGATTTGAAAGGATTCTCTAACAGCCAGATTATGGCGGAGGTTGATGCGATATGCAAGTAAGTGAGAATAAAGAGTTTAGGCCGAAAATAGTTGCTTTCTGCTGTAACTGGTGCTCCTATGCCGGAGCAGATTTGGCAGGAACCAATCGCCTGAATTATCCGAGCGATGTTAAAATTATTCGAGTTCCTTGCTCTTGCAGAGTAAATCCGATGTTTATTCTGCGCGCTTTTCAGCGCGGAGCAGATGGTGTGATTCTTTGCGGTTGCCATCCTGGCGATTGTCATTATACTAGCGGTAATTATTATGCTAGAAGAAGAATGACATTGTTATTCTCGATGCTGGATTATCTTGGTATAGAGAAGGAAAGAACCAGAGTGGAATGGGTTTCCGCAGCAGAAGGTGCAAAGTTTGCAGCAACAATGAATGATTTTGTAGAAACGATCACAAAATTGGGTGAAAATAAGAGATTGGAGGATCTGAGATGCAAAGAATGATAGCTGAAAAAGCAAAAACACTGTTGCAGAACGGAACTGTCAATCGTGTACTAGGGTGGAAAGCCGGAGAATTTGCTTATGATATAACACCTGCTGTGTTTGCTACGGCAGAGGAGATTGATGCAGAATTTGTATATGATGATTTTTGTGCAAACAATCTTTCAAAGTATTTGATTCGGGAGTCAAGAAAAGAAGGAAAAATATTGGTTTTCCTGAAACCCTGCGACACCTATAGTTTTAATCAGTTACTGAAGGAACATCGCATCTGGAGAGAAAATGTTTATGTTGTAGGAATTCCCTGCGAAGGAAAAGTGGATGCGGATAAACTGAAAGCTCTGGGAATCCGCGGAATACTCGGAATTGAAGCAGAGGCTGACAACTATATAGTACATACGCTGTACGGCGATCAGAAGGTTGCTAAAACAGAAGCTTTGGCAGAACGTTGCGTAAATTGCAAGAGCAAAAAGCATGTGATCTATGATGAGTTGATTGGCGAAGATGGGGAAGTGCTGGATAGCAACCGTTTTGATATGGTTGAAAAACTAGAAGCGATGACAGCGGATGAGCGTTTTGCTTTCTGGAGGGGAGAATTATCCAGATGCATTCGTTGCAATGCCTGCCGCAATGTCTGCCCAGCTTGTTCTTGTGAAAACTGTGTGTTTGATAACCCGAAATCTGGAATTTCCAACAAAGCTGCAGCAGATAGCTTCGAAGAAAATATGTTTCATATTATTCGGGCTTTCCATGTAGCTGGTCGTTGTACTGACTGTGGAGAATGCTCCAGAGTATGTCCGCAAAATATTCCTTTGCATTTACTCAATCGTAAGTTCATCAAAGATATCAATGAATTCTATGGTGAATATCAGGCAGGTGCTGACACGGAGACGAGAGCGCCGCTTAATATCTATAATACTGAGGACGTTGAGCCGAGTATTGTTTATGAAAAGGGAGGCAATCACTAATGAAAAAACTTTCCCTTACTAATTTGGAAGCTTTTTTTGCA
>QANA01000008.1 GCA_003149735.1 Clostridiales bacterium | reverse complement strand
TTGCTTTTATTAAAAATAATAGAGATCGTGATAACCATTTATATGGTGCTAACAGAATTAAGCCTGTGGCGCAATACTGATTTTGACAAAAAACAACAAAATCCGCTGTCCGAGAGCGTTTCAACTAAAACACTGTTGGACAGCGGATTGCATTTTGTAGTAGGTGCTTTCGTCAGCCTTGATCGTTATTCAGGGCATCAGCGGCTCCAGTATGGACGTGGGGGAGTATTGATAGAACTTCAATCCTTCCTCAACGCCTTATATAGCTCGGCGGCCATCGACTCCTGCACCTTGTTATAAAAGTCAGGATCGTTGAACAACTTAGCGAAGGAATCGTTGTTATCAAGGAAACACTGGGTCACGATATCCTTGAACTTATCCGGGAACAGCGACTGTACAAACATTTCAGTGCTGTTGTCCTTGGCATACTTCTTGAACTTCTTAACATCCGAATCCTTCATGAACATCTGGTAGATGCCCTCGATGATCACTCGGTCGGAATCAGTGAAGTTGCCATTGAAGCGCTCGTTCACCTTGTCGATAATGCTTTGCAGGGTATCTGTTTTCTTGTTCGGTACCTTCGGTGCAAGTCCCTTGGTGGGCGTGAGGATAGTCGGTTTCTCGTCCAGAACAATAGCACCCCTAAAAGTTTCGTTCAGGGAAGCGTATTCCAGCTTGATCTTATCCTCAATGTCCACAAATTCGTTTTCATTGGGATTGGGCAGCAGCCGTGCAAGGTGAAGCGTGTACTGGTACTCGTTGAACAGGTCTTTGTCATGGAGGCGCACAAGCTGTGTAATGTAGGAATATGCGCCATTGAACTTGCGAATATAATCGCGGGAGGTGTAACGGTCTTCCTCCCCCAGATCCTGATACCGTGTAATCACCGGGCGGAACAGACTTGCCAGCTTGCCAAGCGCAACGGCATCCTGCTTTTTATCACCCTGCGCTGCCATAAACTTATTGAAGGCATCCACATCGTCATAGTTGTATAGCATATAATCCCGGATCTTGTTACGGAGATCATATACTTTGTTCAGGTCTGTGCTGCCCTCCAGAATGGTTGTTTCGTAATAGGGCAGGAATGCGTCTCGGATATCCTCCTCGGTGTTTTCAAAATCGAGAACGAAGGTGCTGTTTTTGCCCGGATGGGTACGATTCAGGCGGGAAAGCGTTTGCACGGCGGTCACATCCCGCAGCTTCTTGTCCACATACATGGTATGCAGCAGCGGTTCGTCAAAGCCGGTCTGATACTTGTTGGCAACCACCAGAATATTATACTGGTTGCTGTGGAACGCCTGACGGAACTTTTTGTCTGTAGTGATGTACCGCCCCTTTTCGTCAAGGTTCATAGTTGCCTCAGTAAACGGCTTATCGCTGGGGTAATCTTCCAGCGTGACCTCACCAGAGAAGGCAATCATGGCATCACAACCGGTGCATTCGTCCGGGTGGGCCTCAATGTAACGCTTGATAGCGAGATAGTAGCGTACGGCGTTGGCACGGCTGTCTGCAACGATCATGGCTTTGCCCTTGCGATCAATCTGATAACGGCAGTTATCCAGGAAGTTTGCCATAATCATTTCGGTTTTCTGTGCAATGGTGTAGCCATGCTTCTTATAATACTTGAACAGCGCACGGGCGGTCTGACCCTCGATCAGCTCTGGATTGTCCTCGGATACCCGAATCAGCTTGAATGCTTCCTTGATGGTGGTATAGTTGGCAAGAACATCCAGAATATAATGCTCCTCGATGGCCTGCCGCATGGAATAAACATGGAACGGTGCTTTGATGGGTTCGCCGTCCGCATTGGTACCGATTTCCGTTCCGAAGTTCTCAATGGTCTTGCCCTTCGGGGTGGCGGTAAAGGCAAAGAAGGATTGGTTTTCGTGCCGTCCCCGACCGATGATTTCGTTGATATAATCATCCGTCAGATCCACTTCATCTTCCGAGACACCTGCTTCCGCAGCGTATTCCTTAGTGGCAATGCCGACATCGATTAGACTGCGGCGGAGAGATTTTGCACTTTCACCGTTCTGTCCCTGATGGGCTTCGTCAATGATGATCGCAAACTTCCGTCCACGGAACGTTTCCATATCCTTCTTGGCAAAAAGGAACTTCTGGATGGTGCAGATGATAATGTGCTTTTTGTCGTTGATGGCCTGTGCCAGTGTGTGGGAGTTCTTTTTGTCGTCAATGGCTTCTACCAGCCCGTGTTGATGCTCAAAGCTGTTGATGGTGTCCTGCAACTGGCTGTCCAGCACCACACGGTTTGTGACAACGATGATCGAATCGAAGATGCTGTTGTCCTGATCGTCATGGACTGCGGCCAGCCGATAGGCGATCCACGCAATCGAGTTGGATTTGCCGGAGCCTGCCGAATGCTGGATCAGATAGTTTTTGCCGGGACCGTTCTGCTTTACATCTGCCAGCACCTTCCGCACAACATCGTACTGATGGTAGCGGGGGAAGATCATTTTTTCTTTGGTGACGATTTTGGGCACGCCATTCTTCACCACTTCTTCCTTCTCCTTGACGTAGGAGATAAAGCGGTGGATCAGGTCCAGCAGGCTATCACGTTGCAGCACTTCTTCCCACAGATAGCTGGTGCCGTAGCCATCAGGATTGACCGGGTTGCCTGCACCGCCGCTGACACCTGCACCGTTTGAACCCTGATTGAAGGGCATGAACCGGGTATTGCCATCTTCTAACCGGGTGGTCATCCACACCTCATAGAGGTCAACGGCGAAATAAACCAGAAAGCGGTGATTCAGGCGGAATGCAAACTCCTTGGAGCTGCGGTCGCTCTTGTACTGATTCATGGCGCAGGAGCAGTCCTGCCCCGTAAGCTGGTTTTTCAGCTCCAGTGCCACCACAGGGATGCCGTTTACCGAGAGCACCATATCAATGGTGTTTGTATTGGCGGTAGAATAACGGAACTGCCGGGTACAGCCAAGGATATTTGCTTCATACCGTTCCACAGCTTCGGGGTTCAGCCCGGATTCCGGCTTGAAATAGCACACCCGCAGCTTGCAGCCCATATCCTCGATGCCATTGCGGAGAACAAACAGAAGCCCTTGATTAGCGATGGTGGTTTCCAGACGGTGATACAGCTTTTCTTCTGCCTTTTCACCGTAATAGCGGGTATATTTTGCCCATTCTTTGGGCTGGGTCTTTGCAATAAACTCGCACAGCACATCCATATAGATGCACCTTGCCACATCGTGCTGACGGTTATGTACCCAGTTGCCGTCCGCATCCTGCCCGTTGAACTGCACATACCCGCCCTGCGGAGAAATCAGGAAGGCTTCAATGTCTCGCTCAAACCGTTTCTCACTTTTGTCCATGATGTCCCCCTTATTTTTTCAGAAGCTGTCTTGCCGCTTTGAGGGTGTCGCCAAGAGCTTTCAGGTTCTGTTTATTCATTACAAGAACTCCAATAGCGACTGCTGCGCTAGCTACGCCTTTCAGCACTTTTGCACCCTGCTCCATTCCTCTGTGGGCATCAATGTTCAGTTTTTGTTTCTGGAACTGTTTTTTCTCGTCCATTTTCAAGAACCTCCAACAATTTTTCTCCGCTTACTTCAAGGGCAACATAATCGTAGCTTTTCGCCTTGTCTAGACACTTTTCTTGCTCTGTAGCAAGATACCCGACCGGATCAGAATAGAACATATCTTTCAGCTCGCTGTACTCGTAGCTGATTGTTTCCACTTTGCTGAAGTCGATAGCTTCCAGTTCGGATTCACTGATACTGTATGTTTGCTCTGCCGTTTCCAGATTTCCACACAGGGCGTAAGAGGTGGCAAGCAGATTGGTTGCCTGTAGATACAGGTCATAATACTCTTGAATTTCTTCTACAGCTCTGCCTTTTTCTGCATTGTATTCATCGTGGAGGAGCACACGGGCAAAGCGAATCAAAGGATTCTTGGGCAATGGCTCAAATTCTATGGCACGGCGTTCAAGGGTCTTTCCAATCTGAGACTGTGCCACAAGAAGATTTTGCCTGCTAGAATCGATCTGACGGTTCCGCGCATCGCCCTCCGGCATGGTCATTGCCAAAAGCAGACCTTTTCTGCCAGCTTCCAGCAGACCAATCCGGTCATCCAACTGACCATTTTCAATCTGCTTGACTGTACGGTATGTTTTCTCCACTATATCGCTTAGCCGGGACATTTGCTGCTGCATCACGAGCTGGTACTGCCAGTCGGCAAATTCCTGTATCGGGTTGCCCTGAATGACAGCCTGTTCTGCAATCGGGAGCGGTGTTACGACCTGCTGTTTTCCATCTTCGGCAATCTTCATCAGGCTGGGCCATTTCTTCCCGGTTTTCATGTTCTCCATGATGAACATCTCGCCGGACTCATACGCCGACTGAAATTCTGCCGGTATCTGAACCACATATTGTGTCCCGGCATGGATCTTGCTCAGGATATCGCCCATGCTTACACATTGGACAGCCTGTTCCAGCAGTGCGTTGAACTCAATTCCTTTGCTGTCAGGCGTGATATGCAGGCATTTGCCCTTGGCAGGAGCAATTTCATCTGTCTGTCTGATCTTTGCGGGAAGCTTGGTTTCTTTGTCCGGACTCTGTTCCTGCATGGGGCACCTCCATCAGATGTTGGTTGGGCTACGGAATGCTTTTCTTTCGTCTATCATAACACTGCATAGACAGATAAATCAACACAATGCGCCAATAATCGTAGGAATCAGGCCGATAGCTGCGCCAATCACGGCACTGACAATGGCAATCGTCCACTCCCGGCGGCTCAGCCGCTTGGATTCTTTTATCATCTCGTCCAGCCAGTCCCCAAAACCATCCAGTTCAGCTTCTTTAAGA
Organism: Clostridiales bacterium; assembly: GCA_003149735.1. The sequence goes on along the minus strand of QANA01000008.1, from coordinate 244 downwards.
TACAAGTTGGCTCCATCTGCATTTACATCATAAAGATAATGACGATCCACAAGTAAATGCAACGCATCCTGACAACGGAGGGCATCTTCATCCGAAAGATCAAAACTGTCTTCATCGCCAATAATGGCTTTCAGCTTTTCGTACTGCTTTTTAATATCCGTAAGGCTTGTTTCCAATCAGGAGACCTCCTTTTTTCCGGTAACGTACTCGTAAATGAGGGAACGCTTGTATTGCTCCAATTTTT
>QANA01000069.1 GCA_003149735.1 Clostridiales bacterium | reverse complement strand
ACTCCGGAAATGATCCGCCAGACGGCAGCCTATATCGGAGCGAGCGGTGTACAGGGAATTAAACTGCAGCTGCTGCATGTGCTGAAAGGTACGGATCTGGCGGCGGATTATGCGGCAGGAAAATTCAGCGCGATGGAGATGGAAACGTATATTCAGCGATTGGAAGATTGCCTGCGGTTGTTGCCGCCACAAATGGTGGTGCATCGTCTGACCGGCGATGGGGAACGCGCAAAGCTGATTGCCCCGCTGTGGAGTGCAGATAAAAAGCGGGTGCTCAATGCCATATGGGCTGCGCTGGAGCGGGATGATGTGCGGCAGGGGCAATGGTATGCGGCGCGGCCGGAAAATGCCTGAACAGGATTGGATAATTTTCAAAACGAATTTAGTGGCAGAAACATCAGGAGGTAAGATGAAATGAAATACACATTCGATACAACCTTGGATCATCGCTATAATGGGTCTGTTCGCTGGGCGCAGCCTGAAGGCCGGCAGGATATACTCGGTATGGGGACTGCGGATCTGGATTATTTCTGTGCCCCGTGTATCAGAGAGGCGACCGCAAAGGTATGTGAAGAAAATACTTTCAATTATCGCAGCAGACCTCGGGAAAATATACGGAGGCAATCGTCGGCTGGTTTCATAGAAAATATGCTCTGTCGATCGAGGGCGCATGGCTGCGGGATCTTCCCAGCACCATCGCGGCGATTCGCCTGACGATCGGCGCCTATTGTAAGCCAGGAGACTATATTATAATGCAGAGCCCGTATTTTACGCCCTTGGTAGAAGCAATTGAAGGCGCGGGGTGCCATCTGCTGGAAAACCGGATGCTCTTAAAAGAGGAAGGCTATGAAATAGATTTTGAGGATTTTGAAAGAAAGATAAAGCAGTTTAAACCGGCTATGTTTATACTGGTCAGTCCACAGAACCCGACCGGAAGAGTTTTCAGCAAGGAAGAACTGGAAAAAATGGTGGATATTTGTGAGGAAAATCATGTTATCATTCTCTCGGATGAGGTGCATGCGCTGATTACCTATGATGGACGCCGGCATTATCCTGTTTTGGCGGTTTCCGAAAAAGCCAGAAGCATATCGATCATGGTTTTCAGTTTCAGCAAAGGGTTTAATATGATGAGCCTGCCGCATGCTATGATTCTGATTCCGAATATAGAATTAAGAAAACGCTGGGATGCCTATTTGCGCCCCTTTGATTTCCATTATGCATCCAACTCCTTCAGCATTGCGGCAGTTACGGCGATTGCTTCCGGGCAGGCGGATGAATGGCTGGAGCAGGCGACGGCTTATTTACAGCAGAATCGAGATCTATTTCTGGCGCTGGTGCGTGAGAAACAATTTCCAATTCGGCCGTTGGTCCCAGAAGCCAGCTATCTTTTCTGGATCGATTGCAAAAAGATGGAGGCAGATCCGGAAGCCCTGGATCAGGTATTTATGGAGCAGGCAGGCATCAGCCTGAATAATGGCCTGTATCACGGAGAGGCCGGCCGCGGTTTTGTGCGATTGAATTTTGGTGTGACGAAAAATACGTTACGGGAAGCAGTCGTTCGAATGGAAAAAATGTTTGGTCAAATGAAATAAGCATAATAAAAGAGAGGCTTGCCTCTCTTTTTAGTGTCTATAGCAGGCGGAAATCCTGCAGCAGCCAGCTGATGGCGCGGGCATGCCGCTCGGGGATTTCATAAAAATGGTTGCCGTTGTTCCAGGCAAAGCAAACGTTTGTATCTCCCAGAACTTCGCTCAGCAAAACGGCTGTTTGTTCGGTACAGGGCTGATTCTCCCGCAACAGAGGAGAACGGGTTTTTACTTCTGCTTTACCGAGAGAAAGATAAATCTTTCCGGGCAAAGCCTGATGATAACTTTGTTTTAAATAGGGAATCCATTCCGGATACCATAAGGAACCGGAGACGCTGGCACAAAGCCTGAAAAAAGGATGCGCAAGATAAGCATAAAGCGCTGCTACACCGGCCAGAGAGTAGCCGATAAAACCGATGGCTTCCCGTGCATCCGAACAGCCGTAATGCGTTTTCAAATAAGGATGTACCCGGGTATGTAAAAAGGAAAAGTAATCGTCTGCCATCCCGGAAAAACTGCGTTCGCCCATCGCCGCCGGCCAGGGCGAATAGGCGGCATCCCACTGCGCTGGAGAAACGGAAGCCAATGCAAAAGGAGGCAGAGCATTGCGGCAGAGCTGGGGCTCCAATATTTGCATGATTTGCAGCAGTTGCTGCTTGCTCTGTGCAGGCTGTTCCTGTCCGGCGATATACAGACAGGGCAGGGGATCCGACCATTCCGTCTGCGGAGGAAGATATAAATGGACGGCCGCGCCATCTATGGTTTGTGTATGTATATTTCCTTGCATAGCATTGCTCCTCATTGTAATTTCAATTTTATGGTAGCAATTTCCCGTAAGAATGTCAAAGCCTCTTGACTTTTGATAGAAATATTGTATAATACTAGACAAAGGGAGTAGCTGATATCCGAAAAGGGATTTCGAAACCGTCAACCGGCAGTTCACAACTGCCCGTATCGAATGAGACAGCAAGACTTTTATTGTGGCAGGTGAGCCGCGGTAGAGGTCTTTTTTTATACCTTCCACAATATCTGAGCAAAGGAGGTTTGTATTACGCGGCGAAACATAGTATACTGTAATAGGAAAAAGAAAAGGATTGCAAAAAAATATAATAATTTAGAAGGGAAAGTACAATTATGGGAACAACAATTGCGATTGTGGCGGGATCAATTCTCTTATTGATCATCATCTGCATGGGTTATGTCAAAGCGCCGCCGGATCAGGCCTATATTATTTCTGGTCTGCGCAAGCATGCCAGAGTGGTCATAGGCCGTGCCAGTGTAAAGGTGCCTTTTCTGGAGCGACTGGATAAGCTCAATCTGCGCCTGATGCCTGTTGATATTAAGACGTCCAATGCCGTACCGACGGCCGACTATATCAATATCAACGTGGATGCGGCAGTCAATGTCAAAATCAGCAACGAGCCGGATAAACTGCAGCTTGCGGCACAGAACTTTCTGAACCAGCCTACCGAGTATATCGCGGGCGTGGCAAGAGAGGTACTGGAAGGCAATATGCGTGAGATCGTTGGCCGCATGAATCTGCAGGAGATGGTCGGAGACCGCCAGAAATTTGCAGAGCTGGTCAAGGAAAATGCCGGCCCTGACCTGGCAGCCATGGGTTTGGATGTTGTCAGCTTCAATGTGCAGAACTTTACTGACTCCAATGGTATCATTGATGACCTTGGTATCGATAACGTGACCAAGATCAAGAAGAATGCTGCCATTGCCAAAGCCGAAAGCGAACGTGATATCGGCATTGCGCAGGCTGCTGCCAATAAGGAGGCCAATGATGCCAGAGTTAAGGCAGAGACGGAAATTGCCATTAAGAACAATGAAATGACCATCCGCAAGGCGGAACTGAAAAAAGTTGCCGATATCAAGATGGCAGAAGCAGACGCCGCTTATGAAATTCAGCAGCAGGAGCAGAGAAAGACGATCGAAATTACTTCTGCAAATGCTGATATTGCCAGAAGAGAGAAGGAAGCCGAACTGGCAGAGAGAGAAATCGAACTGGCAGAGCGCAAGCTGGATGCAGAGGTCAAAAAGACGGCGGATGCCGAAAAGTATAAAGCAGAAAAGATGGCGGAAGCAGAGTTGATTTCCCGCCAGAGAGAAGCTGATGCCAAGCGCTATGAGGCTGAGCAAGCGGCTGTGGCGCGTAAAATGGAAGCAGATGCTTTGAAATACGCGATGGAGCAGGAGGCACAGGGTATCAGGGCAAAGGGTCTGGCAGAAGCAGAAGCGATTGAAAAAAAGGCGGAAGCGCAGAAAATCATGGGCGAAGCTTCTATTTTGGAAATGTATCTGCAGGCATTGCCGGAAGTGGTCAAAAATGCTGCGCTGCCGTTGGCGCAGACGGATAAGATCATCATGTATGGAGAAGGCAATGCTGCGAAAGTGGCAGCTGACGTCATGAAGACGACTTCTCAAATTACGGAAGGCATCAAGGAAGCAACAGGAATTGACATCTCGGCGGTACTGTCGGGAATTGTCGGCGGAAAGGTCGCGGTGGCTGCCGAACAACAGGCAGATCAGCAGGCACCTCAGGCATAACGGCGAGCGGCATGGTTTAGACCATGCCGCTTTTTTATATCATTTCCGAAGTAAAGCGCAGTAGCGGTTGTATGCACTGCCCGTTCTGTTTTAAAATAGGGCAGATAAATATAAAAGAAACGTGGGGGAAGGGAAAATATTTGATTTTTTATGCCAATACATGATTGACGGACAAGTGGAAAATGTGTATAATAGCAAATAACGATTATCATAGTAGCGTGCTAAATCATTACGATATAGAGGGAATTATCATGCAGGAAACGATTTTTGGAAAAACAGAACAGACGGTCAATCGCTTGCGCAGTCTGTACAAACGATATGGATATAAAAAATACAAAATGAGCAGATTTGAAACATATGATTTCTATCTGGAAAACAGAGATTTTCTGCAAAGCGAACATGTAATCACCTTTACGGATCTGCGCGGGCGGCTGATGGCTCTGAAGCCGGATGTCACTTTATCCATTGTCAAAAATGCAGCAGGGGAAAAAAGCGAACTGCAGAAATATTTTTATCATGAAAATGTCTTTCGCATGATGGAGGGAACTCATGAGTTCCGGGAGATTCTTCAGGTAGGGTTGGAATACATCGGGCGCATTGATTTGTATGCTGTCTGCGAAGTACTGACCTTGGCAAGAAAGAGTCTGGAAGAAATCGGGGAACCGTATCTGCTGGAGATTTCCCATATGGGGTTGGTTTCAGAAGTTCTGAAGGAAGCGGGTTTGCAGGAATGGGCACAGAGGCAGGCTTTGAAACTGATCGGACAGAAAAATGTTCACGAATTGCGAAAACTGTGCTGCACCGTAGGGCTTTCGGAAGATGCCTGTGCACTGTTGGAGCAGCTGGCCTCCCTGTATGGCCCATTTACAGAAGTATTTCCCAAAGTGAAGGCTTTGGCAGAGCATTGCGCAAAGCCTGCATTGGAAGAATTGGAGGCCGTATATCGGGTGCTTCGGGAAAGTGGTCAGGCAGAGGGGATCAACCTGGATTTTTCTATCACCAACGACATGCGGTATTATAATGGAATTATCTTTCAGGGTTATGTGCAGGGAATTCCCAAAAGTGTGCTTTCAGGTGGGCGTTATGATGGCCTGCTGCATAAGTTTTCGGGAAATAAGCAGTCCGGTGCGATTGGATTTGCCGTTTATGCCGATCAGCTGGAAGCTTATGCTTCTTCCGGTAAACAATATGATGCCGATGTGGTATTGCGCTATGATGCGGAGGCGCCGGTATCAGGCGTATTGCAGACAGTGCAACAGCTGACGGCGCAGGGGCTGACTGTGCGTGCACAATCGGGTGATGGGCAGGAAATCCTGGCCGGACAGACGTTGTATTATACCAGGAACGGATTGGAAAGAGGAGGAGCAGATGATTAATATTGCCTTGCCCAAAGGCAGATTGGGCGAAAAAGTATATGCCATGTTTGAGGGAATCGGTTATGGCTGCCCTTCAATTCGGGAAAATAATCGCAAACTGGTTTTTGAGGATGAGCAAAATCAGGTGCGCTACTTTTGGGTAAAACCGTCCGATGTGGCTATTTATGTCGAGCACGGAACGGCAGATATCGGAGTCGTTGGCAAGGATATCCTGCTGGAGGATGAAGCCGATGTCTATGAACTGCTGGATTTGGAAATCGGCAAGTGCCGTTTTTCGGTAGCAGGAAAAAAAGGTGCCTGGATTGATCCGGAAAAAACACTGCGCGTTGCCACAAAATTTCCCAATATTGCCCGCGCACATTTTGATCGGAAAAATCGCGAAATAGAGATTATCAAACTCAATGGTTCGGTGGAATTGGCGCCGATTTTAGGGATGTCGCACGTCATTGTAGATATCGTGGAAACCGGAACCACACTCAGAGAAAATAATCTGGAAATTTTAGAGGATATTGTGGCAATCAGTGCACGCCTGATTGCCAATAAGGCGAGTTTCAAATTTAAAAATCAGGAGATTGAAAAAATCCGCGAGAAGATGGCCGTGCTGATTGCGCAACGCAGGGAGGATAAACAAAAATGATACGAATTTTGGATAGCGGAGAAATTCCGGTGTGCGAGATTGTGCGGCGGGAAGCAATGACAGTCAATGTTGAGCAGATTGTAGCGGATATTGTAGCAGATGTGCAGGCAAATGGAGATGAAGCCCTGCTCCGCTATACGCAAAAATTCGACGGAGCCGTCTTGCAGTCGCTGGAAGTGACACCTCAGGAGATAGCAGAAGCTTGGGCTCAGGTAGAACCGGAATTTTTGGATATTCTGCAGCAGGCCGCACAGAATATCCGCGATTATCACAGCCGTCAGCTGCGGCAGAGCTATCTGATCAACGACCAGCCGGGTATTTTATTGGGGCAGAAGATACTCCCACTGGAAAAGGCAGGTTTGTATATTCCGGGCGGCACGGCAGCGTATCCTTCTACGGTGCTGATGAACTGTATTCCGGCGAAAATAGCCGGCGTGGGGGAAATCATCATGGTTACACCTCCGCAGGCAGACGGCAGCGTTGCGCCGGCCATTTTGGCCGCTGCGAAGGTAGCCGGTGTAGATCGTATTTTCAAGGTGGGTGGAGCGCAGGCCATTGCGGCATTGGCTTATGGGACTCGCAGCATCCCCAAAGTGGATAAAATTACCGGGCCGGGCAATGTTTTTGTGGCAGAAGCCAAGCGGCAGGTTTATGGGTTGGTGAGTATTGACATGATTGCCGGACCCAGCGAAGTGCTTATCATTGCCGACGAAAGTTGTAATCCCCGTTTTGCGGCAGCAGATATGCTGGCGCAGGCAGAGCACGATAAATTGGCTGCGGCTGTGCTGATTACGACCAGTCGGCCTTTGGCAGAACAGGTGGCTGAAGAAGTGGAGCGCCAGCTGCGTCTGTTGCCTCGCGAAGGGATTGCGGCAGAATCCATTGCCCGAAATGGTAAAATTATATTGGTAAAATCATTGGAAGAGGCAGTGGAGATTTCCAATCTGATTGCGCCTGAGCATTTGGAGATCTGTACAGAAAATCCTTTTGCACTAATGGATGGTATTAAACATGCAGGTTCCGTATTCCTCGGGCAGTATTGCCCGGAAGCGCTTGGGGATTATCTGGCGGGCCCCAATCATACTTTGCCGACCGGGGGTACAGCACGCTTTTCCAGTGCAGTTTCAGTGGATGATTTCATTAAGAAAACGCAATTTCTGTATTATACCCGTGAAGCCCTGGCGAAAGTACAGCCGCAGGTGACCTATTTTGCGGAAAAAGAAGGGCTGCAGGCGCATGGGCGTTCGGCAGCAATCCGCTTTGAGGAGAGGCAGAAAGATGAGTGAATTTCTGAGCAGACGTTTTGCAGGGCTGCAGGCGTATACGCCGGGAGAACAGCCACAGGATATGCAATATCTTAAACTGAATACCAATGAATCCCCCTATGCGCCTTCTATCGGGGTGATGGAGCGTATTAATCGGGAGGAAGTGGAAAAGCTGAGACTTTATCCGGATCCGGAATGCAGCGGACTGGTGCGCAGGTTGGCGCAGCGCTACGGTGTTTTGCCGGAAAATATTGCGGTAGGCAATGGCTCGGATGAGCTGCTGGCTTTTTCCTTTATGGCTTTTTGCGACGGACAGATCGGGGTGGCTTTTCCGGAAATCAGCTATGGATTCTATGAAGTATACGCTGCTTTACTGGGCATTGATGCCCTGAAAGTTCCTTTACGCGAGGATTTTTCTATTTGTCCGCGGGATTATGCAGGGCTCGGCCGAACGATTGTAATCGCAAACCCCAATGCTCCTTCTGGGCTGGCACTCAGCCCGCAGCAGATAGAGGAGATTCTGCAGAACAATCCTCATAATCTGGTATTGGTTGATGAAGCGTATGTGGATTTTGGTGCGCAAAGTTGTGTGCC
>QANA01000091.1 GCA_003149735.1 Clostridiales bacterium | reverse complement strand
GCCATGGCAGCACCGCGGGCCAGGAAATAAGGGATGCGGCCATGCTGCATGCAGGCCAGCGCCGGACCGATCAGGCGATCTCCCTTGGCCAGCTTGCGGATGAGGTCGCCGCAGACACGGTCAATGGTATCTTTATCAACAGAGTTGGCTACGTGGTCGAGATAATGTTCCTTCTGTTTTTCGACCGGATCATGCGCCTCCATCTCTTCATAACTCATACCATAGGCCTCGTGCATGGCAAAAACCGCTTCCCGCTTGGCCAAAATCATGCAGCGCATGATATAGGGATCGTCATGGCACTCGCCGATATAAGTGTAGCCTGCCTTTTTGCCGAAATATCCGGAAAGGCTGTGCGACATATTCGCTACCCAGATTTTATGAATCATCCATGCGGGGACGTTCTCCTGCGGGTGGAGGTTGACGCCTGCGGGCAGACCGTTTTTAAAAATGTTATCTACTGTCATATAGGGGGTATCACCGGAGTTGCAGGCAAGTGGATCTTCGGTCAACATTTCTTCGGTGGGGAATGCGCCATTGCGATGTACCAGACATTCGATGAGAGCTACCTTCTCTGCAAGGAAGGATTGACCGGCCTCGGTAGTCAGGTACTTTTCGATTGCTTCGCGGAATAATTTGGAGGCGAACAGGAAGTTGACGCCAATCAAACAGTCGAGCGGCGCTTCGTTGCCGTTGCGCAGGCGTAATTCAATAGCTTCAGCCAGCATTTTGGAGATGGAATCTACAGCACCCGGGAAAATATTGATGGAAACATAGGAGGCCTGCGCGATAGCAGATACACATTGATCATTTTGTGTCTGGGTGCAATAAGCCTGATAATCGCGAATCACTACTTTGGTATAAGTGCCGTCGGCATGATGCTTAAAGATCGTATAATACCCTTGGGCATTCATGGATTTGATTAACTCCGGAGAGTAATCAAGGAAGGTGAGGCGATAACCGGCTTCGTTAAAAAGATCGGCAATATAACCTCGGCCGATCTTGCCGGCGCCGATTTGTACAAGGCGCTTTTCGTTGTTCATAATGTAAATCCTTTCTGAAAAACAAATTGTATATAAAAAATGAAAAATCAAATCTCTTTCTGATTATACTATGAATCAAAACAGAAGAAAAGAGGGAAACAAGCGAATAAAAATAAAAAAAGAGCGGCATACAGCCACTCTTTCGAAAATGCATTTATTCGGCGATATAGGGGAGCAGAGCCATAACTCTTGCTCTCTTGATAGCCACAGCCAGTTCTCTCTGATGCTTTGCGCAAACGCCGGTTGCTCTTCTGGGAGCAATCTTGCCGCTTTCAGAGATAAACTTTCTGAGCTTTGCTACATCTTTATAATCGATGCCGGTTGCCTTTTCGGCACAAAATGCGCAAAATTTTCTTCTGATCCGTCTCACTCTCGGACGTCTCTGCGCTCTTTCTTCCATAGCTTTTCTCCTTTATTGATTGAACAAAATATTAGAACGGTAACTCTTCGTCGTCTACCAGGATATCCCCCATTTCAGAAGCGAACAAGTCCTCTTCCTTGCTGGCGGGCGCTCTCTGAGCCTGAGCTGCGGGCGCGCTATAACTGCCGGCATTGGAATATCCCTGAGAACTTCCACCTACGCCGGGTTTGGCCAGGAATTCCACGTCATCGGCCTGAATCTCGGTGATATAACGGCGGGAGCCATCTTTGGCCTCATAGCTGCGGGTGCGAATTTCTCCGACGACAGCTACTTGCTGCCCCTGTACCAGGTACTTGGCACAGTTATCTGCCAAACCTCTCCAGGTGACAATATTCAAAAAATCAGCCTCTTCCCGATTCATACGGCGCGTCACAGCCACGGTAAAGGTGGTGACGCTAACGCCATTGGGCGTTGTCCGCGCTTCCGGCGGCCGGGTAAGTCTTCCTACGATAAAAGCCTTATTCATAGCGACCTCTTTTCTTTAACTCAGTCTTTCTTGACGATCATGAAGCGAATGGTATCTTCTGTGATGCGGAAATTTCTTTCCAGCTCCGCGATCAGCGAGGGCTGCGCTTTGAAATTCACCAGCACATAGTAACCTTCGTTGACGTAGTTGATGGGATAAGCAAATCTTCTCTTGCCCCATTCGTCCGTCTCAACGATTTCGCCGCCGTCTGCAACAATCAAGTCGGAGAATCTGGAAATCAGGGCGGTTCTGGCCTCATCTTCCATATCTGCCTTTACGATGTACAACAGTTCGTAGCTATTCATGTTTTCACCTCCTCATGGACTTTTCAGGCGCCCCACCGGGGCGCAAGGATGCAAATAGCATTATAACACGAAAAAAAAGCCCTTGCAAGGGCTTTTTTTCAAAGCTTTTCGATAACTTCGGCAGCGGCATCCAGCCAATCTCCCTGAAAAGCTTCCATGCGGCCGGCATCAGCCAGTGCAGGCAGTGCGGGATCCAATGGCAATCGGCCAAGCACCGGAACGCCCAGCTCTGCCGCTTCGCTTTCCAAAGACTGCTTTCCGAACAGATCAATGCGTTTGCCGCAGTCCGGGCAGGTGATATAGCTCATATTCTCCACCAAGCCAAGCACAGGAATGTTCATCATGCGCGCCATATTCAGAGATTTCTTGACAATCATACCTACCAGGCTTTGAGGGGTGGTGACCATCACAACACCATCCAGCGGCAATGATTGGAAGACAGTAAGCGAGACATCGCCTGTTCCCGGCGGCATATCCACAAACATATAATCGATATCGTTCCAAATCACATCGCTCCAGAATTGCTTGATGACACCTGAAATGACCGGGCCGCGCCAGATCACAGGAGCATCCTCGCTTTCCAGCAACAGATTAATGGACATAATGTCGATTCCGCCGGCCGTTTTGGCGGGAAGCAGATGTTCACCGTCTTCACTGGTGACGATACCATGTACGCCGAACACTTTGGGAATGGAAGGACCGGTCAGGTCGGCATCCAATACGGCACATTTATAGCCTTTGCGAGCCATTAATGTAGCCAGCATAGCCGTAACCGCGGATTTGCCGACGCCGCCCTTGCCGCTGACAACGCCGATGACTTTGCCGACGCGGCTATATTCGTTTAAGGGAGTCAGCATGCTCTCCTGCTGCCTGCTCTCACAGTTGGCAGAACAGGAAGAACAATTGCCGTTACAATTTTCGCTCATAGCAACCTCCGTAGAAAATAATAACAATTGATACTACGAAGCATTATAATGCGGAATAGAGGACAAGTCAATTCCAGGAGGGCGGAGTCTGCTCGTTTGTCTCGCGGAAAAAGCCCTGCGGGTGCGCGCAGACCGGGCAGACTTTGGGAGCATTTTTGCCGAAACAGACATAACCGCAATTCATGCAGATCCAGGAAATATCTGTCTCCTTTTGATAGAGCGCATCTTCTTCCAGGTCGGTATGGAACCCAAGAAAACGAAGCTCATGCCGATGTTCGATCTGTGCCACCATGCGGAACAGTGCGGCAATATGCGTAAAGCCTTCCTCCTCTGCTTCGCGGGCGAATCCGACGTACATCTCCGATCGCTCATAATGCTCACTCTTGGCTGCATCCATCAGGTTAACTTCTGTCCCCGGAACTTGGCCGTCGTGCAACAGTTTAAACCAGATTTTTCCGTGGGCATACTCATTGGCAGCTGTTTCGGAGAAAATATCGCTTACTTCGATATGTCCCTCTTTACGCGCCTGAGCAGCATAATATGCATACTTGATAGAAGCCTGGGATTCCCCCGCAAATGCGGCGGCCAGGTTAGCTTCTGTCCTGCTTCCTTTTAATTCTGGCATGTAAAAAATCTCCTTTTCGATAAAATAAAACGATAGCCATAGTATGTGCAGGCTGGAAAAAGTTATGAAAGTTTTTTAAAAAAACTTTACAAATGATAATTCTTTGATATAATCGATATGAGGTGTAAAGACACCTGTAAATTAAATGGTCAAATATTTTTTAGGAGTTTTTATCATATGAATCAGAAGACAATGCATAACAACATTCTCAAAGTGGTAATGGCCGGTTTGCTTTGCGCAGTTGGCATCATCATTCCCATGTTCTCCCCGCTCAAGATTGTGATTCCTCCGGCATCCTTTACGGTGGCCAGCCATGTTGCAGTGTTTATTGCCATGTTTATTTCACCGGCTGTCGGTATTTCTGTCGCGTTAGGAACTACGCTTGGATTTTTAATCGGCGGATTCCCGATTGAAATCGTATTGCGTGCGCTGACGCACGTGATTTTCACGACAATAGGAGCTTTCTGGATAAAGAAACAGCCGGAAATACTTGCTTCCGTTAAGAAGAGCACTTTGTTTGCAGCGATCATTTCCCTGATCCATGCTGCTTGTGAGGTGCTGGTGGTGCTGCCTTTCTATGTTGCGGATCCTTCCAAATATGCCAACGGCTTTTTCGTGGCCATTATACTGCTGGTGGGCGTGGGCTCGCTGATTCACAGCATGGTGGACTTTGCGATTTCCTATCTGGTATGGCAGCCGCTTAAAAAGACGTTTGGCGTCAGAACCATTCAGGCATAAAGGAAACAGCATTATGGAAAAAAATCCCCTCAGCGCGGAAAAGAGAAAAGCATATATTATGCAAATGCTCCGGGAAAGCGAGGCGCCGGTCAGCGCCTCTGTTTTTGCGAAGGAACTGGGCGTCAGCAGACAAGTGATTGTGGGGGATATTGCGCTGTTGCGTGCTGCAGGCGAGCATATCCTTTCCACGCCGCGGGGCTATATGCAGGAGCATGAGGATGCAAGCGGTAAATTATATACACTTGCCTGCATCCATACGTCGGAACAGACGGAGCAGGAGCTGGAAACCATTGTTTATTATGGCGGAGAAGTACTGGATGTAGTGGTAGCGCATCCGCTGTATGGTCAGATTTCTGCACCGCTCAATATCGGCACGTATTATGAAGTGCAGCAGTTTATAGATGCGGTACAGGGAAAAGAAGCGGCGCTGCTGAGTGACTTGACAGGCGGAGTGCACTTGCATCGCATTCGGTGTGCGGGTGCACAGACATTTGAACGTATCTGCGCAGCCCTGGATCGCTTGGGCATGATTTATCATGGCGAAACATAAAGTTTGCAAGAAAACATTTGACATGCAAATTGAAAAGTGATATAGTAGTTTTGCTATAAAGAGTGTGTGTCTGTAGCTCAGTTGGATAGAGTGCTTGACTACGAATCAAGAGGTCGGGGGTTCGAGCCCCTCCAGGCACACCAGAGCCCTGCGTTATTACGCAGGGCTCTTTTTTTATTTGCACTTTGCTAAGAAAAATGAAAAACTAAAATAAAGGAATCACGGATTAATCCAATTGATTTCGAGCGGGGAGGTTGGGGGAGGCATGCTTGCGCTTAATCAGCAAGTATATGATTACGGCACCGCTCGCCAACAATAGCCCACCTCCTACAGAGATCCATACTATGGCAGCAGGGCTGAGGCCGGGATTTTGAACCGGGGGAGCCGGTGCTATGACCATGGGGCTTCCAATGGAAGAAGCGCTTATTTCCGGTATTGAGCTGGAAGCCGTTTCGCTAATGCCGGAAGACAGGGGCGGGGAAATCAATTGGGAAGAGGTTGCAGCGGAGGCAGAGCTGCTGACCGTTTCAGCCGAAGGATTGACGACAATGGTGAAGGTTTGCTTTGCCGTATATTCGCTATAATAGGCAATCATGGTGAATTGATAGGAACCGGCTTTGGCGGGAATCCCGCTGAGGAGAGCATATCCGTAATTCTGTTTGCAGCTGAGCCCTGACGGGAGGCTTTCACCGGACAGCAATTCCACTTTTGGATCTCCTTCGGAAGAAGACGCTTTGACTTTGACAGAATACGATTCGCCCACTGTGGCATTGGGTAAAGATTTTTTGGTATCGAATTTTATATAAGCTTTGGATGGCCCAGAGATATCGATGGTGTAGGTGGCATACTCCTCTCCCGCTTTATTGGAAGCGCAGAAAGCTACCTGGTAGGTACCCGCTTTAGTGGGGGTGCCGGAGATGGTGCCTGTTCCGTTACCTTGATCCTGGAAAGTAAGCCCCGCGGGAAGTTCCTGACATTCGCCATAATAATATTGCCCCAATACCAGGGCGCCGCCTCCGGTTGCAGTGACAGAAGCGCTGTAAGCTTCTCCTACCACACCGCATGGCAGCGAAGTGGTAAGAAATGAAGGTTCGCTGACCGGCTCGGAAACAGTAAAATCGATACTGAAGTTGCCATAATCGCTGATCGAGAGCTCGAAATGATATTGCCCGGCAGCAGTGCAAGTGCCGCAAAGCGTCAGGTTGGCGCCATCGGAATCGATGGAGCTGAGAATGCGCAGGCCGGGCGGCAGGGTACCATCTACGGAATAGTAAATAGCATAATTATCCGGGTTATTCGCGAAGCGATAGCTGAAATAGCTGCCGACATCACAGGAAAATGTTTTATAATCTGCGGCGGAAGCATATGGCAAAAAGGTGCATAGGAAAATGAGCAACAGGATTGCCGTAAAAAATTGAAGGTACACGCTTTTTTTCTGAATACGCATAAGTAAATCCTTTCTGACAAAATAGATTCTATAATTAATATAAGGATATAAAGCGAAAAAAGACAAGTATCACAAGGGTACTCTTTTTCTGTTTTTTGCAGAAAATCAACATGACTGTCTGTAAATGCGTAATGTCTGCAATAGAAAAAATCCTCCATATATTTCGGAGGATGGAATGAGACCGGTGTTTTTGTTGAAAGAGCGGCAAGGGGAGACTGCTGTAAAGCGAAAACACATTGCTTATGAGCAGGAAAAGTGCACAGCCGAGAACGCTTTAGGGATGAAAAAAGCAGGCATTGCCTGCTTTTTTCATCCCAGATAAGCCTGCAGCAGGCGGAAGGTATTGGAAACACCATCCAGGTGGCTGCGCTCGTAACCATGCGATGCATATACACCGGGGCCGATCAGACCATGGCGCAAATCGAAACCGGCGCGCAAAGTGGCTTCCACATCCGAGCCGTAGTGAGGATAAATATCCAACGCATAGTCAACGCCAGCCTTTTTAGCGGCGCTTACCAAGGCGGTAACGACTCCGTAGTGGTATGGGCCGCCGGAGTCTTTGGCGCAGATCGAGACTTGCCGTTCACTGCACTGCAGGCCTTTGCCGACGCAGCCCATGTCTACGGAAATCGCTTCGGTGACACCGGCGGGAACAGAGGAGGAACCACCGTGCCCGACCTCTTCAAATACGGTAAAATGCGCATAAATGCGGCGGGCGGGGATGCGGCCGCTTTGTTTCAGAGAATGGGCGTAGCCCAACAGGATTGCGGCGCTCAGTTTGTCGTCTAAAAAGCGGCTCTTGATATAACCACCGGAGGTGAGGATGGGGCGTGGGTCAAAGCAGACGGGGTCGCCCACATCAATGCCCAAGGCGCGGACATCGGAGGCAGAATGGACATCGGCATCCAGTACCAGCTCACAGGTGTCAAATGTGCGGGCAGTTTCACTATATTTTCCATTGACATGCACAGAGGCATCGCACAATTGAAAAGTACCTTCATAAACACCGGAAAAGCGTGTGCGGATGCGGCAATTTTCCGCTTCGGCATTATTGGCATTCAGGCCGCCGATGGGTGTCAGGCGCAGACGGCCGTCTGCTTTGAGTTCGGCAACCATGGCCCCCAGAGTATCCACGTGTGCTTCCAGGAGGACGGCATCCTGCGCATCCTGCCCCCCAAAATCCATCAATACGCCGCCCTTGATCGTCTTTTGGGCGGGAACCCCAAGGCGGGCTGCCTCCTGCAGCAGGTATTCCGTAACTTCTTCGGTATAGCCGGAAGGGCTGTCTATGGCCAGCAAGGCTTTGGCCTGATCCATAATATATTGCAGATGTGAATCCATAAATAAATTCCTCCGAAATGAGATAGATTTTTTCAGAAAATACAGAAGTATCATAACATATGTAAATATTTCCCGCTATAAAAATTGTATGATTTACAAACAGTGCCGGTATCTGTATAATGAAAATACAAGAACTGAGATATAAGAGAGGCTTTATTATGGAACAATCGAATTTGCGCACAAAATACGAAGCGCAATATGTGCGGGCTCGGGGTAACCTGTTGGCGATGCTACTGCTGACGCTGGCGAATGTAGTGCTGATGATTGCAGAGGCGCAGGTCAGCTTTTTATTTTCTGCAATTTTGCCACAGGTTGCGGTTACCTACGGCTGGTATCTGGATGCCTGGCTGGGGGGCTCGACTTATACCTGGATTGCCTATGCAATTTCTGTA
>QANA01000039.1 GCA_003149735.1 Clostridiales bacterium | reverse complement strand
GAAATTCCCATAGAGTTGCAATAATCCACCACTTCTTTTGTCTGTAGATTATTCTTTGTGACAACACAATACGGAATATAGACCAGTTCTTCGATCTGTTTTCCCGCTAAATAATCGCAGAGCAAATATGTGCTTTCGCGCCCCAATAAATAGGGGTTCTGCCCCACAGTGCCATACATGACATCGCGATTGATCAGCTCCAGGCCTGTTTTGGAAAAATCATAGCCAATGACCTGTATTTCCTGCTGACGTTCTGCCGAGACTTCGCCGACCATGGATACTACCACATTGGTCGCTGCCTCTGAAGAAGTAAGGAAACACAATGGACCCGGATTTGAAGTAATTGTATCCTGAATGAAAGCCAGCTGCTGCTGCTCTGTAAACAGCATTCTCCAATAGGGTTCATTGCCGATATGCGCCATTTCCGGTGCATTTTCTGTGATCCAATCGATGGCCCCCTGCGATCGGTTCACCCAATTCTCATTTTCCGGGGAAATCCCAATGCAAATATAATTCCCCTTTGCGCCCATTGCTTGCGCAGCCAGCTCCCCGGCTGCTCGCCCCATCGCGTATGTATCCGATACACATTCTGCAACCAATACATCCGATTCGGAGTTGCAGGAGCGATCGACCACAACAATCGGCGTCCAATTTTCTTCTGTAAAATAATCGGTGATAAATGTACCGATAGATTCCGCGTTGACCGGGCTTAATACAATGCCATCGACTTGCTTCTGCACAGCTGCCTCGATCAGATCCATTTGCAATACATAATCGGTCGAGTTTGCAGGAGCAACGCAGTATCCTGTAATCCCATACGCCTCCTCCAATTCTTGCAGAGCAGCTTCGCAACCATTATAAACGATACTCCAGAAATCACCCGTCACTTCCGAATAGATGCAGGCCAAGCTATAGGCGCCATATTCCGCATCCTTTTCAGGGGAAGCTCCAGCTTGCAAGGCGTCCCCACTAGCCTCTGCCCCATCGCTTTGCTCTGCTACGTCTCTTGGAGCGCACGCAGCACAGCTAAACAACAGCATACATATCAATATCAAACTCATCCATTTTTTTCATTTTTTTACCCTCTTTCTTTAATCTTTCTCTTCTATGTCTGCCAAACACATTCAAAGCTCAATTTCTCCGTCTGATAAATCCTCGCCTCCTTCTTTTGAGAGTATAGATACTAAACTCTTGTACCAAAAAAAACAATCCGCTAAAGACCCTGCTCAAATATCCCTTCCAAACGCTGCAACAGTTGCAATATTTTTTCATATTCTTCCTGTGAGTACGTTTCGATCAATTGGGCAAAATAGCGCTCAATCTCTTGGTGGTACTTCTGGTGCTCCAAAAAAGCCCGCTCGCCTTCCGCAGTCAGCGAGAGCAGCAACCGCGACCTGTTCTGCACATCCGGCGTGCGTACAATATAACCCAGTTCAACCAGCCTTCTCATCGTCTGTGAAACAGCGCCTTTGGTCACCCCTAGATCTCTTGCAATGTCATTGGCAAAGCATTCTGTATGATACCCGATATAATCGATCAGATGTATCTCTGCCAGCGAAAGCCGATGCGCCGTACCAAAATACCGCGCTTTGCTATCCATTTGGCTAAAGCGTTGATTTGCGTTAAAAAATGCCCGTGCCAGCTCTTTTTCTCTTCCATTCATAAATATAGTGTATAGTATCTAAACTCTTTTGTCAACACTTTTCCCTGTCTATTTCCCAAACTTCTGCTATAATAAAAATAAAAAGCTCTTTCCAATTAAACAGAGGAGGTTATTCCAGTATGTCTCAAATCAAAATCGCTATTCTGGGAACTGGCTTCATCAGCCAAATCCACATGGAATCCTATCGCCGTTTCGTACGGGGCGCAGAAGTAGTCGCCGTATGGAATCCCAATGCAGAGCATGCTGCACAGTTTGCCAGCCAACATGAGATTCCGCAGTATTACAGCGATATCGATACCCTGCTGCAGCAATCGGGCTGCGATGCCATTGACTTGTGTCTGCCAAACTATTTGCATTACGAATACTGTATGAAAGCAATTTCCGCTCACAAGCATGTAATCATCGAAAAACCCTTCTGTGTATCCCTACAGCAGGCAGATGCCATGATCGCCGCTGCCAAGAAAGAGGGGGTGCGCCTTTTCTATGCGGAGCAGTTGTGTTTTGCGCCTAAATACGAGCGGGTGCGCAATCTGATTGCAGCCGGTGCTATCGGCGATGTTTATATGCTCAAGCAGTCCGAGCGGCATTCCGGCCCACATACCCCTTGGTTCTACGATGTGCATCGTTCAGGAGGCGGTTGTGTGCTCGACCTTGCCTGCCATGGTTTTGGCTGGTTCAAATGGATGTTAGGAAAAGGTTGCCGTATCAAGAGCGTCTATGCTTCCCTTTCCACCGTCTATCACCAGGCTATTACGCAGGGCGAAGATAATGCCGTCGTCGTCCTCGAATATGAAACAGCCGACGGCCGCACTGTCACCTGCCTCTCTGAGACCAGTTGGGCAAAACCGGGTGGTATGGACGATCGCATCGAAGTCTACGGCACCAAAGGTGTCACCTATGCCGATCTCTTCCAGGGAAATGCAGCCCTTACTTACAGCAAAGAGGGTTATGATTATGCCATGGAAAAGGCGGAACTCTCTACCGGTTGGACTTTTACCATTTACGAGGAAGCATTCAATCAGGGGTACCCTCAGGAACTGCAGCATTTTGTGGATTGTATGCTGGAAGATCGAGACCCTGTTTTCGGTATCGAGCATGCGCGTGATGTCATGGAAGCAGTCTATGCCGTTTATGCTTCCGCTCAATCCGGCTCTAAAGTTACACTTCCTTTCTATTCAGAGGCAGTTCTACCCATCAGCCTCTGGAAAGAAATTCATTAGATCGGAAAAACACAAAAAAACACCGGAATGCATTCCGGTGCTTTTTTATGATCGAGGTTTATCAGGCGTCAATTTTCATGGAAGCCAGATAAGCTTTTACCTCTTCATTTTCCAGGTTGTTCTTGGTAACAACGCAATAAGGAACGATTTGATCCATCTCAATTTCGCCATCTCTCAGATAATCGCACATCGCATAAACAGCATTGTAACCCATCAGATAAGGATTCTGGCCAACAGCGCCATACAGGACATCGTTTTGAATGAGAGACATTCCTGTTTTGGAGAAGTCAAAACCAACCACCTTAATCTCAGCCTGACGCTCTGCAGAAACTTCACTGATCGCAGCTACGGCAATATTGGTATAACCTTCCGTAGAGCAGATAAAGATCATGGGGCCGGGGTTTGCCGTAATGGTATCCTGGCAGAAGCCCAGCTGCTGCACTTCATCTACCTGCGCCATCCAGTAGGGCTCTTCACCGGTCAGGGAAACCATCTCGGGTGCATTCTCATTGAGATAATCGATAGCGCCCATGGAACGGTCTACCCAGTTCTGGTTTTCAGGCCCAATGCCCAGTGCTACATAGTTTCCCTTGCCGCCGGTCGCCTCGATTGCCAGCTTTGCTTCTTCCTGACCCATTTCATAGGTGGGGGACATCAGCTTGCTGACAATTACATCGGAATCGCTGTTCAGGGAACGGTCGATCAGAATAATAGGCGTCCAGTTATCCTCATTGAAATAGTCGGTTACAAACGCACCGATGGAATCGGCATTGGAGTTGGAAAGAACGATACCATCTACTTCTTTCAAAACCGCAGCTTCGATCAACTCCATCTGCTGTGTGTAGTCATTGCTGTTTCCGGGGGCAATGCAGTAACCGTCTACGCCATAGGCAGCCTTCAGTTCATCCAAAGCAGCCATGCAGCCGTTGTAAACAATACCCCAGTAATCGCCGGTAATCGTACCGTAGATATTGGCAATTTTGTAGCTGCCATAACCTGCATCTGTGCTGGAGCTACCGGGCTCGGAGACCAATGACTGAGAGACTTCCGAAGCGGAAGACTTCTCTTCTTCTTTCTTGCAGGCAACGAACATGGTCAAAACCATCGCCACCGCAAGAACAAGTGCGAACACTTTTTTCATCCTTTTTGTCCTTTCTCGGTTCTCTTATTTTTCTTGGAACCTTGTAAATCATTCACCACACAATTATTACATAATCGTTATATTTTTGTCAATAAAATCTCAATATTTGCTTTAAATTACAACTTTTATTATTAGATAAGTTATTACAGAATAGTAATATATATGAATTTCAGTTCTTTTTACAACAAAAAGCACCGGAAAATATCCGGTGCTCAGATAATTGGTTTCTATTCAGATGATATTCATCGTCTTCAGATATTCGACAACGTTTTCATCGTCCAGATTATCTTTTGTAACGACCGTATAGGGAACAGCCGTGAATTCTGCGATCTCACCTGTTTTCAGATAATCACACATATGATATATGGAGTCATGGCCCATCAGGTAGGGGTTCTGGCCAACCGCACCATAGATCGCGTCATTCTGAATCAGGTTATAACCGGTCTTGGAGAAGTCAAAACCGATGATTGTGATTTCAGCCTGTCTCTCTGCAGAGATCTCGGAAACTGCTGCCACCGCGATGTTGGTATAACCCTCAGTGGAAGTAATGAAGCACAGAGGTCCGGGATTAGAGGTAATGACATCCTGAATGTAAGCCAATTGCTGATCCTCTGTGACCTGAGCCATCCAGTAGGGCTCTTCACCGGGGAGATGTACCATTTCCGGAGCGTTTTCCTTCAGGTAATCGATTGCGCCGGTAGATCTTTCTGCCCAGTTCTGGTTTTCGGGAGAAATGCCCAGCGTGACATAGTTGCCGGTGTTGCCCATTGCTTCTGCAGCCAGTTTGCCGCAATCCTTGCCCATTTCATAGGTCATGGACATTTCCTGGCCGATAATCGCTTTAGAATCGGTATTGCAGGACTTATCGATCAGCAGGATCGGAGTCATATTATCTTCATTGAAAAAGTCAGTAATAAATGAGCCAATCGAATCTGCATTGTTAACGCTCAATACGATGCCATCCACTTTCTTCAATACAGCTGTCTCGATCAGATCCATTTGCAGGGTATAGTCGTTAGAGTTTGCAGGAGCCATGCAATAACCGTCTACGCCATAGGCTGTCTTCAATTCATCCAAAGCTGCCATGCAGCCATTGTAAACGATACCCCAGTAGTCACCGGTGATCGAACCGTAAATTGCAGCAATATTATATGCGTCATAGCCTTCTGTAGCCAATGAAGATTCACCCGGCTGAGATACAACGCTGGAACCGTTTTCCTCAACAGAGGACTGCTCCGCTTCCTTGCTGCAGGCCACAAACATCATCATGACCATGAGAACCGCAAGAACCAGTGCGAACATTTTTTTCATTCTGTCTTCCTTTCTTGACCCAATTATGGTGGGTCAGTCAAAAAAATTGTTGCCTAATTATTGCACAATAATTACATTTTGTAAATATATTATTAAGTTATTGTAATATATAAGAAATGATATGGCATCAGTTTTCGGAAATGTTAAACGTATGCTCTTATTGGAAATCCGCTTTACACCCCTGGCATTATGCGCATGCTGTCCGAAAATCTGCCATAAGAAACCTTACACGATACCCCCAGCCCTTCCGGCTGTGTTATCTTTTATAGGGGAGGTGTCATCTTATGACCATAGATAAAACCAGCGAAGTGGCCCGTAAAATCGGAATTCATCCAAATACAGTACGCTTATACGAGGCGTTAGGGCTGATTCCAAAACCGGAAAGGGCAGCAAACGGTTATCGGATCTTTACGGATTTCCATATAGCACAATGTCATCTGATACGTGTCGCCTTTCAAGTTGAAGTATTACAGCATGGCCTGCGCAAAAAAAATCACCGAACTGCTTAAAGCTTCTGCCAACAGGGATTTTAAAACGGCCATTTTGCGAATCGATGAATATATCGGGCAAATCAAGCAGGAGATTTTCAATGCCGAAGAAGCTGCGAACCTTACCAAGCAGCTCCTGACTGGGAAGGAAACGTGCAGTATGCAGTCATTAAAGCGCAAAGAAGTATCAAAAGCGCTTGATATTTCTATGGATACCCTCCGAAATTGGGAAATGAACGGATTACTTACCGTGAAAAGAAGAGAAAATGGCTATCGCATATATATGGAAGAAGATATCAGGCAACTGAAAATCATTCGCACTTTACGATATGCAAATTACTCGCTGGAATCCATTTTGCGATTATTGCAGCAGGTCTCACAGAATCCCGCTCGAAACAATGCCCATATGGATGCAGAAAATTATAAATGCCTTCCCTATGACGCAGGGAATCCAGCTGATGAAAGCGACTTTTCTCGCTTTGCCCGTCCCAAATCTATGTCTGCCCATCCTGGTTATGACTGCTGTCGGCATCATTTGCATACAGATTGCAGTTTCCTTCTTTAAATGGGAATCACCAGCTTCCTGCAGAAGCAGGATATCTAACCCCTCAAGACGGACGAAATATCACCGCAAGGCAAAAACAAGTGGGAAAAGGCCTATATTACAGGCTTTGCTGTATGTTTTCTGTTTGCCAAACTCACAGCAAAAAAATGCGGTGCAACTCCTTTTTACGGAGTTACACCGCACTTTATCTTTCTCACCTAAAGAGAGATGCCCATACATACCAGATATTCCTGCACAGCTTCTTCCTGCAGATTTTCCTTAGTAACCATAGTATATGGAATGTCTATTCTCTCCTGCAGTTCTGCACCCAAAAGGTACTCCAGAAGATAATAAGTACTACGATATCCCATCAGATATGGATTCTGCGCTATGGTGGCATATACCTTTTCCTGCACAATCAGCTGATAAAAATCCTCTGAAAAGTCAAAACCCACGATTTTAGTATGCTGGCGTCTTTCCGAGCTCATTTCTGCCAGTGCCAGCACAGCGGTATTGGTGTATCCTTCTGTCACCGGCAATATACAGACTTCTCCACTGACACTGCACACCGTTTTCTGGATATAAGCAATCTGATCTTCTTGCGTCCTCCCCTCTTGCCCCATCCAATAAATCGTTTCTCCAATCTGCCGCATGTTTGGTTCATTTTGCGTCAGATAGTCCATTGCCCCCAAAGAACGGTCCACCCAATCCGGTGTATCCGGCAACACTCCCAGACAAAAATAGCTGCCATTGCCATTTACTGCGCGAGCAGCCTGTTTTCCGGCTTCAATTCCCATAGCATAAGTATCCGAAAGTACTTTTGAAACAATCACGTCGGAATCCGTATTACAGGAACGATCAATCAGAATCACGGGCGTCCAGTTATCTACCTGGAAATATTCTGTGATAAAAGAGCCAATCTGCGCCGCATTCATACTGCTGAGCACTATACCGTCCACTTCTTCCTGCTCTACCGCCTGCTTTATCAACTCTATCTGCTGCTCCACGTTCGTATTATCTGCAGGAGCAACACAATATCCTTCCACTCCATAACCAGCCTGCAGTTCTTCCAAAGCGGCCATACATCCGTTATAGACAATTTCCCAAAATTCACCGGTAATTCTCCCGTAAATGCAGGCAATTTTTAAAGTTTTATCATCCTGTTCCGAGCTTGTCCCCGGTTCGGGAAGCAGACTGCTCCGCTGCGAAGTGCTTTCTTCTTGCCGCTTCGCACAGGCCGCAAATAATGATAAGCAAAATAAAATGGCAATCGTCATTGCACAACATTTTTTTATCATAAGGAAATAACCTCATCCCTATCATCTCATCAAAGTCATTATTACATAGCCGTATCTATTATGCAAGCATTTTACTCCAATTTTTCCATTTTTCAAAAGCACAACAAAAAGGGATATCTCGCTATACAGGATATCCCTTTTTTCTCTTTTTCACACAGCCTGCCTCAGGCTTCTGCCTGCTCCTGCTCCGCCATTGTATACTGCAGCACATAAGTTTTAATCTCTCCGCTTGCCTGCATTGTGGCCAACAGCGCATTAATTTCCTGCAGCATTGCCGAATCTTTGCGCAATCCAATACAGTAATGCCCCATATTTTCACCGATATAAATTTTCTTCAGCGTTTCACTATTTTCGGCCAGCACTGCCTCCGTCGTCACTTGATCGGCAATCACCGCATCCAGTTTCCCATCAAGCAGTACCTGCACCGCTTCACTCAGTTCGGCAAAACGCTCAATGTTTTTTGCACTGGCTATATCGGTAGCATAAATATCTCCCTGCGCATATTGCTGCACGCCGAGAATCTTTCCTTCCAAATCTGCTTCCACCGCAATTTCGGTATTTTCTGCTGAAGTAATGATATACTGCGCTGTATTCAAATAGATATCTGAACACTGTATTTCTTCCGCGTACTGTTTTGAAACAGAAAATGCCGAGAGAATCATATCCCCCTGCCCATCCAGCAGCGCTTCCTGAAGTTCTGCATAATTACATTCCACGATTTCCAGCTCTACCCCAAACATTGCCGCAATTCGCTTAGCAATCTCCACATCTGCGCCGACGATATTGCCATCCGCATCTTTATATTCATAGGGCGGGAACTCGGGGCTCATCAATACGCGCAGCTTTCCGCTCTCCAAAACCGCTTCCATATCCGTCTTTTTTGCGCTACATCCGGCTGCCGCCAATACAAACAGCGCAAGGCACAAGGCGGCGATTCTCTTCCAATGAGACATTTTTAACTCTCCTGCAATTCTTCGTAATCAATACCATTGTATCGGCCATTCCGCAAAAGTCAAGTCCGGCCGCTTCCGCCGCCGGCATTCTTTACGGTTTTCCCACATACAATTTACATCTTCGCCATGTTTTAACCCAGGCTGTTGGCAATCAGTTCAATCATGGTTGGGAACAGTGCAATCACAAATACCAGACGCGCCGTCTGCATTACTGCTATTTTAGGCGTATCCGCCCCCAGTTCCTCACTCAGCAGTGACATCTCCTGTATGCCGCCCGGCGTGCTGGCCATCAGGCAAACACTGAAATCCAACTTTGTCAGTTTATGCATAATCAGCGCTGTCATCAAAGCAAAAAACAACACACCTGCCACCATAATCAACGCAGGCACAATCAGACTTGTCAATCCCAGTATACTGGCCATATCAATCTTCATTCCCAAGAATGCACCCGAACCGATTTGCGTATAGCTTCGCATATTGGAAGCAAAGTAGCCTTTCCCACTCAGTATGTTATAGAGTGCTGTTGCAAGCATACTTCCCAGCATGGCCCCGGCTGTCACTCCCAGAAAATGAAACAGCAATCCGCCGGCAAATGCTGCCAACATGGTTCCCAAAAAGCGTAGCATCTGCTGTTTTCGCGATAATTCTTTATGGCTTTCCATTGCCTCCTGTTTGCTTTGAGCGTGCTCCTGTTCGATTTGTTCGTGGATTTCCTTAGCCTGTTTCCTATTTTTTTTGGATATCACGCGTTTGACAATCGCAGGCATAAAAGAAAAAATAGTGATGACCCGAATTAACTGCAGCAGTGTCACATACGTGGAGTTTGCTCCCAGCTCTTCAGACAGCAGTGCCATATCCGAAAGGCCGCCGGGTGAGGAAGCAAAGAGTGCCGTAGCGATATCCAAACTACCCACCTTATAAATTATAAGCCCCAGCGAGACATTCATCAGCGTCATAAACAGCAGCAAAATGATTGTAGGCACAATAATATATTTTAATTCCACAACATCTTTCTTGGAAACTTTACTGCCGATCATCGCCCCTGAAAATACCTGCACTACTGTGCGCAATTCTTCCGGGAAAAATCCTTTGCCCGAAAAAATATTGAAGATTGCTACCCCGATCATCGCTCCCAACATCGTACCTGCCGGCATTTTTATCTTGACGGCAAGAAAGGAACCTCCCGCAGCAGCAGCCAGGGTAATCAGAAAAAACAATACAGATAGCCAGAAATTTTCCATCGTTTCCATTCCTTCCTGTTGTATGGAATCTTGACTGATTTATTATAGCATTTTTATATCAACTTTGAAATTTTTTACCAAAAAAATGTTTTATTTTTTTATAATGGGGGTATCCTATGTATGAAAGCAAATAAAGCAAATGTGTTTGAAAATGCTTGACAATTTCGCATGACTTTGATATATTGTATTTGGCAAGATTGTTTTATTTTTACATCAAACCCTAAATTAGCCATCGTTTTTGCCTTTAAGGCTGTTATGAGATTCGCTCATTCAGTGCTTAAAGGCTTTTTTATATTGTATTTCAGTTGGTAATATGATACCATCAAATTATCTCAAGAAAAGAGGCGAATTCTCTTATGCAATATTATTCTTCTTATGCCGAGATATTGACAGGTGTCATGGGTATTGCTGTAGGCATCAGTTCCGTAATTGGTATTGTCTTTTATATTTTTTCCTCTATCGGCCTTTATACCATTGCCAAGCGCAGAGGGATCCCCAGCGCCGGCTGGGCTTGGGTACCGTTAGGAAATTTATGGATTCTGGGCAGCATTGCCGACCAATATGATCTGGTTGCCAAAAACGCCAAAAAGAAACAGCGTCATTTGCTGTTATGGCTGTGTGTATCCATGATCGTTTTGGTCCTCGCCATGATTCCCACATTGGTTTCTTTTATCATTGGCGCAGCACGGCACTCTTTTGATTCCTCCAACGCCGATGCATTGATTGGGACTGTGCTGATCATGCTCATCTGTTATATCGGCCTGCTGGCTTTGGCCGTGATTTCCGCGGTCTTTACCTATATAGCTTATTATAAATTGTACAAATCCTGCTCACCGGATAATGCTGTACTGTTTTTAGTGCTCTCCATCTTCTTCTCTTTCCTCACGCCCTTTTTTGTATTCGCATGCCGGAATAAAGATGAAGGATTGCACGCTCCCGTACCGCCGCAATATCCGCCTTACGGTATGCCGCAGCCACCTTATTATGGAAATGGCGCACCTCAGGCATAAAGCGATTTTTCGTTACGCAAAAGAAGCATCTGTTCTTCAGATGCTTCTTTATTTTTTACTTGAACAGAATATTCAAAATACACATCCGCGCTGCCTTGCTTTCTGCAATTCGTTGCTCCAGGTTTTATAGGCGCAATCAAAAGCACCGGCCAATACACCGGTGCCTTGTTTTCCTTCTTAAAATTCATTTTTCAAATCACGGAGAAAAAGTTGCTCCATTGCCTCTTCCGGCGAAAGATTCTCATATAACATACGATATACCGCCGTACAAATAGGTAACTCCGTCTGAGATTGCTGTGCCAACAGCATCAATGCTTTAGAAGTGCTCACGCCCTCTGCCAAACCCTGCATCGGTTCTTTGCGAACAAATTTTTCCCCATACATTCGATTCCGGCTGTATTTTGAAAAAACGGTCGCTTCATAGTCTCCCAAATGCGCCAATCCATAGGCCGACATGGGGTTCCCTCCGAGATTCTCAATCAATTTGGAGATTTCCCGCGCGCCACGCGACATCAGTGCTCCTTTTAAACTGGCATTTTCAAAGCCATCCAGAATTCCTGCCGCAATGCCAATCACATTTTTAGCTGCTGCGCCAATTTCATTACCGATCATATCCGTGCCATAATAAAAGCGAATCAGGCTGCCTTTCAATGCCTCAATCAAGCAGCCTTTCAATGCTTCATTATAAGAATCAATGACCATACAGTTGGGGATCCCTGCCAGAAAATTCTGCACATGCCCCGGCCCCAGCCAGACAGCGGTATTCTCTTTTCCCACCACTTCGCTGGCGATCTCGCTCAAGCGTTTTCCCGTATTTTCCTCGAGCCCTTTCATACATAGCACTACCGGCTTTACACCCCCGCTAAAAGCCTCGCCATGCATAAATTCCCGAAGATGCTGCGAACTAATGGAAATAGCAATGATATCCGCAAACGCCGCTGCTTCTGCCGCATCTGTTGTCAGCCGGATCTCTGCCGGGAAATCAAAGTCTCCCATATGCCCCTGCTGCAGTGCCGCCAGATTGGCAGAACCCTGCCGTCCCCATACACAGACTTCATGCCCGATTTTATGCAGATACCAAGCTATAAATGACCCCCAGCGGCCACATCCCATTACGCTGAATTTCATAATTCCTTTACTCCATTTATCTGATATAGGTAATTGTATTGCCAAACCGTTTCAATGGCGGCAATGGCTGACCGGCCGGATAACCGAATACGCCGCCCGCACAAATCAGCTCTTCCTCTTTCATTCCCAAGGCATATAGAGCCTGCAGAACTGTCTCTTCTTCCGTAAGCCAGTGAAACTGATTAATGTAGCAGGAGCCCAGCCCCATGGCCGTCGCCTGCAAAAACATATTTTCCATAGCCAAAGCGCAATCTGCCATGGCATTGCCATATCCGCGTCGATTGGCTGCCAGCACCAGCATCGGTGCTCCATACGTAAAATCATACCCTCCGTTTTGTGCACGGCGGATTGTGGAAGCCAGACTAGGGTACATTCCCTCCTCAATCTGCATCTGCGCAAATGCACGCAAAGCTATTTTTGTCAATCTTTGAATACATTCCTGATCCTGTATGACAAAAAAATGGCTGCTCTGATTATTTCCACCGCTGGGTGCATAAACAGCAGCCTGCAAAATCTGCTCTGCCTGTTCCCGCGACAACGGCCGTTCATCATATTTGCGAACACTGCGGCGCTGCTTTACCAGTTCCAAAAAATCCATATTGCTCCCCGTTATATAAAAATCCATTCAAAAATACAAAGCTTCTTTATACAGCCATATGTTAGTATACCACATTTGTCTGTTCAAAAGAAGCCTTGCATCCTTATACTTGCTTAATCTCCATTTACTTCTGCAGATTCGGCATTGATTCCTTTTTTTCTGTCCTTCGGCAAATTACCCAAGCGCAAAACACTGAGCGCCTTCCGGCAAACGCAGCTGTCCGCAAAGTGCCTGCGGCTGCACCACATGTGTCAACACAGCCGCTCCACCCTCAGCATATATTTCCACCACACAGTGATCCACATAGATTTCCAATTGCACCTGTTCCCTGGCGAGCAATGGTGTCTGTGAGAATAACTGCGCTTTGTCTTCTTCCGTAAGTCCGCTGCGATCCGCCCAGAGATGCCCTTCTTTCAGTCCAAGCCGATAAGCGCCTATATGCACTTCCTCTCCATCCTTCAGCCGTGTCCGAATGCAATAAGGTTCTCCTGCATTGCAAATCTGCTCTGCCACCGGTTTGTGGAAGAGCGCACGAATCTCGGGATGCACGTCAGTATACAGCTTTCCCTCGCGCACGGTAACCTCTCTGGGCATTGTAAAGACACCAACCCATGTACAGCCAGGCAATGGCCGCTCCATACGCAGCCAGCCAATCTGTATCCGGCGCCCCATATGATCCAGAGTAGTTTGCGGCGCATAATAATCCATACCATAATCGAGATAAACAAACTGTTTTCCATCCCAACCGATTTCTCCGGTTTCCGCATTATAATCCACTAATGCAGAAACTGCCTGATGTTGATGCATATGAGCTTCTTCCGACATGTGCATCGGCGCCATAGACAGAATCCACTGTCCATCCACCTCATACAGGTCCGGACATTCCCACATGTCTCCCAATGTATCATAACTGGAAAATTCGTTGAGGAATCTCCATGCTTTTCCATCCATGCTTCTGTAAATCAGTACCTTGGGCGTCGTTTTTACTTTTCCGGGCTCCTGCACCTTACTGCCCAGAATCATATCATAGTATGCTCCTTGCCGCCAGACCTTCGGATCCCGCGTATGATAACGGCTGCCGATTTCCGGTTTTTGCAGCGGAGCAATCACCTGCTCTTTTCCCGCAAAATTATCAAAGAAAAAGCCATCGGTGGATTGAATTCGCACCTGACTCGCTACATAAGTGTCATAAAGCACGCGGTTGATGTTTTCCGGATCTGCCTGTACATAATCAACCCCGGTATAATAAAAAGCTATGCCCTCTTCTTCCTGCACGGCGCTGCCCGAAAAACAACCATCCCGATCATAGCTTTTACTGGGAAACAAAGCAATCGGATGATGTTCCCAGTGCAGAAGATCCTTGCTCGTCGCATGCCCCCAATGCATACGCCCCCACATGGGTGCATAAGGGAAATGCTGATAATATAAGTGATACTGCCCCTTAAACCAGATAAACCCGTTGGGATCGTTTATCCAGTTGCGCGGCGCAGTCAAATGCACAGCAGGTCTGTTTCTATCCATATCCCGTTTCCTTTCTAACCATATGGCATTTTCTATAAAAATTCGGCACTTTTCCCGCAATTCCTGCCGGAGCATAGAAATTCTTATAGATTTTCTCTCAATCGCTTATATTTCCTTAATGCCTTGACATTTTTTATCGAATTTTATCTTTTTCTGTCTTATTTTCTCAATTCGCAACTGTTTTGCTCTATGATTATTTTATGA
This sequence comes from Clostridiales bacterium, assembly GCA_003149735.1. Next base: position 15,516 of record QANA01000039.1, on the reverse strand, counting down.
TATATACCCATTTAATAGTAAGGATTAAATTATGAAAGAAATATACCGTTTAATACGCCGCCTCGGAATTCATTCCAACTTAAGTGGCTACCATTTTCTGGCACGCGCTGTCGAACTGGTTGCTGATGATAACAGCCTTTTAATGGGTATGACCCGGCGGCTCTTCCTCGAAATTGCCGATGATTTTCATATGTCACCCGGCAGTGTTGACCGTAATTTGCGCACAGTAGTCCATATGATCTGGGATCGCGGTTATATCCATAATCTGGAAGCTTTAGCCGGTTATACCATTGATTATAAGCCCAGCAGCGGTGAAGTCATTGATATTCTTGCCGCTTATTACAATCATTATCTGCGCAAAGTTCCCAATCCCGGAGAAATTCCCGCAGAACTTAGTTAATGTTTCTGCCGCCATTTTTATGCAGTTTTTTTTACAGGGCTGTACCCTTCTTGGGAATCGTAAAATGAGATAGATCGACTCCTTCATGCTGCAGCAGCCATATTTTTTTATCAATTCCTCCTGCATAACCCGTCAAGCTTCCGTTTGCTCCCACCACTCTATGGCAGGGTATCAAAATAGAAACCGGGTTATGCCCCACTGCTCCGCCAACTGCCTGCGCCGACATGCCAAGCCGCTGCTGCTGCAGCGCTATTTCCTTCGCTATCTGCCCATATGTCATGGTCTGTCCGTAGGGGATCCTGCATAAGATGTGCCATACTGCCTGCCGGAAAGCGCCGCCCAAGGGTGCCAATGCTATCTCCTCCGCCCGCGGTTTCTCTCCTGCAAAATAGCGATCCAGCCAGTCCTTTGCCGGCTGAAGCAATGCGTGATCTCCCCATATCATCGGCTGCTCTTTCAGCGAATCGGCAAAATATTTCTGTCCTTCTATCCAAATGCCGGCTAATCCCTGTTCGCCAGCAGCCAACATCAGCTTCCCAATGGGTGATTCATAATAATCCGCATAATATTTCATCTGCTTTTCCTCCTGTATTCTCATATGATTATAACATATTCCTATCATGTATGTATTACCGGAAGCAGATAAACCGTTTAGGCATCACAGGCTGCATTTTATTTTCCCCATTTTATAAAAAGGGAGGCCTGTGCCTCCCCTTCGTTATACTTTTTCCAATTCATCCAATCGATGTGTATTGCTCTTGCTCCGTTCCTCCACCGCTACCATCCGCTCGACCAGATGATTGTGTTGATCCACCTTTTTTTCCAACTGTTCCAAACGGAAATTCGTCTTGCCGGCTGTTGCTATCGCTCCAATCGCTGAACCAACAATTGTTCCGGCACAGCCTAATATGGCCGTCAATACGCTTCCATCCATTATGCCTCCTTATCCTGTACCTTTTCCAGCAATTCGTGGATACAGGAAGAACCTGCCGCCACTGCCAACCCGGCAAAAATCTGCCCTCCCACCGTCAATTGCTCAGTCAATCCTACTACCATCAGCAAATCCAATCTATATCCGAAAGCCAGTATCAATCCGACAACAGTTGCCAGACCGATGGTCAACCAATTTCCCCAACTTGCTTGTACCCATATTTTTTTTGCTCGATCCAAAAAAACCCATAACACTGTACTAAACATCCATATCCCATTCATTTTCTATATCTCCTTTCTATATCTAACATATCTGTAGCCACTTATTTGCAACTCTATTTCCAATTCTCCAGCAATGCAGAAACGGTATCGATGCCTACAATCCCATCCTCCTTAATCGCCGCCGTCTTTTGCAGCCGTTTGACTGCTGCCTGTGTATTCTTTCCATACTTTCCATCTGCCCCGGTTTTCCCGCAGGAATAAGCTCGTTCGATTAATTGCCGCTGCACCCATGCAACATAGTCTCCTCTGGCAAGTGCCTTCCCCGGTTGATAACGCAGCAAATGTGCTTTTACAGCCGCCGTTGTTTTCTTTCCCAAAATTCCGTCTACCGACAGTCCGCATTCATAAGCTTTATTCAGAGCTGTCTGCAGGCTCCGGATATTCTCTCGCCTATGCTCTGCAGGGGACATTTTCCTGAATTGTTCAAGCACTTTTCGAACATCCGCCCGAAAATCATCCATATTCTTACCAAATAGCGGAAACCAGTGCCCGACATCTCCATGGTTGCTGGCAATTCCCAACCTATAGCCCTCCGCATGGTCGATGATATCCTGTTCCGTTAAATCAAACTGTCTGCACAACTGTGCAAACAGCGCAACCGCATTTTCATACACTTTCGCAAAGTATACTGCATCCGTCTGCCATTCTTTCGGTTCACATAATTCAATACCGATATGCGTACTGTTTCCCGCATAACGGCAATGCCCCGCCATTTTCTCATAGGGCATACACTGCACATAACAGGCGTCATCCAGAAAACCATGAATTGACTTTTCCAGACCCGGTTTGTTAAATCGTTCCCGAAATTCCAGCGCCATAATACCGGGAGTCGCCGTACTGTGCAGCATCAACCCTTTTACTTGCAGGCTGCCGTTTTTTTGATACCCATCATTTTTTGTTGTATAAGCAACAACCGTTTCAAACATTTTGACACCTCATGAAATCGATACTCTTTGTTTTTCCAGTTTTGTAATAGCGTTTCCCACGGCAGTCAGTGCTCTTTTATGCAGATGATATACCCACACATTGGAAAAATGCAGCGCCTGCGCGACCTCATCCCACGGTTTGAAATTCAAATACCGCATACGCAGGATCGTCTTATAATCCGGATTCTCCACTGATTCGATCACTTCCTGCACCTGCTCAACAGCTTCCAGGTATTCCGCAATGCGCCCCTTTTGCCGTCGCTCCTTTTCTATAATCTGCGCCAACAAACTGTCTTCTCTACCTCCCGCCTCCATACCTGCGGTTAATTCGGCCAGTTCCTGCAAATGCAGCAATTCCTCCTGCATGCTTCCAATCATTTCCTTAGCTCGATAAGCTCGATTCAAATATCCTCTGACCTGTGCCTCCGTCATCTTCATGTGCTCCTTTCTTTATCTACTAATAGTAGAGTTATGAACAAATTGATTGTTTATTCAAGTTGTTCCGTTGCTGTTTTTTATTTTATTCTACTATTAGTAGAATGTCAAGGGTATATATATCACAAAATATAAACAAATAGTTGACTTAATCTTTATACAGAGCTATACTTTTAGTAGATTTAATAAAGGAGTGAGAAATACTAAAATCATGACTACGCCCATGCATCATAACGCCATTAAACAGCTAAGAGAATCTCGCGGACTAACCCAAGCACAATTAGCAGAGCAATTGGGAGTTTCCTATCAGGCCGTTTCCACCTGGGAAAATGGCCTAAAAATGCCCCGTATGGGGGTAATCGAAAAACTTTCGGACTTTTTTGGAGTTCCAAAATCCCAAATCATGGGATGGGAGCCACAGGAAGCTTCCTTTAATGCACGAGATGAACGTGACATTCAAAAATCGCTGGATCATGTGTTATCTGCATTGGAAGGCGAGCAAGGTGCTTTGCTTTTTGACGGAGAACCCCTGGATGATGAAACAAAAGAATTGCTCATTGCTTCTCTGGAGCGCAGTATCCGCATGGCGAAGGCAATGGCCAAAGAAAAATATACGCCGGAGAAATATAAATCCCATGGAAAAAATCATCAATAAGCTGGTAAAAAAATACAGCAGCAGCGACCCTTTCTTTATAGCGCGCGAATTGGGCATTCTTGTGCTGTTTGAAGATCTGGGTGCTGTTAAAGGATATTATAATAAACAAAAACGTCAAAAATTTATTCATATCAATAACCGTCTCAATGAAGCGCAGGCACGCTTTACCGCCGCACATGAGCTGGGCCATGCTTTATTGCATCCGGGAGAGAGCGCACCTTTCTTACGGGAAAATACCTTTTTCTCCACTTCACGCCTGGAATCCGAAGCAAACACCTTTGCCCTGCGGCTTCTATGCTTTGGCCTGGAAGAGGATATTTCCCATTGTTCCCTTTCCACATTGTCTGCTCTATTGGGTGTACAGGAAAAAATGCTCAGCAAATACTCTGATCTGCTTCGCTGATTTTCTATAAACCGCTTGATACAAACATATAAAAAAACCGGTTCCTATTGACCGGTTTTTTCATTCCTTCTGCTTAATGCATATCCGTATAGTGTCCGCAAATCAGCTGAATCAGAATGCGTTCCTGTTCATTTTGCAGACTCAATCCGCAGTATTTACTTACCGCTTTTTCAATTCCGTATTCCTGCACATAGCCAAGCACTTCCACTGAAGCCGGGTCTGCAGGATTATCAAAATCAAAAGCATAGGCTGCTGCTTTTGCCAGAAAATAAGGCAAACGCCCTCCCTCCAGGCAGGCCATTGCCGGCCCAATCAACCGTTCTTCTCTGCCCAGTTTGCGATTCAGGCCAAACATCTGGCGATCGATAACATCCGTCGTCACCCGAGCTTTTGCACCCGGAACCAACGGTATCTTTTTCCGGAGTCCCTTCTCAAAATCCTCTTTACTCATATGGAAGAGATTCCCAATGCCATAAAGTGCTTCTTCATAACAATGCCCTGCAAATTTTTGAATCTCTTCATCCGCCCCTGCATCGTTAAACAAGTGATATCCTTTAGCCTTGCCCATGGAACCAATCGCACCACCACGCATATTTGCCGTCCATAGCTTGGCTTTCAGGCGCTCCCCCATCTTATCCAGCGGCAGCAATCCGTCGACGTTCTGCGGAATGCCACCACGGAAGGCTTGCTGATCAACAGGCAGTTCCGGGTAATCGGATGCGCAAATCGCCTCCGGATCCCTTGCCAGCTGTTCTGCCGTCGGCGTAAAACCACCGCGAAAAGCCAGCGTTTTAACCAGCCCAACTTTTTCCCGAAAATAAGTGCGCTGCTGTTCAGTATGCAGTTCCTGTTCAATATAGTTCGCAAAAATACGATCCGGGTCAGAATAGTTGACAACCAGCAAAATATCCAAAGGCCCGGCCTCCGGCAATTCTGCCCGGCGGGCAATCGCTTCTCCCAATAGTTTCCCCGCTTCGGCAAAGCCATTATCATAAATTTGTACAGAGGCTATGGGCACTTGTGTCAATATCTGCAGGCATTGTTCTCTCTCTTCTCCCTGACTGCACCACACCTGATAGCCGCTCACTTTTTTCTCACTGATTCCCGAGCCATCTTCATGGCTTACATACACCGTATAGCTCCCCTGCCGGCGCAGCGTATCTACCTGTTGCTGCCTGCGCGCAAGAAAAATCACTTCATAACCTGCCTTGCCAAACAGGTCTGCCACATATCCTTTACCCAACTTACCTGCACCAATCAGTGCAATCTGTTTCTTCCCCATTTCTTATTTCCTCTCTTTCTATCTTCTCTCTATTGCTTCATATGCAACTCCGCATAGTGTCCGCATATCAATTCAATTAAAATCCGTTCTTTTTCTTCCTGCATATGCAGCCCGCAATATTTCTCTACAGCACTTTGGATTCCATGTTTCTTCAAGTAGTTATGCACTTCCACTGCTGAAGGATCCTGCGTATTTTCAAAATCAAAGGCCATCGCAATGGCACGCGCCAGAAAATAAGGAAGTTTTCCCGTTTGCATGCAGGCCATAGCCGGGCCTACCAAACGTTCATTTCGCCCCAATTTTCGTACCAGACCAAACATCTGCCGGGCAATGGTATCCGTAGAAGCCTTTGCTTTTGCACCGGGCACCAAAACAGCTTCCTTTCGCTCTCCTTTTTGAAAATCCTCATACGTCATATGAAACAGATGCAGCACACCATACAGTGCTTCTTCATAACCGTATTTGCAAAATTGTTCTATCTCCGGATCAATCCGTGCCTGTTCATAAAAGCGATAACCTTTAAATCCTGCCATCGCGCCAAGCATACCCCCACGCATGTTTCCCGTCCACAATTTTGCCTTGAGGCGGGCATCCATGTTATCCAGAGGAATCAAGCCTTCCACCTGCGGAAACTCTCCGCAAAAGGCGTCTACATCTACCGGCAATTCCGGATAGTCAGAAGCCCCTATTGCCTGCGGATCTCTTTTCAAGACTTCTTCGGGCGCCGCATACCCCCCACGGAATGCCAGCGTTTTAATTAATCCGACTTTTTCTTTAAAATAGTTTTTCTGAGCTTCTGTGTGCAATTCCTTTTCTATGTATTCAGCGAAAATACGGTCAGACTCCGAATAGTTGACAACCAGCAGAATATCCAGGGGAAGCGGGTTTTCCTGCGCAGCCCGCAGTGCAATCGCCTCACCCAGCAGTTTTCCCACTGCTGCAAACCCATTATCATAAATCTGAACAGAAGCAATCGGTACCTGCGTCAGTATATTCAGGCACTGTTCGCGTTCCTCCCCTTGTGTACACCAGATCTGATAGCCGGAAACGGTAAATTCCTCTATTCCCGAGCCATCTTCATGTTCCATTACTACCGTATATTGCCCCTGTGCACGCATCTGCTCTACCTGCTGCTGATTCCGTGCCATAAAAATCAATTCATAACCGGCTTTTCCAAACAAATCGGCCAAATAGCCTTTTCCTAATTTTCCGGCCCCTATCAGGGCGATCCGCTTTTGTTCCACCGACCTACCAACCTCCTTGAACATTCCACCTAATTTCAATGAATTAATCATACCATAAAATCCCAAATTTTCCTATATTCCTTAGAAGGGCATTTTTCCGAATTTATTGTATAGAAAAACGGATGAATTGTAATTCATCCGTTTAAACTCTGCAATCAATCATCAATCGCCAAGCCTGGTCAAGCGAATTGCATCGCCGATATTTTTTTCCAAAGCCTCACGTCCGTATTTATCCACCTCAGCCTTATTCTTATCGCCATGCGTCAAGCATCCAGCTCCGCCGATGCATCCACCCATGCATGCCATTCCTTCAATAAAGTTCTCCGGCAAAATACCTTTGGAGGCTTTCAAAAGCGCTGTGCGGCAGGCTTCAATACCATCGCAGGAAATGGCTTTCAGTTGGAAATCTTTTTCGCCGTGTTCTTTCAGTGCTTGCTGTACCGCTTCTGCTAAACCGCCGCTGCGGGCAAAAATTCTGCCAAAGAAGGAAGCATTATCCAAAACATCCTCTTCCATAGAAGTAATATCCAGATCTTTGCTGTCAAACAATGCCTGCAATTCTTCAAATGTAATGGCACTGTCCACATATTGCTTGACGCGCTCCTGCTGCACCTCCATTTTCTTGGCCGTGCAGGGGCCGATGAAAACGATTTTTGCCTGCGGATCATTCTTCTTGATATATTCCGCAATAGCACCCATCGGCGAAAGATTATGCGAAATGTGCTCCACCATGGTCGGAAATTGCTTTTTAATGAAATCCACAAAAGCCGGACAACAAGAACTGGTAAGGAATCCTTTTTCTACCAATTCGGCCGCTTCCTTGTCGGCTACCATATCCGCTCCCAAGGCAACTTCCACCACGGTAAAGAAGCCCAACGCCTTAATGCCCGAAATTACCTGCCCCAGCTTTGCATAGCGGAACTGCCCGGAAATAGAGGGCGCCACAATGGCATAGACCTTATAGTTCTGGTTGTTATTGCTCTTTTTGATCATATCGATCACATCCAGAATATAGGATTTATCCGAAATTGCACCAAACGGGCATTGATAAACACAAGCCCCGCAGGCAATGCATTTGCTCTCGTCAATAACCGCTTCTTTCGTCTCCGTATTTTTACTCATACTAATGGCTTTTACCTTGCATGCATTTTCACAGGGACGTTTATTGCGGGTAATCGCAGTATAAGGGCAAACCCGGGCGCACATACCGCAGCCGATACACTTATCCTTATCAATATGTGCTTTTTGATGCTCATCAAATGAAATTGCGCCTTTGCGGCAGACATCCTCGCAGCGGTGCGCCAGGCAGCCACGGCAGGCATTGGTCACTTCAAAACCACTGGCTGGGCATTCATCGCAGGCAATGTCAATCACTTCAATGACATTCGGGTTTTTCCGATCACCGCCCATTGCCAGTTTGACGCGCTCTGCCAGAATAGCCCGCTCTTTATAGACACAGCAACGCATGGTCGGTTTATTCCCCGGAACAATCTCCTTCGGAATATCTGCCACTGCCTGAAGCAGTGTATCATTCCAAGCATGCCGTGCTACCTCACGCAGCACTTTATACTTCAAATGCTGCACCTTTGTGTCAAATATTCTCATAATTTAGAGAAACCTTCTTTCTAAAAATAACTTAACTTGATGCGTTTGCCCATCTTTTTCAGGCACTCGGAAAGTTCTGTAATCAACTGCATCTTGATATTAAAGTTAATGGGCAAATCCGGATTCTGATGCGCCGGGTTCATTGCTCTTCCCACAAAGAAATTGATATCCGTAGCCTCTTCAAAAAGCAACCGCGCAATATGGGATGCTCCATCCTTCTTATAACTCCACTGCGTATACGTCTCATTATCCTGCAGATAATCCTTGGCATATTCCAATACCCGGCTCATGGTAATAACACCTTCCGTCACCAGATCTACACCTTCCAATTCCGCAATCGGAGGAATATCAGGATCCGGGAACTCCAGTTTGGGGATCAGCTTCTTGCCCAAATACTGTGCTGCAATATTGGAAGTCGTTCCACCGCAAACGATATGCTTGCCTTCTTTGGAAAAGAAAAGAGACATCATTTTACCGCAGTCATCCCGATGTGCAGGCGGTCCAAATACCAGATTCATCGGTTCGCGCTTGCGGATGCGAATCACACAAGCGGTCGTGTCATCTCCAGGTTTTCCGCCATACAGCCGCAGGCATTCATCCAGCAGAATCGTATCCAAAGTCTTGGCAGTGAACCCCACATCGTAAAACGTCTCCATAAAGGAAATAATATCTTTACGTTCCCAGCCAAAATTCAAGCTCATGCCCACGCCCGCATGAATACAGCCATCGCTCATGGCAATAAAAATATCATTTTCCTGCAGCTTAATGCGAGAACTATAGATATTCTTACCCCCGATATTGAGGATAGTATAGGGCATCTCATAATTTTTACCTTCTCGCAGCAAAATCACCAGAGGATTATCAAACTGTATAATCTCTGCTTCCTCATTATTTACCAGGCGAATAATGGTAAATGTGGAATATGCCACACCCCGCTCCGAACAGATTGGTAAAGTAGCTGCTACTGTGGAAACGCATTCTTCAATCGGCATATTTGCTGCCATCATCGTTGAAATGATCTTTGATGTCAGCGTCGATAAAATACTCGCTTTTACGCCGCTGCCTAAGCCATCAGCTAAAACGATTACCGTTGAATGTTCGCCTTGTTCTATTACCTCCACCTGATCGCCGCACAATTGTTCGCCGAACTTATTCATGCTGCGATATCCGATATCTGCACAAAGATCATTCATGATCAATCGACTCCTTGAGCTGTGTAAGCGCAATCTTGGTTTCAGCCGCAGTCTCACCCAACAGCGAAGCAATCTCCTGCACAATACGCATTTGTTTATCGACCACCTTATCGGCGGTTTCCACCGTCTGGCGGCTCAGTGCTTCTTTTTTCTCACGATCTATTTCCTCACGAGTCACGTCGCGCATAATGCACATCAGTACATGATATTCCCGATCGTAAATGATCGTCTCCTCTACATAGCGCTTATATTCTGCCAGATAAGTCCTGCGATCCCGTATCTCATGCCCATACTGTTTGACATCCAGGAAAGGGGTCGGGTCAAGAATGCGCACCACCTGTTCACCCAACACATCCGATGCGGAACGAATATTCATAATATTGAGTGCCGCCTTATTAATTTGCTGCACTTCCATTTCTTCATTGATGACAATAATTCCGTTAGGCGTGTTGTTGATAATCGTATCAGAAAAACTCTCTGCCTTATCTTTCAGGAAAGGCAGGCACATGGTCATGTCTGCTTTGCCCTGAAATACGGCAATCGCCTTTTCCCTGCAGGTATTATAGCCGCAGCAACCGCAATTCAGTTCGTGCTCCGGCTTTGTTTTGCCGATACGCCGCAGAATCGCAGCAATTTCCGCCTCACTGGGCAGTCTTTCGCTCTTATATAAAGGCATATGCCGTTTTTCAATGCGCTGAAATTCCGGCATTTCCACCGTAAAATCTTCCTTTCCAGCATAGCGGCTGACAGCTGCATAATCGCGCACCGGGGACCGATGATATTTTTCCATAACAGGTCCGCCGACACAGCTGCCTGCACAGGCTGACATCTCAATAAAGCAGCGGCCCATTCCTCCCTGCTCGATATCCTTAAGCGCCGCAATGCAGTTATCCATTCCGTCAATTGCCAGATATGCATATTCCTTCTGAGCGCATTCCATCGTCTTTAAAATGCCGCCGGTCGTCGGGAAAAATCTGGCTTTGCCCTGCTCGCCCCGTGCCGGTTCCTGCTCCAGATGAATGTTTTCTTCCTGCATCCAATTGGTCAACTCTTCAAAAGTCAAGACAGCATCCGTCGCTCCCGGATAACGCGCCGCTTCCTCCTTTTTGGCTACGCACGGCCCGATGAATACCGTTTTGGCATTCGGCACCCGCCGCTTAATATCCAAACAATGCGCCTGCATCGGCGAAGCTACATTGGCCAGATAAGGCAATGCAGAAGGGAAATACTTTTGAATCAACAGGTTGACGCTGTGGCAGCAGGACGAAATCAAAACCTCCGGCTTTTCCTCTGCCAAAATGCGGTCATATTCTTTTTTGACAATGGTTGCCCCAATTGCCGTTTCTTCCGCACCGGCAAAGCCCAATTTTTTCAGAGCCCGCTCCATGGCTTCAATCCCAATGCCATCATAATTGGCAATAAAGGAAGGTGCCAGGCTGGCATATACGGGCTGCTCGCCCGCCAACAACACCTTTACCTTTTCCACGTCATTCACAATCTCTTTTGCATTCTGCGGACAGATAACAAAGCACTGTCCACACAAAACGCACTCATTGCTGACAATGTGGGCCTGCCCCGCAGAAAAGCGAATCGACTTTACCGGGCAGTTGCGAATGCATTTATAACAGTTCTTACAATTTGATTTTTTCAGTTTCAGAAATTCTGTCATACCCTTTTCCCCTTATACCCAGAAAATTCTGCCGCTTTACGCCAGTTTCGCCAATACCCGTTCCTTAAAAAATGCATCGACCGTCTCCGGCGAAAGAGAAATAGGCTCTTCATCCAAAGTCACACAGACGCCATTCTGGCAGTTACCCATGCAAAACGTGCCGGCCAGCTCAACTTTTTCCTGCAATCCATGCTGCGCAATCAACTGCTGCAGCCGTTCAATCACTTGGCGTGAACCCTTCAGATGACAGGAACTGCCGATGCATATCGTGATTTTCATAATTTATCCTCCAATGACCTTTCGTTGCAGCAATATTACTGCTTACATACATAAACGTAGTTGCCTTCCGGCAAATTCACTTTTCATTGTTTTATTATAACACGAATATTCCGCAGAAAAAATTCCTTTTTCCCTATTTTTCAGCGATTCTCATGATTTTACATAATTTACATGGAATATAAGATATAAAAATCAGAGCAGGCCACCGGCCGAATCATAACAAGGATCGATACAGTTGCTGTTTTGTATTTGCCTTTGGCATCTATGAGACTCGCCTGTGCCTGCTTTGTAGTGAAACTAATTCTTTTTTATCATGCCATAATTTCTGTCGATCTGCAAATATTGAAACATATATATCGATATACTTTTACCGATATATATGTATCGATTTACAGGAGTGCACAAAAAAAGAAAGGGAAATGCTTTCCCCTTCTTCTTCATTTCCGCCATTTATCACATAGCTGGCGAATCTGGCTTTCAAATTTTGCCATTTCCTTATTGGCCATGCCACGGCATTGCTCTGCAACCGTTACCAGCTGGCGGGCTACTGCAACCAACCTGTCAAATGCCTGATTCTTGCGTTCCCGCTCGGGCGTCTGCCCTTTCCGGGCCGGAATACCGGTTGTGCGCACCACCGCCGCTCCCGTACATAAATCATAACAGGTGCCGCTGTACGGCGCTTCCGCCGCATAACCCTGCCGGCGCAGTTCACCGGCAAAGGCATCACAAACCGAAGCCTCTCCATGATTGACAAATACCAAAGCAGGTTTCTGCCGAAATCCCTCCAGCCAGTGTAGCAACCCCTGTTTGTCGGCATGCCCGCTTGTATCGCTTAATGCGGCCACCTGTGCACGCACTGCGATTTCTTCGCCAAACAGCCGCACCGTCGAAGCACCGTCTCTCAGCGACCGCCCTAAAGTTCCGGCCGACTGATACCCCGCAAAGAGAATCAGGCTTTCTTCCCGCCACAAATTATGCTTGAGATGATGGCGTATCCGCCCCGCTTCACACATACCGCTGGCAGAAATAATCACTTTAGGCTGATTATCAAAGTTAATGGCTTTGGACTGCTCTGCCGTCTGCGCAATGCGCAAATTGGAAAACAGAATCGGGTTGATCCCCTGGGCAATCAGTTCCCGCGTCTGGTCGTTAAAAACATCGGGATCGCACTGCAGTAAAATTTCCGTGGCCTCCCCTGCCAAAGGGCTATCCATATAGACCGGAAAATCTCCGTGGCCCTGAACCCGTCTTTCCTGCTTGATCTGTCTTAGAAAATACAGCAGTTCCTGGGCACGCCCCACCGCAAAAGCAGGAATTACCACATTGCCGCCGCGATCAAATGTCTGCTGAATATATTCCGCCAGAGCCGAAACATAATCCTGCCTCTGGCTTTCATGCAGACGATCCCCATATGTCGATTCGATGACTACATAATCCGCTTGCTCTATCCGTGCCGGATTGCGCAGGAATGGCCGGCCAATATTTCCCAGATCTCCGCTGAAAACAATTTTCTTATGCTTGCCCTGTTCCTCTAACCAAAATTCGATGGAGGAAGCTCCCAACAAATGTCCCGCATTGTTGAAGCGAATTTCAACCCCTTCGCAGATGGAAAACTTCCGATCATAGGGGCAGGGCCGCATGCACTGCAGCAATCCCAGCGCATCCTGCGTTGTGTAAATCGGTTCATAAGCCGCGCTTCCCGAGCGCTTTGCCTTGCGGTTGCGCCATTCCGCTTCAAATTCCTGAATGCCCGCACTGTCCTTAAGCATAATATCGCAAAGAGCCGCCGTAGCTTCCGAGGCAAATACCTCTCCACGGAATCCATTTTTATAAAGCAACGGCAAATTGCCGGAATGATCAATATGAGCATGGGTCAAGCATACAAAATCGATTTTGCCCGGATCAACCGGCAACTCCTGATTCTGGAAAATATCCGCCCCCTGCTCCATACCACAGTCGACCAATATATTGCGACCGCCAACCTCCAATAAAGTGCAGCTACCTGTTACCTCATGCGCCGCACCCAAAAACGTAAGCTTCATGCCAATATCCTTTCCTGTCTGAAATTGCGAGCCGCCCCGCCTATTGATAGGGTATCCGATTTGATTCGTGATTGCAACACGGTTCACTTTAGCATATGCAATTTTTTCCTGATTACCCTTTTTTATAATTCATCCTGCCCGGTTGACGAGCGCCCGCAGGAAATATCCAGATTGCCATTGCGGCATCGTATTTCATCCAGCATCTGTTTTTCCTGTGCCGGATCTTTCAGCGTCACCTGATATTTTAATTTATACAGGCTGCCCAAATTGGTTGTGCGCACCCGAATCAGCTCATACCGGCTGGTATAGCGCTGAAAATGTCGTCAAATAATCCTGTATAATCCAAATTTTCCGGAATGACCACGCTCAATTCCCGTACCATTCGCTTGGTTTTGCCAAACCAGAAGAAGGTCAGCAACATCTGCACCGCACAAATTGCCAAAGTGAAGAGTGCCGCCATCCCCAAATATCCCATTCCGGTGGCCAGACCAACTGCCATAGCCAGGAAAATACTGCCGATTTCCCGCGCCGTGCCCGCCACCGAACGAAAACGCACCAGGCCGAATGTACCGGCCACGGCCAAACCGGTTCCGATATTTCCGTTTACCAGCATAATCACTACCTGCACAATCGCCGGCAGCAGTAATAACGTGCAGGCAAAGCTCTGCGTATACTGATTGCCATACATATAAGCCAGCGTAATGCACATGCCCAGCAGCAGGGATACCCCCATACAAATCAAAAAACTACTCCAGGTGATAGAAGAAGCCAAAATTGAAGTTGTCAAAAAATCAGTCATCATAAATCCTCCTCCGCGCTCTGTTCTTCCCCGGTATGCCGCCCGCCGCGCATTTGCTCATATGCTCTGCCGTATTTGGAATAGGAAACAGGATAGATTGCCAGTTCCCCCATGGCCTTAACCAGCCAGAGCGGCAGAGCCCGCAGCGCTTTAATCTCCATCAGCCGCTGCCCTTCCCACAGCAGCATGCTGCCTTCCGCTCCCCGGGATAGCTCCAATTGCTCCGTCCGCCAGCGGATATTTCGATCAAACGTGATGCGCAGCGCCGGCTCCTGCCGGCCAAACCAGGCGACCCGATCATAAGTAAGCACCATTGCCGGCTGCAGCATGCCGTAAAAATGCCGTACCCACTCGACTTCCTGCAGGATTTGCGGCATTTCCCGAAGCTTCAGGTGCCCGCACAGGTATTGCATTGCCGCTTCGTAGGGCATCTCAATCCTTCTTTTATAAACGACACCGTCATATTTCTTTTTTAATTCTATAAAAGCTGTGCTCTCCGAATCCGGCCGTCCATAACAGCGCAGACGCAGTTTTTCTTTATAAACCGGCTTTTCCAGGGAAGTGCGAATCAGTCGGTAATCGGGCGTATCAAAATAGAGGCTGTAAATCGTTGTCATTCCATATGAATCCGGCTGCATGTGAGGCCACATAGCCTGCTCCAATGCCGTATACTGTGCTTCCTGCAACAGATATTTCTGTTCACTGCGTTCAAATATGCTCTGATACTCCGTCTGCATTATCCGGCCTTTCCTCCTTCGCTGATTATTATAGGCAACACTGCCCAAACAAAGCTGAAAAAGCGAATCACAAAGTGTAAACATACTATGAATCCATTTTAAACGGATTGCTGAGGCTGCACTGCTCCCCCTTTGATTTTCGGCAAAAGCCGTTTTGGGCACAGCTCTTCTGCCATTCTCATATTTTCCGGCTTCGGCGCCCAAATCACTTTCATATCAAGAAAGCAGCGCAGGAAATCTTTCCCGTTCCCTCCTTGCGAAACGGCACATTGCCCGGCATGAAAAAGCCCTGCAGGAGTTAACTCCCTGCAGGGTCTTTTCTATCTTTCGCTATTTTTTCATCTTGTTACTTTGTTTTGCAGTTTCCTTTGCGTCTGCTATATACGACCATAACTATCACACCTGCAGCCGATACAGCCAGCAGGGCAAACCACAAAGCAAGGTTGCTGCTGTCGCCCGTATTGGGAATCTCAGTCGTTTCCTCATCCTCCGGCAAGGTTGTATTTTTGGTATAGGTATTGATGAAGGTCATCTCGTCCACCGGACCGGCGTCCAGATCGAGATTAAATAAGCCATTATCCATGACATAGGTGGGATAGATGAGCAGAGAATATTCCGGCTCACTTACGGAGCGC
>QANA01000073.1 GCA_003149735.1 Clostridiales bacterium | reverse complement strand
ATGATACAGGCGCTGCCAATGATAACCAAAGCAGCCAACATCCAGATGACACGCTGATCCTTTTTAAACATATTCCAATAGGTAAGGCTCCGGTAATCGCCCCTGTGCAAACCTGATTCCACGGTAACTTTTCTTTTTGCCATGCTAAATTTCCTCTATTTCCAGCAAATTTGCTGCATTTTCCCAAAAAATCTGTCGGCGCATCTGTTCACTCAGATTCGCTTTTTCCAGCATAACCAATTCCTGATCACCGTGCCATGGATAGTCGCTCCCATACAGAATATACTCAGACGGATGCTTTTTCATAAAGGCATTGATCTTCTGCTGCGGCATATAACCGGCTGTCATGGCCAGGTCTATATATACCTTTCTCCCCCACAACATTTCTTCAGCCTGCTCCAAATCATCCATCCCGCCCAAATGAGCCAGTACCATCTTCAGCTGCGGAAACCGTTCCATGACCCGCGCCACAGCAGCCGGAGCAGCATAGTCGATACCGCCATCCTGCGGATCCCGACCACAATGGAACAATACTATCATACCATGCTTTGCCATTGCTTCATAGAGGGGAAATGCGCTTTCCGCATCTACCTGAAAATGTTGTGTCGCCGGGTGCAGTTTAATGCCTTTGATTCCCGCATCCCGCAGGCGGCGCAATTCCTCCTCCGCCTTTTCATATGCCGGGTGCAAGGATCCAAAAGCATAAATTCCGGGTAACGCATTGGCTTGCACGGCAAATTCATTCATGCGCCGCACGCTGCCCGGAGAAGCTGCAATATTCAATTGTACGCAAGCTGCAATTCCCTGCCTTGCATTACGCTCTGCCAGCTCCCGCAGCGTTCCTCTGCCATAGCGCATCCCAGCCGGGCTATAAGGCGCCATGCGCCCGGTCAGCCGATCAGCAATGGATTCCGGATAAGCATGCGTATGAAAATCTATTTTTTTCATTTAACCCTACTCTTTCTCTCCTCCATGCTCTGCTTTTGCCGCATGGCCTGCAGCGCGGCCTGCACAATATGCTCTGCCGTCATACCCATGACCTGTTTCAGATAGGGCAACCGCCCCACTTCACCAAACCGATCGCGAATGCCAATTGGCAAAACAGGAACCGGACCATATTTTGCGGTAACTTCACTTACAGCACTGTGCAGACCACCTAAAATATTGCCATTCTCGCAGGTAACAACTGCACCCGTTTGATTCACCGAGGCCATAATCGTTTGTACATCCAACGGCTTTATCGTATGTGCATCCATTACCTCTGCCGATATTCCCTGCATTTCCAGCAGCTCGGCCGCTCGCAATGCTTCATAAACCATCATACCACAAGCAATCAGCGTCACATCCTGCCCTTGCCGCACAACTTCTGCCCGCCAAAGATCAAATCCTGCCGATCGCTCATAAACCGGCGGTACTGCGCGCCTGGCCAATCGCATATAAGCCGGCCCTTCGTAGGCCAACAGCTGCGGCATCAGGCTGCGCAGCTGTACTGTATCCGCAGGCTCTACAATTACCATATTCGGAATAGCGCGCATCATCCCTACATCTGCAATCCCCATATGCGTGCCGCCGTTGATCTCCGCTAAAATTCCGGGATCCGTTCCCACAATTTTTACATTGCGCCCTGCATATCCAATCGAAAGCAATATCTGATCAGCCATGCGCCCCACAAAGCAACAAAAGGTGCTTATCCAGGGCTGATAGCCAAAAGAGGTCATTCCCGCCGCAACACAGGCCATATTCTGCTCGGCAATGCCGACATCCAATGCACGTCCCGGAAAGCGATACCGCAACCCGTGCGTACCGTTTGCTTTTGCCAAATCCGCATCAACTGTACATACCTTTTCATTCCGTTCCATGGCTTCTGCCAATAATTCAGCATATACTTCCCGCATTTCTTGCTCTGCCATGTTTCACCTCAACTCCGCTATCGCTCTGCGATAATCCTTCTCGGTCAACGGCATGGAATGATTGGCATATCCCTTTTCCTCAATAAAAGCAACGCCTTTCCCTTTAACGGTATGCAGAATAATTGCCGTGGGACAATCTTTCCTTTGCTGTGCCCGGCAAATCGCTCCGCTGATTTGCTCTACGTCATGCCCGTCTACTTCTAAAGCGTGAAATCCGAACGCTGCAAATTTTTCCAAAAAAGGAGCCGGATTACACACCTCTTCCACCAGCCCTGAAATTTGCATACGGTTATAATCCACCAATACCGTTAAATTTGCCAGTTTCTGCTGCGCCGCATACATTACCGCTTCCCAGACCTGCCCTTCCTGGCTTTCACCATCCCCCACAATCGCATAAATTCTGCTGGGAGCACCACACAGGCGGGCAGCAACAGCCATCCCGACCGCACAAGAAAGTCCTTGCCCCAAGGACCCCACACTCATGTCAATCCCCGGAGTGCGCAGCATATCGCCATGACTGGGTAAATCCGTTCCCTCCGCGTTCAGAGTATCCAAATGTTCTTCCGGAAAATAGCCTTTCAATGCCATTGCCGCATATTGTGCCGGGCTGCCATGTCCCTTGCAGAGAATCAGGCGATCTCGCTCCGGCCAATCCGGCCGGACCGGGTCTATATGCATCTGTTCAAAATAGAGCACTGCCAATACTTCTGCCAGCGAAAGGCTGCCGCCTACATGGCCGGAGCCAATACTGCCAATAGCGCGCAAAGTGCCTCGGCGGATTTCCCTGGCTTTTTCTTCCAAATATTTTCTTTTTGTTGCTTCCATACATACCTCTCAATAAGAAAAAATTATTGCGAGCTTAAAAACAACCGAGGCTTTCGAGGCCGCAAAAGGGAGCTGTGCCGGATGCAACTGTTACGCCCAGCTCCAAATCATACTTTATTACTATAGCATAGGCGCTCTTTTCCGACAAGAAAAGAGCGCCTGCGTTCATGCTTTATTCACTTTTCGACCAATTCCCTTTTCATGCTTTTATGCAGATAAGCACCGATTTTTCTTTGCAAAATCCGAAATCCATCTGTATGACCAAAGCATAACCAGAACAACAGATTGGGAATGAAGATGCACATTACTATCTGGCAGAGGAATCCGGCAATGCCGCTCCATGGCAAAATCTGCGCAGCAGCTTTCGTCAACAGACACCCGCCCAATGTGCAGCCGGCAAAGGCCATATACATGATAAAATACTGTCCTGCGCCCGGCGCAGCAAAGCCTTTGCGATACAAAAGCAATGGTTCAAACCACACAGAAGTGCATGCTGCTGCCAATACCGAACCATACATCACGCCCTCTACCCCCATGCCCAAATTGCATAATAGGAATGAAAATATGAAAAACAGCAGAAATTCCGCCAATGCTATCCAGCGATCATGGATAAACAACCCCAAGGCATCCCGATAGACCGATACCGCCTTTTTCATGCCATTCACATAAAAACGCAACACAATTGCTACAACAATTTTTTCAGCAAACAGAGAATTTTCTCCCAACCACAGTGCAATAAACGGATTAAAAAGCACGTACAGGCAAACTGCGGAAAACCCATAGATCCAGGCTCCCGCCAGCTGCACTGCCGAAAAGACCTTTCTGCTCTTCTGTTTATCTTCCAGTGCCCCCAGTTCTCCAATGCCGGCAGCCACACTCTCCATCAGCAAAGTATATACACTGTTCAATGCATAAATAATATATTTATAATTGGAATAAATCCCTGCCTGCAAAATCCCCGCCAGTTGTGAAATCAGCAGCACGTCGCCATGACTCAACAACACCGTACCGGCTTTATGCAGTGCCACCGAATGGATATAGGGGCGTACCTGCCGGCTGATTGGTATCCCTTCCATGCCGCACCGTTGTCTTTGCCAAAACTCCCTACCGAACTGTCGTTTGATATATAAGCCTTCCACCATTGCTTCCAGCAACAAACCGCACCCCTGCAACACCAGGCACAGCAAATAGTTGCGGGTGAGCAATACCGCTAAAATCTGCAGCAGATCCATAGCTGCTCCGGCCAAATAATGTGCCAATGTGCAGATATATTGTTTTTGCATTGCACAAATCAGGGTACGCCGGTATTTAAAAAGATATTCCAATGCCATATTAAGCGTCGCCGCCATAAAAACCCACCGAATATGCGGTATATCAGGCAATTTCCCAACTATCTGCGGTAAAAAAGGGGTAACCGCCATTCCCAACAAAAGAATCAATATGGCAATCCAGCAGGAAACGCTCCGATAATAAAGCATAATGCGGCGAATTTCCGCATAATTTTCTTCCGCAATCGGCCGGTAGAGTACGTAAGCCATGGCAACTTCATAACCCATTTCTACCAGCGAAATAATATATAATACGGTGGAAAAAAGGCCGTCTATTCCCGCATAAACATTATCCAAGCTCCGTACAAAAGCCATGCGAAAAAAGAAAGAAGCTGCAAATTTTGCCACATAGGCCACTATGGAACAAGTCACATTTCGCAGGGAATTTTCAGTACGCGATGCCTTCGAGTGCGTTTTTTCCGCCATAATTTCCTCCCGATTCCACTATGATGCCTTTCTGAAGCAAAGAAAAAACTCTGCCATATGGCAGAGTTACGATCCGCTGTCATTTCTGCCCGAAAAAGAAATCCGCAAATTCCTCCAATAATCCCAAATCCCATAACAGCCGACTTCCGATATATTTATCCCGAATGTCTTTTGTCGCTATAAAAGTGCGACGTACCGTTTCTTGATCCAGTCCTAGCTGCTGCGGTTCCGTTTTGGCCCCCAGTTTTTTCAGCAGGGATTCCACCATCTGCGCTTCGGGCAGTTCTTCCCGCATAATTTGCTGCAACAACGGCCATTTTTGCAAAATCACTTCCAGACGCATCGCGTGCTTTCCCCTATCGAATTTACCTTCTTTTTGTTCCAAGGCAATAATGCCTTCCGCGCTGCTTCCTAAAAACGCCCGCATCTCCTCTTCCCAATCCGGCAGAGAAAATGTGGCCGCAGCAGCCAATGCTTTCTGGCGATCGGGCTGCACGCAGCGCAGCCGCTCATAGATTTTTAAAGAAAGCAGAGTTCCTATCCCTACCTGCTCCCCGTGCAGATGTTCCTCCCATCCGAATTCCAATGCCCGCATATCCCACAAGTGTGAAAAATAATGCTCCATCCCGGAAGCGGGGCGAGTAACACCGGCAAACCCCATAGCCAAGCCGGAAAGCACCAGTCCCTCCATAACATGCTGTACTGCCTCCGGATCCCTTGCTGCCAATCCGTCGGCATGTGCCACACACGTTTGCAGAGAGTTACGCACCAGTTGCGCTACCTGCGGGCAGTAATACTCTCCGTTAATTTCATGGGAAAGGCGCCATTCACAGATGCTGATATATTTCGCCAGCATATCTCCTACTCCGGCTCTTATCATATCCATGGGCGCGGCGGCCAATATCTCACTGTCGCCAATAATTGCCTGAGCCCCGGCGCTGGGCAACGAGCTTTTCAGACCGTCGACTACCATGGAAGAAGTATCCGAAGCAAATCCATCCATAGAAGGTGCCGTACCCACAATAATATACGGGCGTCCGCTGATTCCCACCATAATCTTGCAGATGTCATTTATAGTTCCGGTACCTACCCCAACGATCAAATCACAACTGTGATCAAAATGCATAGCAGCCTGCCCCACAGGAGCTGCATCGGCATATACCCGTTCCTGCGGAAAACAATAGCACCGGCAGTCAATCCCTGCTTGTTGCAACAGTATTTCTGCCTCTCTGCCCGCTGCCTGCCAGGTATTTTTGTCACAATACATCTGTACACGGCTGCCGCCCAACTGGCGCACTCGCTCCGGCAACTTTTTTAGAGCATTACGCCCGATATCCACATATTTCAGCGTCGCCCGATGTATTTTCCCGCATGCACAGCGAAATCCCTGCGGTCTTAGCAGCTGCTCAAGCGATGCATTCTGCAACATTTCATTTTTTATCTCAACCAAAATAGACCTCCGCTAACTTTTGGAATGCTTGCAGGGAACGCTTAACTTTTTCTGTATCAATGCAATAAGATATGCGGAAATGCCCGGGGCAGCCAAAACTGGTACCGGGTACCAGCAGCAGATCAAATTCTTTTGCCTTTTGGCTAAAAGCCTCAGCATCCCCACCGGGCGCACACGGGAACATATAAAAGGTACCGCCCGGCTCCACACAGGAAAAACCCATTTTTGTCAATGCAGTATAAAGAATTTCCTTATTTGTTTCATAGACAGAGAGGTCTGCAGTTTGATCCAATACCTGCGCTACCGCCAACTGGATGATGGACGGCGGGCAGTTATGCCCAATCCCGCGGGAAATCTGCCCGCACATTTCCACAATCAGCGCTGCGTCCTGACAAGCCGGATTCACCGCAACATAACCAATCCGCTCTCCCGGCAAAGAAAGGGATTTGCTGAAAGAATAGCAGGTAATCGTGTTATCATAAAAACGAGCTGCATAGGGGCATTCCCGACCGCCAAAGATAATCTCGCGATACGGTTCATCGGAAATCAGGTAAATCGCATGCCCAAACTCCCGCTGTTTAATTTCCAGCATATCCGCTAAACGAACCAGCGTTTCCGCCGAATAGACCACTCCGGAAGGATTGTTGGGCGTGTTGATCAGCACAGCGGAAGTATTGTTCGAAAGCATTTTTTCCAATGCTTCAAAATCGATTTGGAAATCCTCCTCCTGCGCAGGTACCACGCGCAATGTGCAGCCTGCTCCTTCCACATACGGACCATATTCGGGAAAATAAGGGGCAAAAGTGAGTATTTCACTGCCCGGTTCCGCCACCGCTCTCAGAGCATGTGCCAACGCACCGGCAGCACCGGTTGTCATAAAAATATGTTTTGCTTCATAGGGCAATGCAAAGCGCTTGCGCAGCGACTCGGCAATTGCCTGACGCACCGAAAAAATACCGAGACTGGAGCTGTATCCGTGCACTGCCAAATCCTCTCCACTGAGAGCCAACGCCGCCAACGCTTCATTAAATGCCTTTGGCACCGCTACCGATGGATTTCCCAGGCTGTAGTCAAATACATTTTCATAACCGACTTCCTTGGCCCTTGCTGCACCATAGTCAAACAATTCCCGAATAGCAGATTTTCTGCCCAGCATTTCCACATATTTTTTCACGATCATGATCTGTATTGCCTCCTGCCCAAACTGCTGCGTTTCCGCTTTTATTTTTGTATTATTTTAAATCAATTTTACTACCCTGTAAACCATTCACGT
>QANA01000045.1 GCA_003149735.1 Clostridiales bacterium | reverse complement strand
TCGCGCTGCTATTCGCCGCGGCTACGATGCCGTTTCCTATCGCCATACAGTAGGCGCAGCAGTTTTTTGCGGCAGCGGCGCTGTATATACCGGCGTCAACGTCTATTCCCTGCACGGTGCCTGTGCGGAGCAAGTAGCAATAGGTGCTGCCGCCGCCCATGGAGAGCACTCTTTTTTACGCATTGTCGCCGTACGTGGAGTAGAAGGCGAGGAAATTTTGCCGCCTTGCGGCAACTGCCGGCAAATGTTAGCAGACTACGCGCCGGATTGTCAGGTAATTTTAGCAAACGGCAAAATAAAGGCAGAAAACCTGCTTCCTTTTGCCTATCAAGTTCTGTAATTCAGCTGCAATGACACCTTATTGTAACAAACGTCACAAATTTTTGTCGCGTCGCGGATCATCTATCATCTGTACGCTAAAATCGCTTAATCAGCGCTGTCCTGCGCATCAGAAACACCAGCTGTAACAACAGGATTAAAATCAAAAAAGGAAGCATTTCAACTGCATATGCTTCCTTTTTTACTCTTTTTATTCTGAATGTTGATTAGTTTTCCTGTTCTTGCCGCACTTGTGCGATGCACGCATCCAGCAAACCGGGTAACCAATCGTGCAAATTGCTGAATGTATAGCCCAATGCTTCCGCTTTTTGCGTATCAATGCTATAAGCTGTTTCTCCATTATAAGGAGCAGGATCTCCTTCCGGGCTCAACACAGCTTTCTTTCCCGTCTTCTTATCCACATAATCCAATATTTCTCCAACCGAGGCAGTGCCGTGTGCGCTGCCGTTAATTGGACCGGTAAAAGTCTGCTCTGCCAGAAAAGCTAAAAAATCTCCTGCTTCATCCGAACGAATAAAGCCCAGCTGCTCATGCAGATTATCGATATACATCGCTTTTCCTTCCATAACGTGCCGTACATAAAAGAGCATACGCCCGGAATAATCGTCTTCTCCAATTACAAAGGGATAGCGCACCATCACCGACGGCATCTCGCCATATACCTGTACCAATGCCGCTTCTGCCTGCCGTTTGGTTTCTCCATAGTCATAATCGCCGCGAGAACACCAGCAAAGTTTTTGCTTTGCAGGATCGTATGCTTCTTCCGGCGTCTGCATCCGCTTATGGGGATATACGGAAGTCGTGGACATCTGTATATATCGATCACAAGTCACTTGGTCCAGAACGGGGCGAATATCGTTGGAGCCATAGGCAATTTTATCACAAATTACATCAAAATGCCGGCCGCCGATCGCTGCTTTTACGCTCTGTGCATCCGTACGATCCAATTTCACCCGCTGCACCCGATCTCCAAAAGTATCTGCGGCATTTCCCCTGGTAGCAATCGTCACCAAATGCCCTGCCTTCAACAGAGCTTCAATCGTATATTTTCCAAAATAGCGCGTTCCACCAATTACCAAAACCTTCATGATCCGTTTCCTTTCATTTTTAATATATATTATTTCAATTTCTCGTAAATTTCCTGCAGATATTCGATTTCCTGCCGCTTGGTACAGGGATGCCAATGCCCAGGCACATAAATCTCAAAATCCAATTCCTGCAACAGGCGTATGTATTTTCCCAATCGGTCTTTATCATATTGCCCGCCACCTTCATATACATCTTCTCCGTCGGCATCTCCGCCAAAAAGAACTCCTTCTTCCATAACCTGAATCAACATGGCATCCCGGCTATGGGGTGAATCTACCGGCAATAACCGACAGGTAATTCCTCCCAAATCCAGTAATTTTTCGCCGGAAATCACCACATCCGCCATTTTCACACGGATTTCCGAGAGGTTGGGATATTCCTTCCGGATATGCGTATCACAAAATTCTATTTCTTCTCCACTTGCCAACCGTTTTTTCATGTCTGCATCCGTCCAAACCCACCGGCGAATACTGCGCAGTTTTGCGTCCGTCTGCCTGGTTACTATCGTCTGAGCCCGCAACGCCCACATACCAAATGTATGATCCCAATGCCAATGCGTAATCGCCGTATAAGATGGCGGCATGGCGGCTTGCGCCTGCAGCGCCTGCATATATTGTTGCACATGGGCAGCAGAATTCCCTGCATCCACCATCAGCGCCTGCTTTTTCCCGAAAATATAACCCAGATTGGGTCGATCCGTCTGTTGTTGAAATTCCAGATAGCTGACGTGCGGCATCAATTGGATCCATTTTCCCTGCTTCATAGCCTTCCTTCCCTTTTTCGTTTATGTGCCAAAAGCATCTCCCCAAAGCGGTATTCTTTAATCCTGCATAGCTTCGCATAAAATTCTCTGTTATATAAAAATATTTTATCACAGTTCTCTCAGAATGACTTGAAATTTGTGAAAATATCTGCTAAAATTCTTTTTGCACCACATAAGTGGAGAAGTATCGAAGTGGTCATAACGGGACTGACTCGAAATCAGTTGTACCTTATCGGTACCGTGGGTTCGAATCCCACCTTCTCCGCCATTTTTGTTGTTAATGTATGGGGGCTTAGCTCAGCTGGGAGAGCACTTGCTTCACACGCAAGGGGTCGCTGGTTCGAGTCCAGTAGTTCCCACCATACTGAATCAATCCGAATCTGGTTTTCATTGGAAACAGATTCGGATTTTTATTTGATTTAGGCATATTCTCTACTCTCAAAAAAGGCCTCTACCCTGGTTACTTTTTCATGAGCCGGTAACCCTAAACTGCATTGATTTTTTTACCGGCTTTATCTGCCCGATCCCTCAGTCCGCCTCCGCAACAGTCTATCACAGCGTATTATCCCAAAAAATTTCCACTTGCTTTTTTTAAAAAATTATGCTGTAATGGACAGCAATTGAACAGTGCTACGCTACGAGACAAAAGTTTTTTCGACTTTGACACGATACAGAAGCTACTAACCTTTTGTATCGTTTTGAGCGCATACCGAAAGGTATGCGCTTTTTTTGTGCCGTTAGCACAGCACTGGATCAACGAGTGTCAGACTCAAAGAAACAACAAACGGAGGTAAACATGGTAAAAAAAGTCATTGGTTGCTTGCGGCAATATAAAAAAGTCACGATAGCAACTATTGTATTGACCGCAATTGAAACACTGCTTGAAATCGTCGTTCGCTTCCTGCAGGCGACCATGATCGACGAAGGTATTTATGCAGGAAACCGCCAAATATTGGTCAGCAGGGCGTGGCATATGATCGCTTGCATTGCCATTGCCCTAATATGCGGTTTGCTCTCCAGCCAAACGGCTTCCATAGCCGCTTCGGGATTGGCAAGAAATATGCGAACCGATATGTACAACAATATTCAGGACTTTTCATTTGTAAATATTGATAAGTTCTCAACCGCAGGATTGGTCACCAGACTGACAACAGACGTTATAAACATTCAAAGTGCATTTATGATGATCATCCGCGTAGCCGTAAGAGCTCCTTTTATGATTATCTTTGCCTTGGTAATGGCATTTACAATCAACAGCCGCATTGCAGAAGTGCTGGATGAAAAAAGCTCTCTCGTGGAAAAACCGCAGGCGATTGACGTGGTCAAAAACGGCGAAATCGTATTTGATGGCGTTTCCTTCAACTATTTCAGAGATAAAACCGGAGAATGCATACATAATATCAACCTGACCATACCTTCGGGAGCTACCGTCGGGGTTATTGGTGCAACAGGCTCCGGCAAAAGCAGTCTGGTGCAATTAATTCCGAGGCTTTATGACGTTATCGTCGGCAAAGTTTTAGTCGGAGGAATTGATGTACGGGATTACAAACTTGATACCATCCGCAATTCGGTTTCCATGGTACTGCAAAAGAACTTGTTGTTTTCCGGTACCATTAAAGAAAATCTGCGCTGGGGGGATGAAAATGCAACAGACGAGGAATTGATCCATGCCTGCCAGCTTGCTCAGGCTGATGAATTTATCAGTCAATTCCCCAAAGGTTACGACACTTATATCGAGCAGGGAGGCACCAACGTTTCAGGCGGACAAAAGCAAAGGCTGTGCATCGCCAGAGCCCTTTTGAAAAAGCCGAAAATTCTGATTCTGGATGACTCCACCAGTGCTGTCGACACCAAAACAGACGCACTGATTCGCAAAGCCTTCCGGGAAGAAATTCCGGATACGACCAAATTGATCATTGCACAACGTATTTCTTCCGTACAGGATGCGGATTTCACAGTTGTGCTGAAAGATGGTTATATCGACGGCGTGGGCAATCACGAATATTTACTCGAACATAACGAACTCTACAAAAATATTTATACTTTACAGCAGCAAGGAGGTAACGCAGATGAACAAAACAAGTAATAAAGGCACTTTCAGACGCTTACTCTCTTATATTATCCGCAATTCCAAATGGAAATTTGGCGTTGTATGCGTGGCAGTGGTGATTTCAACAGCAGCAGGCGTTCTTGGTTCCATGTTTACACAGGCAGTCATAGACGATTACATTACGCCGCTGCTCGCCAATATCAATCCGGACTATTCGGGGCTTTTACGTGCAATTTTAAGCATGGCCTGCATTTATGTCATCGGCGTCATATGTACCATTATCTATAACCGCCTGATGGTAACAATTTCACAGACCTGCCTCAAGCATATCCGTGACGACATGTTTTACCACATGCAGAGCTTGCCCATCTCCTATTTTGATACTCACACACACGGCGACGTCATGAGCCACTATACCAATGATACGGATACACTTCGCCAATTTATCAGCAATGCCTTAGCGCAGTTAATCTCCTGCATCATTACGGCTGTTGCCTCCTTTGTTGTAATGGTTTATTACAGCCGGCCGCTTGCATTAATCGTAGTAGCGGTCACAATCATCGACGCAATCATCACTCTAATCGCCTCAAAAAGAAGTATATCATGCTTCAGCCAGCAGCAGGCCGCAATGGGCGGTTTGAACGGTTACATCGAGGAAATGCTGAACGGACAGAAAGTCATCAAAATATTCTGTCATGAAAAACAGGCAAAGCAGGGCTTTGAAGATAAAAACACCGATTTGTACAATGCTTCTGAGCAAGCCAATACGCTTTCCAATCTTATCATGCCGCTGCTGGGGCAGGTAGGCAATCTGTTAACGGTGTTAATTGCCTTCATCGGAGGCATTTTGATTCTGAATGGGGATACCACTCTAACAGCAGGTATCGTAGTCGCATTTCTTTCACTATCCAAATCTTTTGCTAACCCCATTCAGCAGGTAGGTCAGCAGATCAGTCTGATTACCATGGCTATGGCTGGCGCAAAACGGATCTTCTCGCTTCTCGATGAAACACCCGAAGTTGATGAGGGATATGTAACACTTGTCAATGCCACAAGAAATGCCGATAACAGTTTGAGCGAATGCAAAGAACGCACGGGTATTTTCGCATGGAAGCATCCGCACGGCGATGGCAGTACTACCTATACGGAACTGAAAGGTGACATTCGTTTACACAATGTCGATTTTGGTTATGTGCCCGATAAAGTTGTATTGCACGATATATCGCTTTACGCAGAACCCGGGCAGAAGCTGGCTTTTGTTGGTGCTACCGGAGCGGGTAAAACAACAATTACCAATTTGCTCAACCGATTCTATGACATTGCCGATGGTAAAATCCGTTATGATGGCATCAATATCAATCAAATTCGCAAAAGCGACCTTCGCCGTTCCATCGGTCTCGTATTGCAGGACACTAATCTCTTTACCGATACGGTATTAGAAAATATTCGTTATGGTCCTCTTGAAGCAACCGACGAAGAATGCATCCGGGCAGCAAAGCTTGCAGGTGCCGACTCATTTATATCCAATTTGCCTTACGGATATAATACGGTATTGTTAAATGCCGGCGCTGCACTCAGCCAGGGGCAACGGCAGCTTTTGAACATCGCCCGTGCAATAGCAGCCAATCCACCGTGCATGGTGCTCGATGAAGCAACATCTTCCATTGATACACAGACAGAGCGCATTGTTCAGGAGGGTATGGATGCCCTAATGAAAGGAAGAACTTCGTTTGTAATCGCGCACAGACTTTCTACAATACGCAATTCCGATGTCATCATGGTGCTCGATCACGGCAGAATTATCGAACGGGGATCGCATGATAAGCTGATTGCAGACAAAGGCACCTATTATCAGCTCTATACAGGCGCATTCGAATTGGAATAAGTCAGACAAAATTTAGTATAAATTATCGTTTCTCCATTAGACAAATCAAATATCCATTTACTAATTTACAAACAGCAGCAGGCAATAATCCTGCTGCTTTCATTTATCAAAAACAACTTGTCTTTTCTATTAGTAAAAAAGTAAATCGCATGAAATAATATGGCAAATCCGAACAACAGATTACTTTATGCAATATGCATCCGGCAAAATTAATTTCCGACATTGCATAGGAAGCCTAACTTTCCCACAACGCATATTATCTCTGATAACCAACGGCTTCCGCAGGTCGATTATAATAAATTCAGGCCTTAAATATTACCAGGTTCATGGTATAATAAGAAAAAATGTCATCTAAAATAAATCGATTGGGAGCAGCTTATGAAATACATCATGGTAACAGGCGCCTACGGAGGAATGGGGCGAAAAACTGTAGAACTCTTGCAAAAGCAGGGATTTTGCGTAATTGCCGTTGATAAGACAATCGACGCTGCAGAGAATCATGTAATTCCGCTGCAAGTCGATATCACCGATGCCAAAAGCGTAAACCGTGCCTTCGAAAAGGTAAAAACAATTACTGATGAATTGTATGCCATCGTACATTTTGCAGGAATCTATCTGTTGGATTCTCTTGTAGAAATCGAAAGCGACCATTTTGCCCATGCGTTTAAAGTTAACTTATTCGGTGCATTTCTTATCAATAAAACCTTTCTCCCTTTACTTAAAAACGGCAGCAGAATTGTGATGACGACCAGTGAGCTCGCTCCGCTGGATCCCCTGCCTTTTACAGGGATTTATGCCGTGACAAAAGGTGCTTTAGATAAATATGCGTACTCCCTGCGTATGGAACTGCAGCTGCTGGGCATTTATGTCTCTGTCCTTCGCGCAGGAGCCGTAAATACGGGTATGCTCGGTGTTTCTACTGATTCGCTTGACCGGTTTTGCGCAAATACAAAACTTTATTCCTGCAATGCGGAACGGTTCAAAAATATCGTAAAGAGCGTAGAGGCAAAATGCGTTCCGCCCGAAAAAATTGCACAGAAAATGCAAAAAATATTGAAACAAAAGAATCCAAAATTTGCTTACAATATTAATCGAAACCCGCTCTTATTACTTTTGAACGCTTTGCCGAAGAAATTCCAATTTCGAATCATTAAACAGATACTCAAATAAGGATTATTGTTAGCTATAATATTTTTCTTTTTGCTTCCGCTTACCTTGTCAGGTATTTTGCATATTCTTTTTGCATCATCTAACAGTGGTATTTTGTACACCAGACGCCATCTGCCAAACCGATAAACTTGTGATTACACATATTAAAACTCCTTTTTGGGGTATTAAAAAAGCACTGTAATATAGTGATATGCGCCCCAAAAGTTAGACACTTTTGGAGGTGCATATTTTTTATGGCAAAAAAGGGACAAAAACAGAAAAAGTAAAAAAGATACCGATAAGTATGCTTGTGAAAAACAGGTAATACAATCTGTTTATGACAAGCACAAGGGCAGATATGGGTATCGTAGGATATGTGTAGCGTTGCGTAATCAAGGGTATGCAATAAACCACAAAACCGTACAAAAGTTAATGAAAAGCCTTGGCTTGAAAGGAAAACAGCGTAAAAA
Source organism: Clostridiales bacterium (assembly GCA_003149735.1). The sequence goes on along the minus strand of QANA01000045.1, from coordinate 14,640 downwards.
TGACAGATACTACTCTTACAAAGGTAAAGTTGGTACTGTTGCAGATAATATTTTGAACAGAGACTTCAATGCTGTCAAACCATTTGAAAAACTGACTACTGATGTTACACAGTTTAAGATTGGTGATGAAAAGGTATATCTTTCTCCTGTAATGGATTTGTACAACAGAGAAATTGTATCCTATTCTATATCTACAAGTCCTCTTTACGCAAATCAACATTTTGAAAAAAATATCACATGAAAAATAAAAAACCCGCTTATAAAGCGAGTTTTTGTGGTCGGGGTAACAGGATTTGAACCTGCGACCTCTTCGTCCCGAACGAAGCGCGCTACCAAGCTGCGCTATACCCCGATCATAATTAAAAAACTGGAGCCAGCGGGGGGGCTCGAACCCCCGACCTGCTGATTACGAATCAGCTGCGCTACCATCTGTGCCACGCTGGCAACCCAATTCTTCCAAAACATTCTTTGGACACAAGCGATTATACTATATTCCAACGCGCTTGTCAATCTTCCTTCTTTCTAAAATATTGATACAAATAACAGCGAATATTTCCATTATACAACTTTCTGCGTTTATCCTCTTTTTTGCCAAACAATTTGGAAAACTCTTCATCGGCGCAGATGAAATAATAGCGAAAATCGCTCCATGCCTGGCTGGCTCTCCCCAAATCGCGATACAATCTGGCCACTTCCTCCTTCTCTCCCAACCGCATCGCATAAGGGGGATTGGAAATCAACGTCCCGCACGTGGTTGCCGGCACAAACTTAGTTGCATCCTGCCTGGAAATCTCTATAATATCCTCTACCCCTGCTTTTTTTGCATGGAAAGAAGTCAATTCAACCATCTCCGGGTCTATATCCGAAGCAAATATTTGGATATCCGGATGCTTTACAAAAAGATCTCGTGCTCTCTCCCTCTGTTGCGCAAACGCTTCCGCAAAGGTATCCGACCATTTTTCTGCCGTAAAAGTGCGGTACAGCCCCGGAGCACGATGCTGTGCTTTCAGTGCTGCTTCGATGGCAATAGTTCCAGATCCGCACATAATATCGTAAAACGGGCGATCATACCAACGGGAAAGACGGATAATGCCCGCAGCCAACGTCTCCCGAATCGGTGCTTTGCTATTGCGGGTGCGATATCCGCGCCGATTCAGTCCTACTCCGCTGGAATTCAGAGATACTGTCACCTGATTGGCCAGATTATTGATGTAAACAGGATACTCCCAGCCGCTTTCTTTGAAAAAAGAAAGTCCGTATTCCGCTTTCATCCGTTCTACAATTGCCTTTTTAGCAATCGACTGAATATCAGAAACGCTCATCAGCTCAGCGCGCACCGCATCACCGCTTACAGGAAAAGAGGCATCTTTCGGCAAATACTGCTGCCAGGGAATCGCTCGTACTCCTTCAAATAGTTCATCAAAGGTGTGCGCCTGAAATTCTCCCAACACGATATAAACTCTGTCAGCGGCAGAAAGCCAAAGATTTGCAGCCGCCAACTGCTGTGCATCGGCATCAAAATAGACTCGTGCATCTCGCGATACCACGTTTTCCATCCCTAATTCTTTTAATTCTCGAGCCACTACTGCTTCCAAGCCAAAGGAACAGGAGGCATAACAACGCATTTTATTCTGATTCATGTTCGCCTTTCAAATAATCGTAGAGCGGATCGCCGGAAAAATCCATATCCTCAATTTCTTCTCCGCTCAATTCCTCTATCGCATTTTTCACTTCTTTAAATTCATAGTACTGTATTTCTGGTCGGTAAAGCAATTCTTTCAGCGCTTCTACTGCCCGTGCATCCCCCAATCGTCCCAGACAGTTTGCTAAAAAAGCAATATCCGCCCCCGGCCTGTTCAGCTCATCCACCAGCAGGTCATACGCCTCCTCTGCTCCTTTCATGCGGGAAAAGAGGTCCAGAATGGCCAATTTTGCATAGCCCGTCGCATTATCATATGCTTCTTTCAACTGCGGCATATAGGCAGTGCATACTTCCATCAGTGCTTCTGTCAGTTCCTCAGCCAGCGCCGTATCATCTTGCTGTTCCTGCAGCAGCTGAATATAGCGGATATAGGGATGCGGTTTGTGCATTTCTCCAAGCAATGGGATAATCTGCGCCCTTACCTCCAATAATTCCTCTTCGCTGATATCCTCCTGCGAGCAGGACTGTTCCATCAAAATATTGAGGAAAATCGGGTATACTGCATCCTTCTCCTGCACCAGGCGCTCTATCAGCGGATCCGGCACTTCCATCTCCTGCAGAATATATTCCATAAATGCCGAAACCAGCATTGGCGCTTCCCGCATATCCGCAAAATAACTGCGAGGGCTGGCTCCGTTTAACCAATCTTTTGGCTGATCCAACCATTCTGCATACATCTCATAGTAAAGATCATCCGTATCCGCCTCATCCTGCGCCAGCTGCTGTTGATGCTGTAAACACCACTGCATATATTCTTCCGTAAACTTTGCATGAAAGTCGATTAAATTCCATTCTTTTTTCTGCATTTTAAGATTTCTCCGCCATTTTTCTGCGAATCAGCCCCATACAGCGGTTGATGGATCGCACTTGAATATCCAGCAGTTCTGCTGCCTGTTCCGGCCGCACCTGCACTCCTTCTTCCTGCAGTGCAAGAACCGCCAACGCTCCCGCCCACGCTTTACAATTGCGCAAAGCAGGCGGCTTGGTATATGTACTCAAATATTCCGAAAACAGTCCCACCGCCTGTGGCAGCATTTTTTTCTGCTGCAGCCTCGTCAACAATTCCAATAGTTGGCGCAAAATTTCGTCATAAGAATCTGGCACTTTTCCCAACGACGGTTCGGTCGCTCCCAGGCGCACTTCTGTCATTTTCCCCGATACATAGGCAATATACGGCTGCTTTGCGCCAATATAATGCAGCGCAAAAAAGAGCATATTCTTAGCCTCGTCGCTTTCCTCCCGCTTCAACAGCTGTCTGCGCATAATTTCCTCTGCACGGGCATCTCCAATGCGTACAAGCACACCGATGATCATTTTCCGGGCTGCCGGGCCACCTGCTTCCATACCCCACAGTACCAATGCCGAAAACTCTGCATCCTGTTGCCACAATTCCCGCAATGCTTCATCCGGCAACGCAAACTGTGTATTGAGATATAACAGGCGGCGCGCAATCTCTTCCTCCGGCACCTGGCAAGTATAAGGAATTTTCAGTACACTTCCCGTATCGCGGCAGCGCTGCATTTTCTGCTTATAATAAGATACAACCGTATTCTGCGGCCAAAGTTTGAGTATTTCCGCAAAATATTGCTGCGCTTCCGCATATTTTCCCAAATTCTGCGCGCAGGCAGCCGCAAAATACAGCACCTGCCCATCATAGGGGAGTTCTTCCAAAGCTCTTCGAAAAAGCGGATATGCTTTTTCTTCTTCGCCCAATTCGCAATAAGTAAGCGCCACTTTTATATCGTCATCCGCTTCCCGGCAATCTGCTTTATCCAAAAGCGGCCGATATGTCTCTACCAGTTCCTTCTTACCCGCTCCGTTGGCAAACAACAGCAGATTACAGATGGCATGCGGATTATATCGTTCCTGCATCAAGACCTGCCTGGATAATGCAATGGCTTTATCCGTTTCCCCTGCGCAGTAAAGGCTCAGAGCCAGATTATTTTTCAAAAATACCTGTTCCGGATACGCCTCTGCCAATTTACTGAAAATTTCAATCGCCTGCCCGGTTTCGCCATTGTCCAGACATCTTCTGCCTTTTTCCGCTTCTGCAAAAACAGCGGCTGACAATATACCACCTATCTGCTGCTCCTCTTCCAGATATTCCAGAAAATCTGCTGCATCTTCTTCGTAATTGCCGCCCGGATAGTAACGCAGCACTTTTTCAAAACATTCCTTTGCTCTGTCAATATCCTGCAGCCCAAAGAAATTACATCCCATCCCATAGAGGCATTCTTCCTGATAATCCGGGTCTTTCGGAAACAGTTTCAGCAGAATATAATTGGATTCTTCATAAAAATCCATTTCGGTGTACAATTCCGCCAGTTCCAGTGCATATTCCCGATTCTCCGGTTCTTTCTCGCAGGCAACGCGCAATGCACATAATGCCTCGATATATTGACCCTGCTCCAGCTTCCGTTTATACTTTGCAAAGTAGAATTCCGCACCCTGCGCAAAGGGCATTATCTTATTTGCTTTTCTTTCCGGCATTTTTATTTCGCCTCATCCAGCAATCGCTGTAAATGTGCCCGGTCAAACAAGTATTTCTTATTGCAGAAGCGGCATACCGCCTCAGCCTGGCCATCCTCTTCAATCATTTCCTGTATTTCTTTACGCCCTAAAGCAATGATACCCCGTTCAAATCGTTCTTCACTGCATCCGCAATGATAAACGGGGTGTTTTTCTTCCATCAATTCCAACTCTGCACCCGCAAAAATCTTCTTTAAAATGGTATCCGGTTCCATAGTTAACAGCATCAAGCCATAATTGCCAATTTCAAATACCTTGGACTCAATAAAGGAGAGTGTCTCTTCCGAAGCACCGGGCAAAGGGCTGATGATCAAACCGCCGGCAGCAATTACCGTTGTATCAATATCTACCCATACACTCAGATAAACAATGGATGGATGTTGTTCCGACTGCAGATAGTACATGGCAATATCCTCGGCAACCTCTCCCGAAACCAACGGTGTTTGCCCGATATAAGGCTCTGTTCCTGGCCCGGCTTCCCGAATTACAGTGATATAGCCATCCTTTCCGATTGCTCCACCCACATCCAGCTTGCCATCTGCGCGTGCGGGCAAATTTACATAGGGATTTTCAATATATCCCTTTACCTCACATGCGCCATTTGCTGTCGCCAACACGGTTCCTGCGGGGCCGCCGCCTTTCAGGTTAAGCGTCAGCAGTGCTTCTTTCTCCTTTCCCGTGCTAGCCATCATAGCAGCGCCCGTCAAAGTACGGCCCAGAGCTGCCGTGCATACCGGAAAAGTCTGATGCAGAGTCCGTGCATGGTTCACCAATTCTTTGGTATCCGCCGCACAAATAACTACTTCTTTATTCAATAAATATCTTCTGATTGTATCTGCCAAATCCATTCACCTCATTTAATTTCCGTCGAAGCGGCCAGCGGCTTATAAGCCGCAAAAAAAATACGTTCCGACTTTTCCTGCGGCGGCAATTCCGTTCCAAACTCATAAGCCTGCGCCAAAAAGCCTGCTTGTTGCAGGGTCTTCAGCAAGGTTTCCGTTTCGTGGATATACTGTATCTGCCGTTCGTCCCGCCGCTCATACAGTTCACCCTTTTTCATAAAAAAGGTCAACTCCATTGCAATTCTATTTTCACTATCCTGCAAATGATTACGCCAAAAATAACTTACTGCTTCTCTATCTTCAAAAAATAACTGATTTCCCAAAATATAACGCAGTTTATAACTGCTGCTGATATCAAACAGCAGTGCTCCGCCTTTTGCCAAACCGGCATACACCTGCTCAAAAAAAGCGGGAAGCCGTTTCTGTGGAATATAATTGAGTACATCACAGGCACAAACCAATGCATCGCAGCGCCCCAAAGCCATTTGCCTGATATCCTGCCGGGCAAACATAATCTGTACGCCTTCTTTTCTGGCCTTCTCCGCAGCAATGGCCAACATCTCCTGCGAAAGATCCGTGGCTGTCAGCAAATAGCCCAACTGCGCCAGACAAATGGAAATATTCCCCGTCCCGCAGCCGGCCTCCGTCACTTTGCGTACCTTTCGCGGAGCACGCTGCAGAAATCTGTGTAAATACTGCGTCCAGGCACAGTAATCGATATCCTCCATGAGCAGATCATAGACATCTGCAAATGCATCATAGATCACCTTGTCCATGCTGCCCTCCTTATACCGGAAACTTATTTTTTAATCATACACAATTTTATATTCTTTTTCAAGGCGTTCAATCGATTCTTCCAAAAACGCAATTTGACTTTTCATTTCTCTGCAATTATAATCTTACTAATATCATACTTTTTTTCTGTCTCGATTCCCATAAAATATGATATACAGGCAGAAATTCTTGCGGTACAAATTATTTTTATCAAAGGAGATCGTATATGAGTATTTTTGAAGGTTCTGCTGTAGCCCTTGTCACTCCGTTTACAAAAGATGGAATCAACTTCAGCGCGCTGAAACGCCTTCTGGATTTTCAGTTGGGCAATGGTACCGACGCTCTGGTGATCTGCGGAACAACCGGAGAGCCCGCAACCATGACCTTAGAAGAAAAACACAGTGTAATGAAATATGCGGTCGATTATGTAGCCGGGCGCAAACCGGTGATTCTGGGAACAGGCGGTAACAATACCTCCTCTGTCATTGCGGAATCCAAATATGCGCAAAGCCTTGGCGCCGACGCATTGCTTATCGTCACTCCTTATTACAACAAATGCTCGCAGGATGGCTTGGTAAAGCATTTCTTTGCAGTTGCAGATGCTGTGGAACTTCCTATCATTATTTACAATGTACCTAGTCGCACCGGCGTAAACATCACTCCTGCAACGCTTGCGCGCCTGGCAGAGCATCCCAACATCCAGGCTATTAAAGAAGCCAGCGGAAATATCTCTCAAATTGCCGAAATGGCACGCCTGGTCAAAGGCAAAATGGATCTCTATTCCGGTAACGACGACCAGATTGTCCCCATCCTTTCTCTGGGTGGAAAAGGAGTCATTTCTGTGTTGGCCAATGTAGCTCCTCAGGCTGCGCACGATATCTGCGCCAGTTATCTGGCCGGTGATGTCAAGACTGCCTGTGATTTACAGCTGCATTATAATCCGCTCAATTCAGCTTTGTTTTCCGATGTCAACCCGATCCCTGTCAAAACAGCTCTTAATCTGATGGGCTTTGAAGCAGGTCCGCTGCGCTTGCCGCTCAGTGATATGTCTGCTCAGGGAGAAGAGGCGTTGCGCAAAGTGCTGCAATCTTATGATTTGATTTAAGGAGAACGTCTCATGCAAAGAACTGAAGCGACACGCGTCCTTATTATCGGTGTCAACGGCGCGATGGGGCAACATCTGGCACAGGTTTTTACGGAAGCACCCGATTTTCAAGTTGCAGCCGGAATTGATCTTTTCCCGTCAGCTCGCGAAAATGCTTTTCCTGTTTATGAAAACCCGACCGACTGCAAAGAAGAAATCGATTTACTCATTGATTTTTCCAAGCCGGGAGCTCTGGATGCCAACCTCAACTATGCCCGCAGCCATCAGCTGCCTATCATCATTGCCACAACCGGCTATTCTGACACTCAGAAACAGTTGATTGCAGCAGCTGCCAAAGATATTCCCGTCTTTTTTACCGCCAATATGTCTCTCGGTGTCAATCTGCAGCTGCAGCTTTGTCAACAGGCAGCAAAATTCTTTGGCGATTTGGCCGACATTGAAATCATCGAAAAACATCACAACCGCAAAGTAGATGCTCCCAGCGGCACAGCTTTGCTGCTTGCCGATGGCATGAATGATGCTATGGGCAACATCTATCACTATCAATGTGAACGCCATGGCAGTGATTGCAAACGCAAACCGGGAGAAATCGGCATTCATGCCGTTCGCGGCGGCAATATCGCAGGAGATCACGAAGTTTCCTTTATTACCAATGAAGAAATACTTACAGTTTCTCACCATGCCGAAACACGCAAAGTATTTGCTATCGGTGCATTGCGCGCAGCGCGTTTTCTCATCGGCCGCAAAGCTGGTCTCTATTCCATGCTGGATGTATTGGCCGAACATGATGCTGTAAAAAAAGCTACCATCGAGCCGGATGTCTCTGTAATTACAGTAAAAAACGCTTCCTGCACGATCAGTTATCTCTCCCGTCTTACCGCCTCGCTTGCCCGCGAAGGCATTAAAGCCGACCTGATCAATCAGTCCGCCGCTTCTCAGGGGCGAGTCAATCTTTCCTTTTCCATTAAAAGCGGCAATTTGCTCGCTGCGGAAAAATGCATCTGCGAAGCCGCACCCGATGCGGATTACATGATTCAGAGAGGTCTCTGCAAATATACTATTTTCAGCCCGGAGCCCACCATTTTCAATGAGCAGCTGGCACGCTTTCTGGCGCTGATGGCAGGCAGCTATATTGATATTTTACTGCTTTCCATGCTGGATAACCAATTGACTTTCTTTACGGAAGGCGAATATCAGCAACAGGTAACTGCTTTTATCGAACAATGCTGCTGATTCATTCATCTGTCTGAATTAAAAGAAGCGCCGAACCATTCAGCGCTTCTTTTTTATATATTCTTTCTGCTTTCCTGCAGTATGCCGTTTCGACGTCATCGGCTCATTTGCCCGGCTTCTATCCGACGAATACCTTTTATTTTTTGTTCCCGCCGCTTTCGACCGGCCTTCTTTTGCTGCCGGTTTCTGTTGTTTTTGATATAATTCCAATTGTTTGCGCAGCGAATAATCATTGGTGCGCGGTGCAATCAGGCATCCCGGACCATAGCCAATTAAATCCAATCGATTTTCCCGCAGCAGTGCTTCCTTGACCAAATGATAATTTCTGGGATTATCAAACTGCATCAGCGCCCTCTGCATTGCTTTTTCATGTGGATCCGTCGTCACATAAATCGGTTTCATATTACGTGGATCCAATCCGGTATAGTACATACAAGTTGAAAGTGTTCCCGGTGTAGGATAAAAATCCTGCACCTGTTCCATCTTATGTCCACCTCTTTTGATATATTCCGCCAATGCAATGGCATCTTTCAAAGTGCTGCCCGGATGAGAAGAAATCAGATAAGGAACCAAATACTGCGGCTTACCTAATCGCCTGTTTTCTGCTTCATATTTTTTTACAAACGTTTCAAAAACGCTGTTTTCCGGCTTTCCCATTAATTTCAATACATTGGGAGAGATATGTTCCGGCGCCACCTTCAACTGCCCGCTGACATGGTGCGCGCACAGTTCATGGATAAACTGTTCTCCATGCTCTTTATCCGCCAAAATATAATCAAAACGAAGCCCAGAGCGTATAAACACTTTCTTTACGCCGGGTAAGTTGCGCAACTTACGCAATAAAGCAATATAATCGCTGTGATCTGCCTTAAGATTGGGGCATGGCTTTGGAAATAAACATTGCCGACCTGGACAAACCCCATCCTTTTCCTGCTTTTCACAGGCCGTAGCACGGAAATTTGCTGTCGGGCCGCCCACATCATGAATATACCCCTTAAAGTCCGGATTCTGCGTCAGCAACTTTGCTTCCTCCAGCAGAGATTCATGGCTTCGACAGGTTACCCTTCTGCCCTGATGAAACGTCAGGGCACAGAAGCTGCATCCGCCAAAACAACCGCGATTGCTCACCAGGCTGAACTTGACTTCCTGTATAGCCGGTACTCCGCCTGCACTCTCATACATTGGATGATAGGTTCGCTCATATGGCAATGCATAGACATCATCCAGTTCCTGCTGGCTGAGCGGCATCTGCGGCATATTGCAGACGACATATCCGTCACCATGCGGCTGCACAATCCTTTTTCCTGTCAACGGATCCTGATTTCGATACTGCGCCAGAAAAGCCCTTGCATAGGCTTCCTTGTCCTGCCGTACCGCTTCAAAACTATCAATCCGTATATAATCATACACATTTTCAAGGGAAGCGGTCTGATAAACGGAACCATCGATATAAGTAATTTCTTTGATCGGAATGCCTGCCTGCAAAGCGTCAGCCAACTGCACAATGCTGCGTTCTCCCATACCATAGAGCAACAAATCCACTCCGCTGTCATGCAATAGGGAAGCTCTCACCCGGTTATCCCAATAATCATAATGAGCCAATCTGCGCAAACTCGCTTCGATTCCCCCGGCTATTATCGGAATATCCTTATATACCTGCCGAATGCAGTTGGCATAAACTGTAGTTGCCCGATCCGGCCGCAAGCCCATTTTCCCGCCTGGTGAATAAGCATCTGTCGTCCGGCGACGCTTTGCGACCGTATAATGATTGACCATCGGATCGATGTTTCCCGAAGAAATGAGAAAGCCCAGCCGCGGCCTCCCAAACACCGTAAAATTCTCTAACTTATGCCAATCCGGTTGTGCTATAATTCCAACCCGATAGCCATGCTGCTCCAAAACTCTGGAAATAATAGCCGGCCCAAAGCTGGGATGATCCACATAGGCATCGCCAATCACATAGGCAAAATCTACTGCTTCCCAACCACGTGCCTGCATATCTGCCTGATTTACCGGCAAAAATGCCATAGTTTTCCTCCTTACCGTATATCCCTGCGCTCATAATTGTGCACAGCCCGCTCCACCTGCTCTAAAAACGCCTCTTCACCCCATGTGTTGATTTTGAAAAAAGCCGCCTGGCTTCCGCCTGAAGTGATTGCACAGAGCATCAACTCTTCTCCCTTGCCCAATAATGTGACCGATAAGCTGACGCGATTGCTTCCGGTCACACTATAACGCTCATAAACCCGAACCGCACATCGCGTTTCTCCGAGACAGTAGTCACTGCCTTCTTCATAGCTGGCTGAGATACTGCTCTGCAGAATTGCCTGATCCAAATATTGCAAAAAATGCGTAAAGGATCCTTTCAGGCGGCATTCGTATTTTGCCATTTGTCAATTCTCCTCTTCCAGTCACGAAAAAATGCCGCAAAGGCGGCATTTTCTACTTGCTTCCACTTACAGACACGAGGCAGCCTCTCTCTTATAGCCTTCCTCATCAATAATGACTTCCTTGAAGCCCATTTCATTCAACTCGACTTCCACTTCTTCACGCTGCCGCATCAAATCTTCCACATCCTCTTTGGCAACTTCAATCCGAGCTGTATTTCCTTTTACACGCACACGCACCAATCCATAACCCAAAGAATGGATATAATTTTCTGCGGCCCGAATCCAACGGATTTTTTTCAGCGTGATAGGTTCATCCTGCGCTACCCGTGTTGCCAGGCAGGCATTTTCCGGGCGCACATAATAGCCCATCGACAATTCGTTCATGATCTCATAAACATCTTCCCGATTGATATCTGCAATGCGCAAAGGGCAAGCAATGCCCAATTCAGAAAGCACTTTTTCATTATGATCTTCCTGTGCTGCAAAATGCTCAGGAGAAGCACAGCTTCCATCCAGCAATGTACGAATGCCCAGCTCTATTGCCGTATTCCTCACAACATCAATAATGCACTTCTTGCAATGATAACAACGGTCAGGTCCATTCGTCACCACAGCAGAATTCATGAGCAGATTCGTATTAGGCACATACAACCGAATCCCCAGGCGTTTACAGAGATCTTTGCTGGACAACAACTCTTCCCCAGTAAAAAAAGGAGTATTTGCCGTGATCGCCACAACATTCTCTGCTCCCAAAGCTTCTACCGCCGCAATTGCCACCAGCGCACTGCCCGAACCGCCCGAAAGGCAAATACCAACCTTCTCATATTCTCGCATGACATCAAGCAATGTATTATATTTCTGATGCATAGTTATCCTCATCGAAAAAAATGTGATTCTCCACAAAAAAAATGTGGTATTATTTATTTATTATATAGTTTTTCCCCAGACTGTGCAAATATATTTTAAAGCATTCGTCAATTTTAACAAATCATTTTAAAATTTATCGGAGGTATCCCATGATCCGTATCCTTTTTGTTTGCCACGGCAATATCTGCCGTTCTCCCATGGCAGAATTCGTTTTTCGAGATATGGTAGAAAAACAGGGCCTGGGCACGCATTTTACAATCGCTTCTGCCGCTACCAGCAGCGAAGAATTGGGTAACCCCGTACATCATGGCACCCGGCGCAAATTGGCAGAACACGGAATCTCCTGCGAAGGCAAACGCGCCATCCGTTTGTGCCTTTCCGATTATGCCGATTATGATTATCTGCTCGCCATGGATGACTACAATCTTTCCAATATGCGCCGCATGCTGGGTCCGGATCCGATGCACAAAATGCATCTGCTGCTGGATTTTTCCCGTCAGCCACGAGCCATTGCCGATCCCTGGTATACAGGTAATTTTGATCAAACCTATGAGGATATTTGGGAGGGCTGCTGCGGATTGCTTGCTCACTTAAAGCAAAAATTCCCCGAACTGTGAGAATAACCTTCTTCAACGGCTTTCTTCATCTGACACCGTAAATTCAAGTGCTGCAAAATATGCCGGCGGCATTTTATTCTGCAAATAAATCAGTGCTTGCTGCCATTGATTCGGCCGACCATCGATCTGCTCTGGTTCCGTCAAAATGCGAAACCCAAAATCCGTATACAGATGCATCGCTCGCTCACAACCGGCATGGGTATGCAGATAAAGTGGATAATCTTTCGCTCCTACCTGCCGGAAAATTGCGGAAAGCAATGCTCTGCCCAATCCTCTGCCTTCTGCTTCCTTTTTGGTTTTCAGCCAATGCAAAGTGGTATATTTGCCATAGTTCTTCCAGAGAAATCCGGTACAAAGCGGCCGATCCTGTTCATCACATAGAAAAAGGCAAGAACGGTAGAATAATTCCTGTTGTTCTCCGTAAGTTTGGCTAAAGTATGCATCCATAAACGGGCGGTGCTCTTCTGCCTGTTCCGGTGTGTCAAAAGGAAAATCTTTCCATATCAGCAATTCCTCCGGCCTGCAGCAGCGCAAGCGATAACCCGCCGGAATCGGAGTAAATGCCTGTTCCCGCAATTTTGTACAGCACATAAAAATATGGCTTTCTTCCAGCTGTTTCATAGTTTTCTCCTGATTATGCCTGACTTTATTTTATTATACCCCCATCTTCCCTTTCCGACCAGTCATATCTCTTTTAGCCAAAAAACGCACCGGAATTGCTTCCGGCGCGTTTTCTTTTTTTCTGTTATAAACAGTTGCTCTCAGTTCTGTTCCTGAGTTTCTTTTTGAGCAATAGGCTGCTCTGTTCTTCGAAAAGCAATTTTCCCATCCGTAGCGTATGCTGTAATTGCATCCCCAAAATGAACCTTGCCTTCCAGGATTTCTTCGGAAAGGCGATCTTCCACCGTCTGCTGTAAAATCCTGCGCAGCGGCCGTGCTCCATACTCCGGATCAAATCCTTGCTTTGCCAATAGTTCTACCGCATCCTCGGTATAGCTGAGGTGGATATCACGCTCTGCCAGGCGCTTCACAATCGCATCGAGCATCAACTTAGCAATAGTCAGTGTATTTTGTTCATCCAATTTATGGAATACAATGATATCATCAATTCGGTTGAGGAACTCAGGGCGGAAAGATTTTTTCAAAGCCTCCAGCATGCGCTCCTTCATATCCGCATGCGCGCCCTGTGCAGATTCCGATTCGCCAAAACCAATTTTATTGCGTTTTTCATCCACTCCGGTGCCGATGTTGGAAGTCATAATGATAATACAGTTCTTAAAATCCACCGTACGTCCCTTGGAATCGGTAAGCCGTCCATCATCCAGCATTTGCAGCAAAATATTAAATACATCCGGATGTGCTTTTTCGATTTCATCAAAAAGTACGACACTATAGGGCTGGCGGCGTACTTTTTCTGTCAGCTGGCCACCATCATCAAATCCGACATATCCGGGTGGAGAACCAATCAGTTTGGAAACTGCATGTTTCTCCATATATTCCGACATATCCAGACGAATCATTGCCTGTTCATCGCCGAATACCGCCTCTGCCAATGCCTTGGAAAGTTCTGTTTTACCAACGCCGGTCGGCCCCAGGAAAATGAAGGAGCCAATCGGGCGATTCGGATCCTTCAATCCGGCTCTCGCACGGCGGATAGCCTTTGCCACCGAGGCCACTGCTTCATCCTGTCCGACAACCCGTTTATGCAAAATCGCTTCCAGGTTGAGCAGCTTGGTTGCTTCATCTTCCGTCAATTTCTTGACAGGAACATGTGTCCAATCTGAGACAATCGTAGCAATATCTTCTTCGGTCACCTCTGCCTTGATGCCGCTGCGTTGTTTTTCCCAATCCTTTTTCTCTGCTTCTATTTCCTCGCACAGTGCCTTTTCCCTATCCCGCAGAGAAGCAGCTTTCTCAAATTCCTGATGATTCACTGCCTGTTCCTTTTCACTGCGGATAGATTCCAGCTCTTTCTCCTTTTCCCGCATATCCGGAGGCGTTAAAAACATCGCAATTCTAACTTTGGACGCCGCTTCATCCATCAGGTCGATCGCTTTATCCGGCAGGAATCGATCGGTAATATAGCGGGAAGAAAGGTCCACAGCCGCTTCCAATGCTTCATCCGTAATCTTCACTTTATGATGCGCCTCATATTTATCGCGTAGTCCCTTCAAAATTTCCAGGGTTTCTTCCTTCGAGGGTTCACCGACCTGTACCGGCTGGAAACGCCGCTCCAGAGCCGCATCTTTTTCAATATATTTACGATATTCGTCTAACGTAGTCGCTCCGATAATCTGCAACTCGCCTCTGGCCAGCATCGGCTTCAGCATATTGGCTGCATCCATTGATCCCTCTGCAGAACCGGCTCCCACAATGGTATGCAGTTCGTCAATGAACAGAATGACATTGCCATCCTTAATCATTTCATTGAGGGCATCTTTAAAGCGCTCTTCAAATTCGCCTCTATATTTTGCGCCCGCAATCATGCCCGCCAAATCCAAAGAAACTACCCGCTTATTTTTCAGCATTTCCGGCACATTGCCATCTGCGATCTCAATCGCCAATCCTTCCGCAATCGCAG